>DATHBB010000253.1:0-2339 GCA_035296385.1 Pyrinomonadaceae bacterium | reverse complement strand
GCCGCGCGCGGTCAATCGGGATCAGCATGAGCGGCAGCCAGAGCATGCTGTTGGTGAGCATGCCGCTGTTGGAGATGCCGCTGCACATCATCCCGCCGTAGCCGAAACCGAGTCCGGCGAGGAGCGAGGCTAGCGGGCTGCGTCCAAGCTCGCGCGCGTAGGCGTAGGTGAAGATGGGCGAGAGCAGGAAGGGCGCGAGCACGTAGAGTTGTTCAGCCCAGTGGCCGGGAAGGAAGAGGTAGCCCCACGTCAAAGGGTAGCCGATGGCGAGTTGAGCCATCGCGAGGAGCGGGTAGCCGGAGAGGATGTGCGGCGTCCACAGCGGCAGTTGACCCCCGCGAATCATCTCCCATGCGACGGTGCGCAGCGGGTAGGAATAAAAGTAGGCGTCGCCCGCGATGAGAAACTTGCCGCCGAAGATCGCCTGCGGGAAGAACGCGACGAAGAACAGCGCGACCGCAGCGAGGAGCGCCGCGTCGGCTCGTCGTGCGCGCCAGGACGCCGACGACTGCCGCCAACGCCGCCGCCGCACGCCTTCGCCTTCCCTTCCTCTCGAACGCAGGCCGATAAACGTCTCGCTCCTTCTCTAAGTGTTATCGCACGCCGCGCGCGGACGGTTTCCCGTCTAAAAGTCTTACGGGCAACGCCTTCGCACGCTTCCGGCATCTCTTCGGAAGCGCACCTCGCAAGGCGCGTCGCAGCCCGCGCGCCGGTCGCCGCGAAAACTTATTTCTCGTCGGGCGCGCGGCGGCGAGTGTCTAAACTGCGCGCAGGGTCAATATCGTTGACAAACGCTCTGAGGGCAAGCTACGATAACAACTGTTCGGTTGCGCCCGCGAGGGTCATAACGCGCGAGCACAAGAGAGCGTTCGAGTAGCCCCGGCTCTCCCAAAGGATTCCATAAGCTACAGAAAAATAGTCCCACCGTCTATAGAGCACCGGGAGTTGAGAAACATGCGTAAATTCGTCGTTGCCATATTTATAACCGCGCTGTGCGCTTCGTTCGCGCTCGCGCAGAGCCAGAGCGCGCCCACGCTCAGAGTCGTCACCGAAGACCCTTCGCTGCCGTCGGAACTGTTTTACGGCGACGTGAAGGTCAAACCCGTGCGCCTGCGCCCGGGCACGAACACGCGCATCACGATTGACGACAACGACTTTTTCGTCCAGCAGCAATACATAGACTTCCTGAGCCGCTTCCCCGACGCCGACGGGTTCAACTCGTGGATGGGCGTGCTCAATAGCTGCAACGGCGACCCGAACTGCCTGGGCGGTGTCAACGGCAAGCGCGTGGAGGTCTCGCGGGGCTTCTTCCAGTCGCTTGAGTTCTCGCTCAAAGGCTTCTTCGTCATACGCTTCTACAAATCGACTCTCGGACGCCTGCCGACCTACCCGGAAATCGTGGAAGGCATGCGCAGCGTGACGGGGCAGACCGCCGGCGAAGTTTTCGCCAAGCGCAACGCCTTCGCGTCCGCGTGGGTGTCGCGCGGCGATTTCGCGGCGAACTTCCCCGCTGGCATGTCCGCGTCGGACTTCGTCAACAAAGTGCTCGCCACGGCGGGCGTCACGGTGGCGAACAAAGACCAGCTCATCGCGGAACTCGCGGCCAACAATACGGCGGCGGGTCGCGCGTCCGTGCTGTTCAAGATCGTCGAGAGCGGCGAACTCTTCGCGAAAGAGTACGACCCGGCCTTCGTCGCCATGCAATACTACGGCTACCTGCGCCGCGCGCCGGAGACCGAAGGCTACAACGCCTGGCTTAAATATCTCGGCGAGCACCCGGGCGATTACAAAACGATGGTCTGGGGCTTCGTCTACTCCGCCGAATATCGCAACCGCCACTAACGCCACGCGACGCACACGCCGCGTACAACTTTCGAGGCCAGCCCGTTGAAAAGGGCTGGCCTTTTTAGTTCGACGACCAAAGAGAAAAACGAGGAAGTAGGAACGCGGAACGATGAACTGAAGACTGTTCTTTGTCCGTAGTCCGTAGTCAGTTGTTCAAGACCGCCTTTAGCATATTGCGTGATAACCACTTAACAACTGACTACTGACAACGGACAGCGGACAGCTTTTACTTCATCGTTCCGCGTTCCTACTTCCTCGTTAGATATTATGCGTTTGCGACGCGTCCCTTCCACGCCGCGCCGTGCATGACTTCGTTGTAAACGTCGAAGGTCAGGCGCGCCGTGCGCTCCCAGGTGAAAGCGGCGGCGCGTGCTCTGCCGACCGTTGAGAGGCGCGCACGCTCCGCGTCGCTTTGCCACAGTTCGACGATGGAGCGCGCGAGTTCGGCTGTGTCCGTCGGTTCGACGAGCCGCGCCGCGTCGCCGACCGTCTCG
>DATHBB010000252.1:0-23368 GCA_035296385.1 Pyrinomonadaceae bacterium | reverse complement strand
CGATGATTCAACTCCGTCAACTCGTCGGAGAGCGCGTCGGCGCGTGCGCGCGCTTCCGCCAGACGCTCCGATGCGTCCGCCACTTGCGCTTCGCGCGCGGCGCGTTCGCTCTCCACCGAACCGCTCGTCTCGTCCATCTCGGCCATCGCGAGCCGCAACTCTTCAAGCCGTGCTCGCATCTCTTCGATCTCGGCGGCGTGGCGTTCGAGTCTCGCTTCGAGGTCGGCGTTCTCCGCCTCCATGCGCCGGAGTTCGGCGGCCGTCGCGCGGCGACGCTCGGCGGCGGCGGCCGACGCCATGCGCTGCCGGTTCAACTGTTCGCCTTCCACTTCGGCGGCGCGGCGTTGGGCGGCCAGCCGTTCCGCCGCTTCCGCGACCGATTGCGTGGCGGCCAGACGCGCCGCTTCGGCCGCCTCGGCCTCCGCCAGCCCCAGCGTGCGCCGCGCTTCCAACTCGCGCCGCTCTTCGGCGAGCCGCGCCGCGTCGTCGGCCACAACGCGCAAGTGCCGCGCGGCGCGTTCGATCTCTTGCGCGAGTTGCGCGTGGTTCAACTCGCGCGCCACCTGCTCGCGCTCCTCGCGCCCGATCTGCTCGGCGACGAGGACGAGCGCGTCTTCCAGTTCGACGAGGCGCGCGCGTGCCGCGCTGACGGAATCCTCCGCCGAGACGACTTCCGAAGCGAGGTCTGCGGCGCGGGATTCGAGTTCGCGCATCTCGCGTTTGAAGGCCAGCAGCCCCGTGCCCTCTTCGACCGCATGCGGGTTGCCCGCCCCTAAGAGTTGCCCGCCCGCCACCCACTCGCCGCGCGGCGTGACGCACATGTCGCCCGTCGTGAACGAGAGCGTCATCGCGCCTTCGAGGTCGTCACTCAAACGCGCGCCCATTTCGCGCGGGAGCGTGCGCGCGAGGACGGACGCGATCTCGCGCGGCGCGCCGAGCAGGTCGCCGAGACGAAGCCCCGTCAACGTGTCCTCGGCCAGTGTGCCGCGTGAGAGATAATCGTCGTCCGCGTTCATGCTCGCGCCGTGGAGTCCGGCGACGAGGAAGGTAGCGCGACCGGCGTTGTTCGCTTCGAGCCACGCGGCGGCGCGGAAGGCGTCGTCCGGCGTCGGCACGATCACGGTTTGCAGGTATGAACCGAAGATGCTCTCGACGGCGTGCTCCCACTGCGGCGCGACGTGAAGCATGTCCGCGAGCGTGCCGATGGTGTGAAAATCTTTCGACGGATCGATCTCCGCTTCGTCCGCGTGTTCGGCGGAGAAGATGCGCTGCACGGCCTGCGAATAGAGCGCGCGCTTCTCGTCGAGTTCGGCGAGCGTGTCGAGGCGGTTGCGCACGCGCGCGGCCTCTTCGCGCATGCGCGCGTATTCCGTGAGCGTCGCCGAAACGAGCGTGCGCGCGGCGTTCACGCCTTCCGACGCCGCGCCGCGTTCGACACCGAGCACGTCGAGACGCGTGCGCGCGTCCTTAATTTCTTCGTTCAGCACGTCAGCCTGCGCGGTGAACTGTGCGTGCGCGTCGCGCGCGCGTTCGCCTTCGTGCTCAAGTCCTTCGGCCTGCAAGGCCAAGCGTTCGAGCGTCGCCTCCAACTGACGGTTGATCTCGGAGAGGCGTTCGGCGATTGCCGTGTGCGTGAGAAGTTCGGCGCGCGCCGCTTCGATGCGCGTCTCGGCCTCCTGTACTTCACCGATGCGGCGCGCGTAAATCGCTTCGGCCTCCTGCAAATCGCGCGCGGTCGTCTCGGCTTCGACGCGCAACTGCGCATCGCCTTCGCGCAAAGTTTCGCGCTCTCGCTCGACCGTCGCCAGGCGCTCGCGCACCATCTCCATCTGCCCCGTGATGTCCGAGACGCGACGCTCTAAAGACGCGGCCTGCTCCTGTTGATAAGTGCGTTCGCGCTCGCGCCGGTCGCGCTGCAAGACAGCGTCCGCGACCGAGGCGCGCGCCGCAGCGAGTTCTTCTTCACACTCGCGCGCTTCCGCAGTGGCGCGACGCGCTTCCTCCTCGTGCGCTTCCAGCCTGGCGGCGAGCGACGCCACTTCGTCGGCTGAGGCGGCAAGGTGCGTGCGTAGTTCTTCGAGCGAAGCCGTGAGCGCACGCTCGTCAGCCGCATAGACGTGTCGCAAAAGTTCGCGCAACTCTTCGCGCAGCGTGCGGTAGCGTCGCGCCTTCGCCGCCTGACGGCGCAGACTCCCTACCTGTCGCTCGATCTCCGAAACGATGTCCGAGACGCGACGCAAATTCGAGCGCGCGCCTTCGAGACGCGCTTCCGCCGCGCGTTGCCGCACGCGAAACTTCGTGATGCCAGCCGCTTCTTCAATCAGCGAGCGCCTGTCCATCGGCTTGGCCGAAAGAATCTGCCCGATGCGCCCCTGCTCGATGATCGCGTAGTGCGCGCCCGCCAAACCCGTGCCGGAAAATAAATCCTGTATGTCGCGCAGGCGGCAGTTGCGCCCGTTCAAAAGGTATTCGCTCTCGCCGTCGCGATAGAGGCGGCGCGTCACCGTCACCGTTTCGCCCGGCGCGAAGCCGAGCGCGAGACGACGCGGACGCCAATGACGTTTGTGATGTTGCTGGGCTTTCGCGGTCAACGCTTCGGCACTTTGATTGCCGGCGACGACCGCGACGGCTGCTTCATTTCCGTTAGCAGCTATCTCATCAATTGTCTCACCCGAAATCGTCATCAACTCCGGCGGCGTCGCCACCGCGACTGCGACGGACGCACCGGCGTCAGGAGTTTCAGTCGCTGCCGTCGCCGTAGCGACTTCCGGCAAAAGTTTTTCTTCGACGAGTTCGCTGCGCTCGTCTATCTCTTCGAGCGTGGAATCTATGTCGTCTATGTCCGGCTCTTCGTCGGTCGCTTCGTCGCGCACGAGATGGAGGACGACTTCGGCCATGCCGCTCGGCTGGCGGTTGCGCGAGCCTTGAAAGATGACATCTTTCATCTCCGCGCCGCGCAGGTGTTTGACGCGCTGCTCGCCGAGGACCCACGCGATGGCGTCGGCCACGTTGGACTTGCCGCAGCCGTTCGGGCCGACGACTCCGGTGATGCCTTCGCCCGTGAAGACGAGGTCGGTGTAGTCGGCGAAGGATTTGAAGCCGGTGATTTCTAAACGTTGTAGTCTGAACATTCGTGCAACTTTACGCTGATAGGGGATGCTGACCTTTTTCTCTAAAAGCACAGCCGCTAGGCGCGGCGCGGGAGAGGCACACTATATGTTGGAGAGGGGCGCGTGTCAACCACTCTCTCAGGTCAAACGACTTTACTGCTGACAGGAGGCAAGTTAGTTTTCTCGGGCGACGCGCACTTTCGTAACCGGAGACAGCGAACAAAACCGCGCCGCCGCTAAACTCAAAAGAGTCTAGCGGCGGCGCGGGCAAGTTTGTGTAACTCAGGCCGCAAGGAGGGCGCGGGTTACGGGTTTACGGCAGCGCTTCGACGTTGACGAGGAAGCGGAAGTTGCCGTCCTGCATCACGCCGAGACGGAACTCGACGTTAATGGTGCTGTTCGGAGACAGTTGCCTGCCCAGTCTGGCGCGCAGAGTGGAATTAAGTCCGCCGCCGTTCGGTTGCGCTGGCGGATTTTCTTCCAGCGTCAAGGCCTCCAGGGCGACATCACCGTTATTCGAGTCTTTCACCGTGACATCGGCTGAGGATAGGACACGCAATTCGGCTTCGCCATTCACCCTGTTGCCCAGCGTGGTGATGTTCACTACGCGGAAGCGCAACTCCCGGATGAAGTCGTTCGTCCTGTTCGTGAACTTGCGTCGTAACAGGAGCGTGCCGAAGGCCGCATTCGGCCCTGCGCCTTGCGACGTGCGGACTTTGGCACAGGCACTGCTCGGCCCGCCAAATCCGGCGCACGCAGGGTCAATGAGCGAAGCCTTGACGACAGCGTTGCGCTGAATCTGGCTCGCCCTGTTTTCCGGCCCCGGCGCGCCGAGGATGGATTGCACACCGTTGAGGATCGCGCCTCCCGTATGCACCAACAGGAAGTCGTTGGCGTTCTGGTTCGTGTCCTGCGGTAAGCCGCTCGTCAGATTGCGGACGTGGCTGTACTCATCGTTCGGAGCCCCGATGGGCGGGAGTCCCACGCCCTCGCGGTACAACTCGTTGGCCGTGCTGAAGCCCGCGGCGTCGAGCCGGTTGGCGATGGTGAACTGCGCGGTCGTAGTGGTTCTGAAGAGCGCGACGCCGGAGTTGTCCGGGATGTCGTTCGTGTAAGTGATGTCGGGCGCGGCCTTGCCTGTGCCTCCGTAGTTCGACAGGCTGTAGCCGCCCGCACCGTTGTTGGCGATGAGGAAATGGCCGCGCGGCGGGATGATTCTGCCGCTCGGCACGGTGGCGATAGTGGTCAACACGCCTTCCGAATTAGGCGCGGCGAGCGCGAAGCCCCC
The DNA here is from genome assembly GCA_035296385.1 of Pyrinomonadaceae bacterium. Classification (GTDB taxonomy): domain Bacteria; phylum Acidobacteriota; class Blastocatellia; order Pyrinomonadales; family Pyrinomonadaceae; genus JAIVJZ01. The sequence continues at coordinate 18,970 of DATHBB010000252.1, read as the reverse complement.
CGAGCCGTCGAAGGCGGAGACGACGATGGGCGCTTCCGTCCGGTTGTAGAGCTCGATGAACTCGTCATTCGCGCCGTTCGTCCCGCGCAGGCGGAACTCGCTGATGATGAGATCGCCGATTGCCGGAGGCTGGATCGCGGTGCAACTGGTCGGGTCGAGATTGTTGATGACCAGATTGTCTATGAACCAGCCCGCGTTGCACGACGGGATGCTGAGCACGTCCGAAGTCATGCGGAAGCGGATGCGCACGGGCAAGCCAGCCGGGTTGTGCATGCCGCCGGGCGCGAAGGCTTCGAGCGGGACGCGGACATGTTCCAGGAGCGTCTTGGAACCCGAGTAAGCCCGCCGCCCTTGCAGGATCGAGCCTCTGGCGACGCCTTCCAGCGAGCCGTTGAGCCGGCTGTTGTAGCCGCCCTCGACGATGAAGTTGCCGAGGTCAAAGGTGGTCACTTCGTCCGGGTACGGGGTCGAGTTGAAGGTCGCATCTCCGCCGACCTTGATCTCCATCACGCCGCCGTCGAACGCCTCTTCGGTGTTGAAGAAGTGATCGAACTCCATGATTGAAGTCGGGGTCAGGGTGAGCGGGCCGATGGTCGTGGAGAAGTCGCTCTGGCCGCCGCCCATCGAACCGCACTGCTGTGGTTCGCTCGGGTTGAAGTCCGGCCCGTACATCATCGAAGTTTGGGTGACGACCTCCGAGCCGGTGGAAACCTGCACGCCCGTGACGCGCTGGAAGTTGGGAATCTCGCCCTTCGGATCGTTGCCCGCCTCGACGAGCGGAGGCGTGAAGCGCGTATCGGCGGTCGCCGCCTCGAAGGTCTCTAAGGCGAAGACCGGCGTGTCCGTCACCTTGGGCGCGGTCGGCGCGTTGAACTTCGCACGCCGGTTGCCGGTGTTATTCGTGTCTACCTTATTGGCGTTCACATCGCGCGCCTGCACGATGTAGTAATAGACGCGGTCTATCTTGAGACCGGTATCGATGAAGGTCAGGTTGCGCAGACCTTGGGCGACGCGATTGGACGCCGTCGGCTCGAAGGTCGGTTCCAGTGGCGCGTCGTCCGGAGCTGCCGGGTTCGCGGCGGTCGGGCCGGGATCGAACGCTCTTTCGGCGCGGTAGACATCATAGACGATATCCTTATTCAGGTTGGTTGAAGTCGCAGGCCCCCAACCGACGACGAGCGTATTGCAAGCCTCCGGGTCTAAGACTTCGGTGACGCCGAAGAAGACCGGCGCGGGCGGATCTATCACGCCAATCGTGACCGTGATGCTCTTGGTTTGCGAGGTCGAGACGCAATTCATCTCGGCGTCGCGAGCCGCGCGCACCTGATAGTAGTAGGTCTGGCCGACCACGAGACCCTGACCATTGTTGTTGTCGTTATAGATTGTCGGGGTGACGGGGTTGGGCGCGACATCCGCGACGACGGTGTAAGGCCCGTTCGGATTCTCGGAGCGCGAGATGATGAAGCGAGCCGCGCCTCCTTGAGGCTGGATCGTGATGGTGACGGTGTTGGGAAGCGTATTCGTGAGCGAGAACTCGGGAGCCGCGAGCGGCCCGTTCTGCTCACACGACGTAACGCCCGCCGGGACGTTGAAGTCTTCGACGACCGTGCCGCCCGCGCCGCCGTTCGAGGACGACTGGGCGAGGAGGCCGACGCCGTGGCTGGCGAAGGCGCGCCAGATAATGGCGCGATTCTCGCCGCCCGTCAGTTCGCGGTCGGCCAGCAGGATCGAGTTACGCGAGTCAACGAAGGTCGGGTTGCAGGGCGAGAGTTGCATGCCGCGCATCATCAGCCTATCGGCCAGAAGCGCGCCGTTGCGCAGGGCGGTCGCCTTCGGCCCGGTGCGCGCGCCGCCCGCGCCTTGAATCTCCGCCGCGATCATACCGGGGCGAACGATGTGCTCGGCGGGTCTGATGTTCGGAACCGGCGGCAGCGTCGGGTCTGCGTTCGGTTTAGTCGTCTCGAACTCAGGCCGGTAGTCAATCGGGTGGTTGGCATCCTTCGACCGCACACGCCGGTTGCCGATATAGAACAGCGCGCCCGTGCCGGTATTCTGATCTGCGTGGAGGCGACGCATGCCGTCGAAGAAGACGCCGTTAACGTCTTTCATGATCAGCAACTCGCGCATGTCCCAGAGCGTGGCGCTCCAGACCTCGCCGGTGTCGTGCGTCTCAAAGGGCGTGGCGCCCGGATCAGTATCGGGCACGGCTGCCGGGTTGTAGCTGCGGTCGCGGCGCGTCAACCCGTTACCGTTGATCGAGCCGTAAGCCCAACGGTAGTTGGTGACGGGGAGGCGGCGGATGGCAACGTCAAACTCGCCTGTGACGTACTCGCCGATGGCGTCGTCGTCGCCCATCGAGTCGGCCAGGTAATCGCCCCAGCCTTCGCCCTGACCGCCAGACTCGCCGACCAGACCGTTGCCGACGCAGCCCGTGTCGCCCTTGCCGACGGCGCGGTTGTTGATGGCGTGCATCTGTTCGTGCGCCACCACGTCGAAGTCGAAACTACCGTCGGCGCGGCGGAATCCCGACTCGGTAAAGAGAAACATCTGCATGCGCGGGCGCGAGCCTTCAGCCGTCGGCAACATGTTGGCATTATTCAAGCCGGAGCCGTCCTGCACCTGCGCGTCGACGGCGTCGCGGCCAATGCCGCCCCTGCCGAAGTTGTCCTGCTGCATGTTGAACAGGCCTTCGGTGAAGCCGAGGTTGTAGAGATAGTCGTGGACGATGTTGTTGTAGTAGAAGAGCGCGAGCGTGCCGGGATAAACGTCCGGGTTGGACGAGGCCGGGAAGTTGACGGGGCAGACTACGAACGGCGGACAATTGACGCCCGGAGACGGCTGGTTGTTGGGGTCGGCGCCGCCGAACTCGTAACTGTTGGTGAAGACGAAGCGCGAGGCGGTGAACTGGCGGTTCGGGTCGTAGCCGCGAATGCCGATGGTGGTTGCGTTATCGTTAGCGCGGTCGTCCGCGACGAGCACGTTGTTGCCTTCGGTATAATTCGACTGGAAGACCTGGGTAAGCGTGCGCCCGTCGGGGAGAGTCACCGACGAGGCGAGCGGCGTGAGCGTGGCCGAGAAAGGCTGGTCGCACTCGCGCGTCGCGTCCGCGCCCGTGCAGGGGCCGGGGGAGTTTTCCGGCACGTTGCGCCGTTTGGCTTCCGGCGTCATCGTGTAGCCGAAGCTCCGGGTCGTGGCGCGGTTGGTGTCTTCGAGCGTGATCTCCTGCCCGCCCGTGTCGGTCGGCAGGTAGTACCAGCCGAAGAGCGAACCGGGCGACGGGTTCAAGGCGTCGGGCATCCCGCGCTGCACCTGCGCGAAGGGTGTGTTGTAGACGAGGTCGAAGAGGGCGCCGCCCACGACGGAGAACGGATTCTCGACGCGCGCGCGCACCATCCCTTCCTGGAAGCCGCGCCCGTTGTTGCGCGGTATGGTGGCCGGGTCCATCACGTCCGGGCGGTAGCCGGGGCGCTGGCCGCGCGCCGAGGGACGACCGTAAGCCTTCGCCTGCGCCGTTGTCGCGCCGCCGCAGTTCGAGTCGAAAGTCGGGCTTTCGGGTAGTGCCGTTTGGGTGCACCTGCGCCCGCCGAGCGCGGTTGGCGCAGCGTCGAAGACTAAAGCGCTGGCCGTCCCCGGCGAGTTGAAACCTTCGACCATGTCTTGCACGTTGGGGCTGTAGGTGCCGCGGCGGCTGTCAATGGGGCCGCCTCCCGGCGGGCCGAAGTCGGCCTGCCCGGTGCGCGCGACGTTCTTGCCGCCCTCTCTTTTCCTTTTGCCCTGAAACATCGTCAGGCTGAAACGGTGCAGCACTTCGCCCGTCTGTGCATCCACGACGTTCTGCCACCCGATGCCCGAGAACTGCGGCGTGATGAGAACGAACTTGTAGGCGTGGCGCGCCTCCGCGCCCATCGGGAAGACGGTGCGCGTGACGACGATGTCGTCCGTGAAGAGATTGCCGCCGCTGAATTTCTGCCCTTCGGTGTAGCGCTCGGCAGCCGTGCCGTAGGCGGCGCGCACGCGAGTCTCGCCGAGCGACTGGCCGGAGTAGCCCGACAGCCCCATGTCTCTGGCGGCGTATTCGATGGCTGCCTCGGGCGAGATAGCCACCGCGTTCGTCACCTTCAACTGCGGGAAACTGTCGCTGCCGACGCTCAAGACGCGCCCGTCGCGGTTGACGTTGACGAGCACTTCGCCCTTGTAAACCGGCACGCCCTCGACCTGTTGCTCGAAGACCAGCACGTCCGTGCCGATGTCCGGGATGTGCGAACGGCTCTTGAGTTGCAGGGAACCGAGATCGGCGGAACTGAAGCGGAAGATGCCTTGCCAGCGTTGGATAAACCCGCGCGCGATCTGTTCCGCGTCGTCGCCGCTCGGGGCGGTGAGATAACCGGTGTGGCTGAAGAGGTGGCGCGGCGTGCCGGTTAGGTTGTTGTACTCCACGACGAGCGGCGAGTTGCCCACTGCGGCTTGCAGGGCTTGTAAACCTTTCGCCTGCGTCTCGGTGAACGGGCGCGCCAGAGGGCTCTTCGGAGCGCTGACGACGCCGCTGCGCACGTCCTTTTCGGGCGGGCGCCAGCCGCCGCTGCGCGGGGCATTGATCAGATTCGACTGCACGGCTTCGGCGGCGGTACCGAAGAGGCCGGGCATGACGACGGCAAAGGCGAGCAGCCCTAAGGCTACGACGAGAAAAATTCGGCGCGTATTCATTAACGTATTCCTCCAGAGGATCGGCAAACCTTGAGTCATCGCCACATCGAGGAACGCTCAAATTCTGAGCCGTGATGCGACATCTTTTAGTAGCTGCCTCTCGTCGCTGCCTGTTCGGAGTTCGGGAACAGCGAGTAGATAGGTGAAAAGTAGAAAAAACTATTCCGACGTTATGCTTCCCAGATTACGCGCGTGCGCTTGAGAAATACTTGAGGTCGGGCGCAAAAGCGGAGGCGTCAAGCACTATTTCCATTACATTCACATTGCGAATGCGTTGCACGCGAAAATCACACACGAGTAGTCCGGGCTCCGGCTAACGAAGCAATTTGAGCGCTTATGCGCGCGTGTCGAAAGATGGATGTTTTCTAAAACGAAACATCGGACACGGTAGAACGGCAAAAACCGGATCGAACGGTTGGTCTCTCGTCGGGGAGAGTAGCGACAGTTCGCGGTCGGGTTTGCGAAAGAAAGGCTAACGGGGGTTGCGGCGGCCTCGCAAAGCGAACTGTAACTTTTTATTTACAGGGGCGGACATTAACACCCCGCGCGTTTTTCCGTCAATGATTTCGGCGACGCGGGAAGTGTCATTTTTTTGTCACGACGAAAACGGGCGAAGAGGAAACGATGAAATAGGAACGCGGAACGATGAACTGAAAGACATTTTGCCTTTAGTTCATCGTTCCGCGTTCTTACTTCCGCGTTTTGGGAATTTACCGCCCCGCGAGGTCGCGGCGCACGTAGAGCGTGAGGGTGACGCCCGGGCGCATCGGGTAAGTGCCCACGAGCAGGTAGTTGACGCCGTAGGAGGCCTGCATCTCGGCGCTCTGCCCGGTGCTGGCGATAATCACGTCGTCCGTGATCGCGGGGATGACGCGGCCTTGATAGCCGACGTTCTTGTATTCGCGCAAGTACCAGGGCATCGGCCAGTATTCGGGCGCGGCCACGTTGATGCGCGTGTCCAACTTCGTTCCGGCGCGTTCGCCGATCTGCTTGACCTCGTTGATCAAGTCAACGTATTGGCGTTTCGTGTGCGCGTAGACGTAGATGTACCTGTCGTTGTCGTAATGCACGTAGTTGAGCTGGACGGTCTGGTAGGCGGCGACGGCGAGGGACAGGCCGAGCAAGGCGAGCGCGAGCGTGCGCCAGCCCGCGCCGCGCCGGTAAAGCCAATCAACAGCGTAGCCGCCCGCGAGTGCGAACGGGACGAGCATGCTCAGCACGAGCCAGGGCGTCTTGTATTTGATGATCGAGTAGGCGGCGAGCAGGCCGAAGCCCCAGAGCGCCGCGAAGAGCGGGAAACGGCGTCGCGTCTTCCACAGCGCGAGGAGAGCGCCGAGCGACGCCAGCATGACGAGCAAAGGCTCTTCGCCGAACTCCCAACTCTGGCCGCTCGACGTGATGGTTGTATCGCCGACGAGCCACTGTAGATACTTGTACCAGCGGTAGCCGTGAAAGCCGCTCTCGCCCGTCTTCTGCCAAATCTTATAAGCCTCTACGGCATCCAACACGCCCTTCGCGTTCGTGAAGAACGACGAGTAGAAGACGATGTTGACGAAGAGGAAGAGGCAGACGGCGGCGGCAACCAGAAACAGCATGCGCGTCCGTCCGCCGAATGTTTCGACGAGTTGCAAACCGCGCGGCGCGTCCGTCTGCGCCGGAGGCTTTTGCGACGCGCCCCTATCGCGCTCCTTCTTCCTGCTGCGAGACTCAGGCGCGCGCGCCCAACCTGCCTGACGTGAGAGCCACACCCACACGCACGACGAACCCCACGCGATGAGCAGCACGCCCGCGGAGATAAACGCCGTCTCTTTCGTCGCAAACATGAGCGCGGCTGATGTCGCACAGAGTACGAGATAGATGGAGCGCGCGCCGTCGTAGAGCCGCAGCAAGAAGATGAGGCCGGCGAGACAGACGAAGATCAGGGCGAGCGCGAGTTTGAAGTACGCGGGATAATAGACGCCGATGAGCGCCGCGCCGACGAGCGCAACAGACGCGGCGAGGACGCCGACGCCGTGCGCGTGCCCCTTCACAGGTCTCGGTATCTCGTCGCCGCCCGCCTCCGCCGTGCCTTCGTAGTAGCGCAAGGCGGCGACGACCACGCCGAGCGTGAAGAAGACGAACATCATCTCGTGTATGTAGTAGCGCGAGAAGAAGACGACGCCGGGCGACAGCGCAAGCAAAGCTCCGGCGGCGAGCGCGCCGATGCGCCCGATGTAGCGACTCAAAGAGAGCGCGAGCCAGATGCTCGCCATCCCGAACAGAAGCGGAATGAGCCGCACCGTCCATTCGTCGAACATCTGGAAGCGCTCGGCGAGATAGGAGAGCGGCAGCGTGAAATAGTAGAGCGTCGGGCCGTGATAGTTGCTCGGGTCGTAGCGGAAGACGCCGCTGCGCATCAGGTTGTTGAGGAAGAAACCGTTGACGCCCTCGTCGTGGTGCATCGGGCGGAGTTCGAGTTGGTAGAGGCGTACGAGCGCGGCGACGATCATGATCGACGCATAGGCGATGCGCCACGCGCGCTCGGAGATTTCCCCGCCCGTATTGTGCGGCGTCGCGGCGACGGCGTTATCCGTCCGGTTGACGGGCGCGTCGTTCGCTTGCCGCCCCTTCCCCTTCCTATTGTCGCGCGACTTTGTAGAGGCTGTAGCCACCTGTCTCTCCAACCTTCGTGAAGCGTCTGAAGAACTGTTCGTTGACGGGAGTTGAGCTGCGCTCAAGCGGGCTGACGACCGCGTACTCGACGCCGTACTTCGCCATTAAATTCTCGGCGTCCGCCGCGCCCGCATACATGCGTTTGAGTTCGGCCTCGCGCGGCGCGTAGTCTATGCCCTGCGACCAGAGGTGCCCCGCGTAGCCCATCAGGGCGCGCCGCCCCGTCAAATAAACGGGGTGATTATAAGTCGGCGCGTGAAGAATCAGTGAACGCGGAGCGGTCTGTGTCTTGATGATCTCGGCGAACGCCACGCCCGCGCGATCAAACTCGCGTTGCTCGGACGCCTCCGACACGACGCGCCACACGTCGAGCGCGCCCGCAAGCGTCAACACGACGAGCAGCACGATTGCCGCCGCGCGCGTCGCCAAATTGATGCGCCACAGACGCGCCAGCAGCAGCGCGACGAGCGGCACGGAGGCGACGTACCAGTAGTACAGAACCTTGATGTTGTCCCAAATCCAGGGCGAGATTTTTCCCGCGTTCGAGATGACGAAGAGGAGCGTGAACGGCAGGTAAAAGAGCAGCAGGCGCTTCGGCACGACCGCCGCTGACACTGACGCCGCCGCGCCGCGCCCGCGCCAGAGAATCGCCGCGACGAGCAGGGGGATGAACAGACCCGTGTTCTTGAACCAGAACCACAAGGCGTTCTGCTCGCCCCTGTCCCAACCGAACTGCCAGCCGAAGAAACTCCCCGCGCGCGCCGCGCTCTCACGCGTCGCCCACCACATCTGCGGCGAAGCGACCAGAAGCGCCGCCGCGAAGAAGATGATCCACGCGCGCCAACGCGGAAACAGGAGCGCCAGACACCCGCCCGTCAACATCAACACCACGAAGCTGTGCGCGTGTACCAGCGGCAACAGACCGGCCACTATCCCTGCGCCGAGCATACGTTGCTCGACGGAGGAAAGGGCAAAGGGTAAGGGGAAAAGGTTGAACGCGGGAAGCGGCGGCGGCTCGCTCGCGTGCGGCGTCGAAACGCGCTTCGACTTTTTAGACGCCTTCCCTTTTCGTCCGGCAACCTTCCCGTCTTCGTCCTCTTCCTTTCCCCCTTCCCCCTTCCCCCTTTCCCCCTCGTCTTCTTCTCCCGTCGCCAGCCACCATTGCGTGATGACGATGAGCGCGAGCGGGAGGCCGAGCAGCAAACCGCGCTGCGGCACGAGCAGCGTCGTGATGGCGTTGCCCCAACGAAACGCGCCGTTGGAAGTGATCGTGTAATCGTGCGGCAGACGACCGAGGAACTCGAAGAGTCCTATGTTGCCGTCGCTCCACTCGCGCGCGAAAAGCCACCAGCCCAGGCCGCCGCTCAGGAGCGCCAGCGCGGGCGTGATAAGCGCGGCCACGCGGTCGCCGCGCGTCAACGCGAGCGCGAAGCGATAGAGCAGCACGACGAGCGCGAGCGCGAGCAAGTAGCCTTCCCAGAAGAGCGCGCCTTCGAGCGTCGCGCCCGCGCGCACGAACATCGAGACGAGGAAGTCCACCAGAAACGGGTAGGTCAAACGCGCGCCCGCGTATTCGGTATGCACGGGCGGGAAGTTCTCGCCGTAGGCGAAACTCGTGATGATGCTCAGGTGAAACGGCAAATCGCCGAGGTTGTTGTCAACGCCCGTGAAAATCTCGCCGCCGCGCACGAACATCGCGCGCGCATAGACGTGCCAGAGGACGAACGCGGCGAAGAGGAAAAGGACGAGCGCGCCCGTCGTCGCCGCTCGCGGTCGCGTGATCGCGCCGCTCAGGTCGCGCCACGCCTCGCCCGCGTCGAAGCGCACGCGCGCGCGCCAGTCCTGCTTCGACAACAAAATGAGCGGCGCGGCGACGACGGCGGCGGAGAGCGCGAGAGACGCAGTCGTGAGTCCGAGGAACGAGGCGAAGATGAATCCGGCGAGACCGAGCGCGACGAGTCCCGTGCACGCGCCCGCCGCGAGGCGCGCGAAGAAATGGGCGTCGCGGTCGTAGAGGTATGTCACGAGCGCGCCGCTCGCGATGGCGAGCAACGCTAACAGGAGAGCCATATCGAGAGACGCTTGTTGCCGTGTGCGCCGGTGATGAATTGTAAAACCAGAACGGCGCTTATCTTAAACTATCGGGAGATGCAGGAAGAAACGATGAAGGCGGAACGATGAACGATGAACTGAAGCAGTTTCTTCCATTCATCGTTCATCGTTCCGCCTTCATCGTTTCTCTTAGAGGTTGGCGAGGTAGCGGAGCGCCTTGATGCCGGGCATGAAGAAGTATGCGCCGCCGCGCACGGTGACGAAGCGTTGCATGTCGTGGACGCGCGTGCGCAAGGGGTCTGCGGGCACGGTAACGAGCGCGTCGCCCTTTTTCAGATGGCCGATGAGCGGGTCAACTTCGCCATTGAGGCCGCCGAAGACGGGGTTGTTGATCCACGTCAACTGGACGAACTCGAACTGCCGTTCGATGTCGCTGTTGAGGCAGATGAAGTGCAGGCCGCGCGGGTCGCCGTCGTCAACGCGCGGGTCGAGCAGGCGGTGGCCGTAGGAGCGCCCGCGCCTGAGGAGACGGTGGCGGTTGGCGGACTTCAAGGCGGTCTCAGGATCGGGGCCGAGTGAATCGCGCGGGTTCGAGCGGCGTATGTGCGCGCCGATGGGACACTTGAAGCCGTGCGGGTCGCGCTCGTAGTAGCCGAAGTCGTCGTCGTTTGAGAGCGCGGGGTCGTCAGTGTCGGGCGACTTGGCGAGCGGCGCGCCGTTCGGCCAACGCCCCACGAACTTCGACGCTAGACGCACCGCCGCCGCCCGGTCGTCCTGCCCGTCGGGGCGTCGCGTCGCTTTGTCCAGAAAGAGCCAGAATTTTGAGACGTGCTGTGCCAACTGGCGGAAGACGAGATATGTGCCGTTGCGACCGAGATCGCGCTGGATGGGCGTCGTCGTGGTAGAAGCGGTTTGCGTGTCGTCAATGGGCGGCGCGTCGGGAAGCAAGTTTTGCGGATCGAGCGCGGGCGCGACGAGCGGGCCGTCCGCCGGTTTGCCGTAATCGTTTTGATAGCTGAAGAGAACCTCGCCGGGCTTGATGATGTTTTTCGGCAGAGCCTTCTCCGCCTGCGGGCTGCCTTCGATGGCCGGTTGACCTATGCCGTCTGCGAAGCCGAAGTGCTCGTGGCTGTCGGACTGACGCCCCGCGCCGAGCGCGCGCAACTCGCTGATGCCGCCCTCCGCGAAACCCGCGCGCAAGCGTCCGATCAACTCGTCGAGCGCGGCCTCTTCGCAGCCGAAGAGCATGAGCAGGATGTCCGGGGCGTTGGCGTCCGTGCCGCCCCAGTCCCAGTTCGAGGGAGCGTTATCCTCGGCGTCGCCGAGAATGCGCGAGCGGTGCTCGGTCGCCATGCCTTCGCGGAAGGCGCGCGAGAAGGTGGCGAGCGTGCCGTCGTGGAGGTCGAGCCGCGCCAACCCGCGCACGGTGAACGCGATGTTGATGGACGTGCCTTCCTGCTTCACTTCGGCGGTCGTGATGTCGGCTGTGAGACGCCCAAGCCAGCCGCGCGCACGCGCGCCGTCGGCGACGCTGAGCAGCACATAACTCGCGCAAGGCAAGTGGCCGTAGCCGCTCATCACGATGCCCTGCATGTCGCTTCGTTCCAGTTCCGCCACGGGTCTTTCTCCTTACAGTTTAGAAACGCCACGAACAAACAATTTAGAAACGCCACAACCAGAAGCGCGTGCGCGCGTCGTCGAGCGGCGTGAACAAGTCTTCACGGATGCTGCTGTTCTTGTCTATGGCTTCGACGGTGAGGTTCGGGTAGGCGCTGTACCAGACGTTCGTGTAGGTCTGGCTGTCGCGCGCGTAGGCTTTGAAGCGTGCCCCGTCGCGCGCGCCCTCTTTGATGAGCCAACGCGTGCGCGGGAAGCCGCCCGTGTTGCTCCAGATGGCCGTCAGCCCGCCCGCCGCTTTGTCTATGAAGTCGTCGAGGTAATTCTCCCAACTCCCGTCGAAGTTGCTCACGAAGAGCAGCCGCCGCCCGTTGTCGATCATAGACCAGTGCGCGAAGTGTATGCTGGGGATGCCGCTCAGTTTGCCCTTGGTGAACACGGCGCGGGCGATGATGTTGATGACCCAGAGCACGGCGCGGAGCGTCATGCGGCGAAACGCGCCGGGCTTGATGTCCGTGAAACTCGCCATGTGATTCTGTACGATGCGCGTGTGATCTTCGCGCCGCACCAACTCCGCCGCGTGTTCCTGATCGCCGAGCGTGCTCTGCACACTGTCGCGCCGCTCTTTACAGCGCAGCACGACGAGCCAGATGATAAGCAGAGGGATGAGGACGGGCAGCGCGAAGAGTGCGACGAGCGCGGCGAGGCCGAGTTTGAGATAGGGGACGAGCCATTCGGCGGTCGTTCGTCGCGGCTCTGCGCGCAAAGCCCACGCGAAGGCCGGAACGCCTCGCACGTAGCCTTGAATCTTTTGGCGGATCGTTGAGGGCGGCGCGCTCGCCTGTCCTTGTTCGACGACATCGTCGAGAAAAGTTTCGAGGCCGTCCTGTAACGCGTCTTCCTGCCGGACGCGTTCGAGGCTGCGGCCTACGTTCCCGACGTGGTAAGCGTTCGGGCGTACGACGTGGCGGCGCAGGTAGCCCAGCATGTGTGCGCGGTCGGCGGCGCTGGCCGCCGGATAGTCGCGGCAGCAGCTATAGATGCGGTGGAGTCCGGCGGCGGCCTGCGCGTGGAGGTCTTCGAGATAATCTTCCAGGTCGCCGTCGAAGTTGTTTTCAAAGATGAGGTAAGCGCCGAAGCTCTTGTCTTCATGCAGGACGAGGCTGGCGAAATGGAGTCGCTTGAGATCGTCGAACGGGAGGTGCGGGTTGACCGGAAACTCCGGCGCGCGCGCGATCTCTTCCAGGATCGCTTCGAGTTCTTTAACCCGTTCGACTTTGGTGATGAACGTCATGACCGTGTGCTTCATACGCGCTTCCCTCCCGCCGCGTCGCTTTCGCTACTACTCGCGCCGCCGTCGAATTCTAGGATCAGGCGTTCGGGGAACGGCCCGTCGTTAACGATCTTTCCCCGGCTGCCTGCGGCGCGGCGCAAATTGGGCAGGCGCACGAGCGCGCCCACCAGTTCGGGAATCTGAACGCCGTTGATCGCCACACCGAAGCAGCGATGCAGGCCGTAGCCGAAGTGCAGATACTCTGCCGCGTCGCGGTCGGCGCGAAACTCCGCGGGCGCGGGGAACTTCTCCGCGTCGAACATGGCCGAGAGCGTGGCGACGTAGAGGGTCGTGCCCGCCTTGAGGCGACGCGCGCGGGTTGTTCCGGCGGCGATCTCCGTGACGCGCCCGCAGTGGCGCGCTTGCGCCGGATGGTGCGGGTTGAAGCGCACGGCTTCGTAGGCGTAGCGGCGCACGGCGTCCATGTCGCCCGCACGCGCCGCCGCACGCGCTCCGGCGAGTTCGCGCGGGCGTCGCAGCAACTCGTCAATGGCGAGCGTGACGAATTTCGATGTGGTGTCAACCGCGCCGACGATGAGGCCGTTCACGTTGCGGCGCACGCTGTCGTCGTCGAGCCACGCGTGCGCGCCGTCCGTTTGCAAGGCGAGCAGGCGACCGAGCACGTCGTCGGGCTGCGCGGGTTGAGCGAGTTGCGCTTTGCGGCGCGCGATGACGGCGTTCATGTGCCCGCGCAGTTCCGCGCCGGACGCGAGCGCGTCGGCATGCACGCCCGCGTCCGCCGTAAGATTGGCGAAGATGTCGTGGAAGACATCGCGCATCCAGCGCATCATCGTCGGCTCGTCGGGCGCGGGGATGCCGAAGTATGAGCCGACGAGGCGAACGGCGACGACGCGCGCCAGACCGTTGACAACATCAATGCGCCCCTGCGGAGCGGCGGCGGCGACGAGTTCGGCGGCGCTATGGGCGACGAAAGCGCGTATGCGTTCGAGGTCGTCGCGGCGCACGGCTTTGCGCAGCGCGGCCTCTTCGCGTTCGTACTGGGGCGTGCGATCCATGCCGAGGATGAAAGGGCCGTTAACGGCGTTGATGGGTTTCTCGTTGATCTCGGCGATGGTGAAATCAGTGTCGCGCGAGAGCGCTTCGAGCACGTCGGCGTGGCGCGTCAGGACGGCACGTTTGCCGAAGACGAGAACGGGCGCGGCGCGGCGCAGCACTGTGAAGAGCGGGCGCAGCACGCGCGGGCTGACGAAGAGGTTGAGCAACTTGTCTTTGAACTTGTCGCCCGGTTGGTGCGCGCCCGTCGCGATGGGGTCGATGGCGGGGCGCGGGCGGTCTTCCGCGTAGACGCGCAGGACGAACTGACCTGCCGGTCGCGTGCGCAGTTCCTCCACGCCGGAACGCATGGCCGGAGGCAACTCGTCCATCGCAGGCAGAGCGCCGCCGTATTCCGGCGGCAGCACGACGGGCGCGGCGAGCGCGGCGAACGCGAGGTCTGCGGCGGTGAAACGCTCGCCCGTCAGGTAGCGGCGACCGTCCGCGAGTCTCGCCTCAACGTCGTGGAAGGTCGCGTCGATCAACCCGCGCTGGCTGGGGACGCTGTCGGGCTTGAGTTCGAGATTCTTTTTCAAATTATCGATGAGCGACGGGTAGGTTAGGGAGACGAGCAGGCGTTCAAGCATGGGCGCGCCGCTCGTCCACACGCGTATGTTCACCGCGCGTTTGTGAGGCAGCATGTGTGCGTAAGCCCAGGCGCGCACGGCGACGCCGAACTCGTCGAAGAAAGAATCGAAAAGCCGACGCGTCGAGGCGTGCGCCTCCGCCTCGACGGGAAACAGACGCATCTCGGGCGGGCAGCGCGCCTCGTAGTAGTTGAGGATTTGGCGCGCGTTTGTGAGCGCGGCCTCGGCAGTGTCGAGCACGGGCATGAGGCTACCGCTTCCGCCGTGTTTGCGCGCGGCGCGGGCGTGAAAGACCGGAGCGTGAGTGTCTTCGTGATACGGAATGCGTAGTCTGTCCAGCAGCCAGCGCGCCATCTCGCAGTAGGAACTGACGGGAGTGGAGAGCATGTGCGGGCGGTATGAGGTGACGACGGGCACGGCCTGAAATCCGATCTGGTGCGAGGCAGAAGGTTTGGGTCGCCGGTAAGGAAAAGCGCTTGAGAACCGCCTTGAAGGGCTTACCTATATGCGATGCGTCTGAAAAAAGCAAGGACTTAAAGTGCGGAGTAATGTCCTAATTTCAGCTTTGAAGTCTCAGCGCGCCTCTGCGGCTGTGCTCTGCGTCTCGGCGGTGAATGCCTGGTTTACTAAGATTCACCGCCGAGACGCAGAGAGACCCGCAGAGGCGCGCTGAGACTTCAAATCAATTGAGGACACTACCAAGTGCGGCTACGTGTTTTGCCTTTCCCCGCGTCACGGTGTAAAACCTAAAGCATCTCGCTAAGCAAACGCGTGAATTAAAGAGAGAGGTGCTTTCATGCTCCGCGCAGGTATCGTCGGGCTGCCGAACGTCGGCAAGTCCACGCTTTTCAACGCGCTCACGGCGCAAACTTCCGCGCTCGCCGCCAACTACCCGTTCGCCACCATCGACCCGAACATCGGCGTCGTCGCCGTGCCCGACGAGAGGCTCGCGCCGCTCGCCACTATCGTCAAGACGACCACCATAGTTCCGGCGACCGTCGAGTTCGTTGACATCGCCGGACTCGTGCGCGGCGCGTCGAAGGGCGAAGGACTCGGCAACCAGTTTCTCGCCAACATCCGCGAGACGGACGCCGTCATTCAAGTCGTGCGCTGCTTCGATGACGAGAACGTCATACACGTCGAAGGCTCGGTCAATCCCGAACGCGACATCGAGACCATCCAGATCGAACTCGCGCTTGCAGACCTCGCCTCCGTCGAGCGCCGCCGCGAACGCGCGCAGAAGAACGCCAAGGGCGGCGACAAGACCGCGCTCGCCGAAATCGCGCTCATAGACAAACTCCTCCCCGTGCTCTCCGAAGGCCAACCCGCGCGCCTCGTAGCCCTCACGGACGATGAACGCGTCACCGCGCGCACGCTCTTTCTCCTCACCATGAAGCCGACCATCTACGCGGCCAACGTTGACGAAGCCACGCTTGCCGCGCCCGAAGAGAACACGCACGTCAAAGTTGTGCGCGCGCTCGCGGAGAGCGAGGCGGCGGAGTCCGTCGTCATCTGCGCGCAGATCGAGGCGGAACTCGTCGAACTCTCGCCCGAAGATCGCGCGGGCTATTTGCAGTCGCTCGGCGTGGAAGGCAGCGGCGTGGACGATTTGATCAAGAGCGCGTATCGCCTGCTCGGCCTCATGTCGTTTCTGACGGCGGGCGAGAAAGAGGTGCGCGCGTGGACGATCCCGCGCGGCACGCGCGCCCCGCAAGCCGCCGGAACCATTCACTCCGACATCGAACGCGGCTTCATCCGCGCAGAGATCGTCAGCTACGACGATCTGACGCGCGTAGGCTCCTACGCCGCCGCACGCGAACAGGGCTTGCTCCGCCTCGAAGGCAAAGAGTACGTCATGCAGGAAGGCGACATAGTGAATTTCCGCTTTAACGTTTAGAGATGGAGCAGCCGCACATTCACAAACCTTCAAAGGAAGAGCTTCTGGCCGCCGCCGAAAAAACTGTGCGGGACGTGATCGCGCCGCGTCTCCGCGTGCTGTTCTGCGGCATCAACCCCGGACTCTACACGGCTGCCGTCGGCCACCACTTCGCGCGCCCCGGCAACCGTTTCTGGCCTGCGCTCCACGCCTCCGGCTTCACAGACAGATTGCTCGCGCCCCACGAGGAACGCGAACTGCTCGCGCAAGGCTACGGCATCACGAACGTGGTCAGACGCGCGACCGCGACCGCCGACGAGCTATCCGCCGAAGAGTACGTCGAAGGCGGTCGCAGGCTGGCGACAAAAGTGCGTCGCTTCAGTCCGCTGTTTCTCGCAGTGCTCGGCGTCGGCGCTTACCGCACCGCGTTCGCCCGACCCAAAGCCAAACTCGGGCTTCAACCCGAATCAATCGGGGACACTTTAGTCTGGGTGCTCCCGAATCCGAGCGGCCTCAACGCGCATTACCAACCGAAGGATTTAGCGCGCATGTTCGAAGAGTTGCGACGCGCCGTAGAGGCTGCGGACACACGACCACGCGCGCGTTGAAGTCGGCAAACTTATGTCTGCCGCGCGTCCGCTTCGACTCGCCGACCGGTCACGTGTGCGATTCAACTTTTACAGCGACGTGTAACTAGCTTTTGGCGCGCGGCTCTTTGTAGGCGGGATGAAAGGTGCGCGTCGTGTGTTCGGTGACGCTTGCGGCGGGCAGCGGGTCGGTCGCGGAGGCGGGCATGTAGGTTTGCGCTTGCGGCGTGTGGAGTTCTTTCGATTCGTGACGCTTGGGCAGAGCTGGCGGAGCGGGTGCGACGGGGAGTTGCACGATGCGCGACAGGATGCGGATCAGTAGAACATCTATCACTAAAATCAGGAAGAATCCGGCGGCGCAGATCATGCCGAGCAGTTCGGGCGGCAATCCCTTCGAGGAGAAATTGTCCAGAGCGATGAAGATGATCGTGAGTCCCATCAGGGTGGTCAGAGCGACAGTCGCGCCGAGCGTGCGCACGGGGCTTTTGATGTCAACGAGCGCAGTCTCTTGTCTGTTAGTCAGAGACGCGTTGACCACCGCGCCGCAGCGGTTGCAATAGTTGAGTCCCGGTTGGATTTCGGCGGCGCACGTCTGGCAATACATAGGTTCTCCCCTGAGGTCGGCGGCGAAAATTTTAACGCGGCGAAAATTTCAACCTGGTAAAGCGAAGCGCCCGCTCGAAGGTGGAATGAGAAGCGGGCGCTGCCTTGGTAAATGTCACGAGCCTTTTAGCGCATGAAGGCGCGTATGGCGACGAGGACCAGATAACCTATGGCGACGACGACGGCCAGTTTAATGACGGCCACAGCCAGACCGATGATCATGCCGATGCCGCCCAAGACGACGCCTGCGGCGGCCAACAAAAGCGGCACGCCGATCACCAACACGACTAAACCGAGTGCGATTATTCCGACTACTCTTAATAAATCATTCATCTCTCCCACCTCAACTTCCGTCTCTTAAACTCGAACAGCGCCGGTGAAAATTCTCTGCCCTCCCGCACGCTCGCCCTCATATACGTACAAGCGGCGGCGAACGTTCCATCCAAGAGTTCGGACAAATCGGAGCGCTCCGCGCGCCCGCTACGACGCCTGAAATTATGTTAAGCTATGATAGCAAATCTTCCGATAAGCGCCAGAATTTTTACGCCCGAAGCTGCCTCCCCGCGAGGCGGTTTCTACCGTCTGCCCGACAGGAATTTAGAGAACGATGCCGCGCCGCAAAACCGACAGTCTGTTTGACGAACCGGAAATCGAGGCCGCGCCCGACGCGACAGCCGACGCGCCGCTCGCCGAAAGAATGCGCCCGCGCACGCTCGCGGAGTTCGTCGGGCAACGCCACCTCATAGGCGAGGGGCGCATTCTACGCCGCCTGATCGAAGGCGAAGGCGCGCTGCCATCGCTCATACTCTGGGGTGCGCCCGGCACGGGCAAGACGACGCTCGCGCGCCTGCTCGCGCGTCACAGCGAGGCGGAGTTCATCCCGCTCTCGGCGGTCTTCTCCGGCGTCAAAGATTTGCGCGCGGCCATAGCCGAAGCGCGCGAGACGCGACGCACGGGGCGGCGCACCGTCCTCTTCGTTGACGAGATTCATCGTTTCAACAAGGCGCAGCAGGACGCGCTCTTGCCCGCCGTCGAAGACGGGACGGTCACGCTCATCGGCGCGACGACGGAGAACCCTTCTTTTGAAGTCATCAGCGCGCTCCTTTCGCGCTCGCGTGTGCTCTCGCTCGAACCGCTCAACGAACAGGACATCGCCGAACTCGTCCGCCGCGCGCTCACGGACGAAGCGCGCGGACTGGCGAACCTCCACCCGCGCGTCTCCGATGAAGTGCTCGCGCGGCTCGCACGCGCGTCGGGCGGCGACGCACGCGTCGCGCTCACGGGTCTCGAAGCGGCGGTCGAATCAACCGCGCCCGACGCGAAGGGCGTGCGCCACATCACAGATGAAATAGTCGTCGAAGCCCTGGGGCGCGCGCGCTACGCCTACGACAAGGGCGGCGAGGAGCATTACAATCTCGCCTCCGCGCTCATCAAAAGTTTACGCAACTCGGACACAAACGCCGCGCTCTACTGGCTCGCGCGTCTCATCGAAGGCGGGGCAGACCCCATCTTCATCGCGCGCCGCCTCTGCATACTCGCCTCCGAAGACGTGGGGCTGGCCGACCCGCAGGCGATGGTGCAGGCCAATGCCGCCGCGCAGATCACGGCGCTCATCGGCCTGCCCGAAGCGCTCTACCCGCTTTCGCAGGCGACGATCTACCTGGCGCGCGCGCCCAAATCGAACTCCGTCAAACGCGCCTACCTCGCCGCCGCCGAAGACGCGCAGGAGACCGCGCGCGAACCCGTGCCGCTGCACCTTCGCAACGCCGTTACGCCGCTGATGAAACGCTCCGGCTACGGCAGCGGCTACCGCTACGCGCACGACGACCCGCGCGCACGAGACGAGATGCCCTGCCTGCCCGAACAACTGCGCGGCCACGAATATTTCAAGGAGGATTAAAAACGT
>DATHBB010000251.1:0-6024 GCA_035296385.1 Pyrinomonadaceae bacterium | reverse complement strand
AATCTGTGGGCGATAGAGGCCGCGCCGTGGGCGCTCACGATCATGCGCGGCGGCGGCACGGCCATCTTCCCGCAAGAGCCTTACATCTCCTGGGACGATTACCTGCTGCCCGCGCGCCCGCTCGTCCTCTGGCACTACACGAATCTTGCGGACGCGCGCTGGGCAATCGGCAAAAAATTCATACGCCTTACGACCGACGCGACTGCCAACCACCCGCAGAAGATCGGCATGTTGAATAAGCAGGGCTGGGCGGCTTACCTGTACGGCGCGACTCTCTTCGTCAAACGTTTCGCTTATCGTGAGGGCGCGAACTATCCGGACTACGGCTGCAACTGCGAGACATACACGGCGGGCGATTTTATAGAGGTCGAATCGCTCGCGCCGCTCCAACGCCTCGAACCCGGCGAGTCAGCCGAACATCTCGAACGCTGGTCTCTCTTCGCGGGCGCGGAGGCGTCTGCGGACGAGGCGGAGTTGGAAGCCGCGCTCAATCCTCTGCTGGCACAGTCGTAGATTCAGAGTGAGAAGAATTTAACGCGAGAAGGCGTAGGGAGAGAGAGCTAAGAGGCGAGCTTTAGGGCGCGTTTGCAGACCTGTTATAGTCGTGCGCCGCTACGTTCGGGCGGCCTGCAAGTTTGTGCAAGCCCAACAGGCGCTTCACTGTTCCGGTTAAATTTTTGAGATCGTCCGGCTTGATTAAATAAGCGTCTGCGCCAGCCCGCAGCGCTTCCTGACGCACGCTCTCCCGCGCTTCACCCGTGAAGAACATGATCGGCGCTTCCGTATTGCTTTGGCGCAGCGTGAAGCAAATTTCTACGCCGCTGATGCCTACGAATCTGCAATCGAGCAGATATAAATCGAAGCGTTGAGCCGACGCTAAACGCAGTCCTTCTTCGGGTGTTAAGACAGAAGTGACCTCGTAGCTGGCATCGGAATGTTGCAGCATCAACTGCATTAAATCGCAACTGTCGGGGTCGTCGTCAATGATGAGAATACGCGGCGGGGATTGCATATTTGCTCCTCTGTGACAGTGGGGGCAGGAAAGTAGGAAGGTGGAAATAAAGGGCGAAGTCCGCCGTTATCGAACTCCACCCTCACCAAACCGCTTGATAGCCGCAAACAGGCGCATCGTTCGCCTGATTCAACGCTGCAAGTAAATCCTCGACGGAATTACACGCACCGACAAATTTTGTTAGAAACCGACCGATAGAATATTAAATCGACTTTTTAGTTTCGTCTGTGTGTTATCACACATTAGAGTGTATAATTTTCGTCTGGTATTCGTACGGCATCAGTGCCTCCCGCGCTAACCCCACTCCATTCGGGGCGCTCAAGAGCCAGAGATGCGTCCCCGGCAGTTGCCGACCTTGTCTCAAGCAGGAAAGAGAAAGTAGATTCGACGATGTCTTCCCTTCGCAAAACCCCACAAACGCCGGAAAACCGGCTGCTCGCCGCTCTACCTGCCGAAGATTATCAACGCCTGCTGCCCGAGCTACAGCCGGTCACTTTTTCGCTCGGCGAAGTGCTCTACGAGTCGCAGGGACGCATGGAGCACGTCTATTTCCCGACCAGCTCTCACATCTCTCTGCTCTACACGATGATTGACGGTTCGACCGCCGAAGTGGGCCTGGTCGGGAACGAAGGACTCGTCGGCATCGCGCTCTTCATGGGCGGCGATACCACGCCCAACCGCGCCATCGTGCAGGGCGCGGGCGACGCCTACAAGATGAAAGCGTGGGTGATGCAGGAGGAATTTAAGCGCGGCGGCACACTGCAATACGTGCTGTTGCGTTACACGCAGGCGCTCATCACGCAGATTTCACAAACCGCCGTCTGCAATCGCCTCCACACGACCGAGCAGCGACTCTGCCGCTGGATATTGATGACGCACGACCGCACGCAAACGGATCAGTTGGATATGACGCACGAGTTCATCGCCAACATGCTCGGCATCCAACGCGAAGCCGTCAGCCTCGTGGCGCACCGTTTGCGGGAAAAGGGAGCGATTGACTACAAGCGCGGCAGCATACGGATCATCGAACGGCGGGTTCTGGAAGAGTATTCCTGCGAGTGTTATCAGGTGGTCAAAGCCGAGCATCAACGTTTGATGAATTAAGACGGCGCGCTTAAATTACTTTCACTTTCCCCCGTCTTCCGCGAGCCAATCCGCGCATTTATTACTCGCCCGTGTTACACTTAAAGCGTTCTACTCAACTGAACATTTTGAAAATTCACCTCTCGACATCGGGATTGGGCTAGCTACCTCCTTCTTGTGTTGTCTGTTGTCTTAAGAGACCTGACACGACCACATAAGGAGTTGCTCGATGCCGTCCAAAAAAAGTAATCAGCCGGTCGGAAACCGGCTGCTCGCCGCCCTGCCTAAAAAAGAGTATCAACAACTGCTCGCCGACTCGGAAACTGTGCCCCTGACCTTCGGCGACATTCTCTTCGAACCCGGCGAGAATATCCGTCACGTCTATTTTCCCAACGAGGGCATGATCTCTTTGCTGTCTGCGGTGGGCGAAGGCGAACACGTCGAAGTCGGTATTGTCGGCAGAGAGGGCATGGCGGGTCTGCCCGTCTTCATGGGCGTGAGCAAGTCGCGCAATCGCGGTCTGGTGCAGGGTGAAGGCAGCGCGTTGAGAATGACAGCCGCCGCGCTGCGCAAGGTATTAAGCAATGGTCATGGCAGCACGCTACAAAAATTGTTGCACCGCTACACCCACTCGCTGCTGACGCAAATCTCACAATCGGCAGCCTGCAACCGCTTCCATCTGGTGAACTCGCGCCTCGCTCGCTGGTTGCTGATGACGCACGACCGCATCGAAGGCGACCAGTTTCGTCTGACTCAGGAATTTCTCTCGCTGATGCTCGGAGTGCGACGCGAAGGAGTAACACTGGCTGCCGGTGCTCTCCAGAAACAAAAGCTCATCAGCTACAGTCGCGGCCAGATCAAGATACTCGACCGCGCCGGTCTCGAAGCAGCCTCCTGCAAGTGCTACGAAGTGGTGAAGGACGAGTACGACAGCTTCCTCGCTTAAACAGACCCGTACGATTCCACGAATCCTTATCTTCTCTGTGCCCCCTCCGTGCTCTCTGTGTCTGCGGTGGTGAATGTAAGTTAATAAAGCATTCACCACCGCAGACACAGAGAACACGGGGGGCACAGAGTTTTCTACCGACCACAACTGATCGCTACTTCGTCGGCTTCCACACGAAGTTCCCGCTCTTATCTATATAGCCCTGTTTGCCCGCCAGCCAGACGCGCGCGCGGCCGCCGTTGAAGTTGTGCGCGTTGTCAAACTGCGGGCGAATCACTGGCGTGCCGTTCTTATCTATGTAGCCGTAGTTGCCGCCCGTCTTGGTGAGCGCGATCTATGTAGCCCCACTTGCGGATTACGCCGATTGTTTCGGCGGCTTCAAGGCGTAAGGTATTATCGGCGTCAGTCGTGCGTTAAGGTGAAGTCGGCGAGGCGCGCGCGTATCTCTTCGCGCACGCGGCGGAAGACTGAGAGCCGCTCGGCCTCGTCGCCTATGGCGGCAGCCGGATCGTCGAAGCTCCAATGAATGCGCGTCGTCTCCGAAGGAAAGACGGGACACTGTTCGCGCGCGTTGTCGCAAATCGTGATGACGTAATCGAACGCCTGCCCCGCAAACTCTTCGACCGACTTCGAGCGTTGATTCGAGATGTCGATGCCGACCTCGCGCATCGCCTCGATGGCCTCCGGCCTGACGCGTCCCGGACTTACGCCCGCGCTGAAAACCTCAAAGCGACCCGCGCCGTCGTTTTTGAGCAAGCCTTCCGCCATCTGGCTGCGCGCGGAGTTGCCCGTGCACAAAATCAGGACGCGTCTCTTCTCCGTCGTCATCCGCGAACACCTTTCTTTTCCATCTTCATCCGCGATCACGTGTCCGTGTCGCTTGCCCGTGTCGCCTCCGATGCGCCGTGCGGGAGGATGACGGCAGCGGCGTCCGATGGCGACGCGGGCGCGAGCCAACGAAAGAGCAGCGTCGCCGCCGCCGCGCCCGCGAGTTGCGCCGCGATAAAGAGGGGCGCGTCCGCCGGGCGTATCCCCGCGAACGTGTCCGTGTAAGAGCGCGCGAGCGTTACCGCCGGATTCGCAAACGAGGTCGAGGACGTGAACCAGTAGGCCGCCGTGATGTAGGCCGCGACGGCGTAGGGCGCACTCTGCGAACGCGTGCGCGCGCAGCCCCAGATGACGGACACAAGGCCGAACGTCGCCAACGCTTCGCTGAACAACTGCGCGCCGCCCTCGCGCGTGTGGCGCGACGCGCTGAACAGCGGCTCGCCGAACATCAGGTGAGCCGACGCGACGCCCGCGAACGCTCCGGCGATTTGCGCCGACAAGTATGCGGGCACATCGCGCCAACTGATTCCGCGTTGCGAGGCGTCGGCGAGCGTCACCGCCGGGTTGAAGTGCGCGCCGGAGATGTGGCCGAAGGTCAAGATGAGCGCGACGAGCGCCGCGCCCGTCGCGAGCGTGTTGGCGAGCAGCGCGAGGGCGACGTTGCCGCCCGCGAGCCGCTCGCCCATGATGCCCGAGCCGACCACCGCCGCCAGCAAGAGCGCCGTGCCGACGGCTTCGGCCACGACGCGCCGCGCGAGGTTTGGCTGCACCTTCTCGCCCGCTTTACTCGTCATCCACTTTACTCGACAAGGCTTCGGCTTCCTCTCCGCGAAAAACTAGCGCCTCACACCGAACGCGCGGACCACGCCGCGATCCTCGCGTGCGACATCGTTAGCGAGAAATCAAGAGCGGGGCGGTCGTCGCCTCGCCGCAGGCGGAAGTCTCCGTTGTGGCGTCGCCCGTCGTTGCCGCTAACCCGGGCGCGCAGCAGGCCGAGGTCGTGGGCAAATTGTCTTCGAGCACGACGAAGGCCTCCCACTCGTTGCCGTCGGGGTCTTGCACCCACGTCTTGTTCTGTAGCGCGTAACAGCAGTTGGTCTGCATCTCGTCGCGCGTGTCGAGTCCGGCGTCCAGCCAGTTGCGGCGCATCGAGAGCACGTCTTCGGTCGTCGCGAGTTGAATGCCGAGGTGCGAGAGCGCGCCGCGCTCGCCGAAGGGCACTTCGTTCAAAGTCAAATTCAGCGGCGGGTTCTGCACGTCGAACTTGGCATAGCCGGGGCGCACCTTCGACGGTTCGAGTCCCAGCATCTTCCTGTAAAATTCCAGACTGCGCTCGACGCTCCGCACGTTCAACGCCAGATGCGCCTTCAAAGCCTGCGCCGTCCTCACCCCTGTCTGCTGCTCCATTTTTGTCACTTCCTTTCGCGTTATGTTATATTCGCCTCGGCGAATATGTAGCGCATCATACGTGCGGCGAACATATATGTCAAGGCGTATTTGTAATTTTTTTTCGGAGGGCGATTTTTCGATGGGGAAGACGGCGGGGAAGGCTTTCGACATGGAGCGTCTGTTTCGGGCGCTGGCCGACAGGACGCGCCTGCGTCTGTTGAATTTGATCGGCTCGGACGAGGTGTGCGTCTGTTTCTTCGTGGAGGTATTGGCTGAGAGCCAGCCGAAAATCTCGCGCCACCTCGCCTACCTGCGGCGCGCGGGCGTGGTCGCGGCGCGCAGGGAAGGCAAGTGGATGCACTACAGCATCGCTGTGCCTGCGGACGAGCACGCGGCGCGTCTCTTCGCGGAGGTGCGCGCGTGGCTCGCCGAAGACCGCGAGATGCAGCGCGACCGCGAGCGTCTGGTCAAAGTCTGCTGCGCGATCAGCCCGCCCGTGCAGTTGCAGGGCGCGCCACGTCCGGCGAGTCTCGCGGGGGCGCGTGGGTAAGAGTTGATTTCAGTTTTACTCTGTGCCTCCTCTGTGTTCTCTGTGTCTCTGTGGTGAATGCTTCTCTAAGATCATTCACCACAGAGACACAGAGAACACAGAGCGGGCACAGAGAGTTCAAATCAAATTGAGGACATTACTGTGGGAGCGTTTTTCTTGACACCAGCGCCGTTTTTGGCCTAAGTTGCCGACGCCCGCTCACGCCGCGCCCGCGCC
>DATHBB010000250.1:0-51948 GCA_035296385.1 Pyrinomonadaceae bacterium | reverse complement strand
CGGAGTGCCCGCCTACCTTCGGCGTCTCGCCGGAGTTGGTGCAGGGCATCATCGCGGGCGGCTACGATGCTTGCCACCGCGCGGTCGAAGCCTCCGAGGACGACCGCGAGGCGGGCGGGCGCGACCTCGAAGCGCGCGGCGTGACGGATAGAGATGCGGTCGTCGGCATCGCCGCTTCGGGACGCACGCCTTACACCGTCGGCGCGTGCGAATACGCGCACACGCTCGGCGCGTTTACGGCGTGCGTCGCGTGCGTGCCCGAGTCGCCGCTCGTGCATGCGTGCGAAGTGGCGATTGTGCCGGTCGTCGGGCCGGAGGTGATCGCCGGTTCGACCAGACTCAAGGCAGGCACGGCGCAGAAGATGGTGCTCAACATGCTCTCGACGGCGACCATGATCCGGCTCGGCTACACGAGCGGCAATCGCATGACGAACGTTTCGGCGCGCAACGAGAAGTTGCGCGCGCGCGCGGAGCGCATCCTTCAAGCCGAAACCGGACTCGACGAACGGGCGGCGAGCGCGGCCTTCGCATCGGCGGGAGACGACCTGCGCGTCGCCCTCGTGATGCAGCGCACGGGGCGCACGCGCGCCGAGGCGGAAGCCGCGCTCGCCGCCGCGCGCGGCGTCGTCGGGCAGGCCGTCGAAGAACTTTTACGAGGCTGAGAGTATTTGTCGTAAAATAAGTTCACTTTGAAGGCCGCCGCGAAAACGCCGAAGACCGGGAATGCCCTTGAACGCAAATATCGAAGCCGAAGCTGACGACAACACGAAGCCGACTCGAGAGGCGCGGGCGCAGACTTGTCTGCATCCGGCCTTGCGCGGCGTGCGCGCCGTGCTGTTCGACGTGGGCGGAACGCTCGTCCATCCCGATTGGGAGCGTCTGGCGCGGCTCGTGTCCGCCGGAACGGGGCGCGCGTTCGTCGCGGATCAGTTGGGGCGAAAATTTAAAGAGATGATGTGCGACGTTGATGCCGCGATGCAGCGCGGCGAGCCGCCCGCCGAGGATACGAAAAAACGCAACTGGGTCTTCCGCCGCGTCTATCGCGCGCTCGACCTCGACGACGCGACCTGCGAAACCCTGAGCGCGCAACTTGACGCGACGCACGCCGAGCGACACCTGTGGAGCGCGCCCGACGCGGAAGCGCCCGCCGTGCTCACGGCGCTCAGGGATGCGGGCTTGCGCATCGCCGTCATCTCGAACACGGAAGACGGGCGGCTCGAAGAACTGCTCGATCTGGTCGAACTCAAATCGCACTTCGATTTTTTCATAGATTCCTATATCGTAGGCCAACGCAAACCCGACGCGGCGATCTTCCAACTCGCGCTCTCGCGCCTTGAACTTGAGCCGGAGGAGGCCGCCTACGTCGGCGATTCATACGGGCACGACGCGTTGGCCGCGCTCGCCGTAGGCATTCGCGCCGTCCTGCTCGACCCGCTCGGACTCTATCCCGAAAGCGTCTGCCCGCGCATACGCACGCTCGGCGAGTTGACGCGGTCAGAGAGTCCGGCGGCGTCGAACTGACGGCACACGCGTTTGACCTGCATTTGAATCGGCGTAGAAGCAACTCTTCGGAGAGCACTCTCCCACAAACAGAAAGTCGAGATACAAGCCATGTCACGTCGTCGAGCTTCGCAGCAGACTTTACAGCGGATTTTTTTAACGTTGTGCGTCACACTCAGTTTCGCGGCTGCGGCCTTCGCGCAAAGCGAGCAGCCGTCGAAGGCGGGCGCGCTCGGCCAGGTTGATTTCCCGACCTCCGGCTCGCGCGCTGCGCAAGCGCATTTCCTGCGCGGCGTGGCGGCGCTCCACTCGTTCTGGTACGAGGAGGCTTTGGAAGCGTTTCAAGCGGCGACGAAAGTTGACCCCGAGTTCGCGCTCGGCTACTGGGGCGAGGCGCTGGCGCACAACCACCCGCTCTGGAACGAGCAGGACACGGAAGCGGCGCGCAAAGTGATCGCGAAAATTCCGAACAACGCGAAACTGACGGCGCGCGAATCCGCATACCTCGCCGCCGTCCGTGCGCTCTACGGCGAAGGCGACAAGCACGCACGCAACCTCGCCTACGCCGCCGCGATGGAGAAGATTTACAAAGAGTACCCGCAAGACCTCGAAGCGGCCTCTTTCTACGCGCTCTCTCTGCTCGGTGCGGCGCGACCCACAGATAAAGGCTACCGCTTGCAGATGCAGGCGGGCGCAATCGCGCTCAATGTTTACCAGAAAAATCCGAACCATCCCGGCGCGGCGCACTACATCATCCACGCCTTCGACGATCCCGAACACGCCATCCTCGCCCTTCCAGCCGCGCGACGCTACGCGGAGATCGCGCCCGACGCACACCACGCGCGCCACATGCCCTCGCACATCTTCATCCAACTCGGCATGTGGCCTGAAGCCGCCGCCTCGAACGAGTCTTCGTGGGCGACTTCGGACGCGTGGGTCAAGCGCAAGAAATACTCCGTCGAACGGCGCGATTATCACAGTTTGAGTTGGCTCGAATACGTCTATTTGCAACAGGGGCGCACACGCGAGGCCGAAGCGCAACTCGCCGTCATGCAGAAGTCAATGGCCGAACTCGGCGCGCCCATTCGCGGCTACCCTTACATGGCCGCCGCCTTCATCGCCGAGACGGAGCGTTGGGACCTGATCGAAAAACTCTTCGGCGAACCACCCGCCAAGTCCGCGTCATCGTCAACTCAAAAGGAAGCGGGCGCGGACTCGTGCCACGTCGCTGCTGCGGCAAAGCCCACGACTGCGACGAGCGTGACGGCAGCGTCCATGAGTACGCAGCAGACGACGGGCGCGCGCCCGACTTTCAAGCAACTCTACGGCAGCTACGTGCGCGGGCTGGCGGCAGCGGCGGCGAAGAATCTTGCCGACGCGGATAAGTACGCCGCCGAGATACGCGTGATGCGTAAAGATTTGGCGAACAGCTATTTTAGTTCAGAGATGATCGAGATCATGGAGTTGGAAGTCTCCGCGCTGGCGCGCGCTAACACGGGCAAGTTCGACGAAGCCGTAGAACTTTTGCGCCGCGCGACCGCGCTCGAAGAATCCCTGCGCCCGCCCTCAGGCCCGCCCGACATGATCAAGCCTTCGCACGAGTTGTTCGGCGACGTGCTGCTCGGCGCGGGGCGTCCGTCGGAAGCGGCGGCGCAGTTCAAGATCGCGCTCCTGCGCCAGCCTAATCGCCCGCGCTCGCTCCTCGGACTCGCGCGCGCCGCCGCCAAGCAGGGCGACGCGAAACTCGCCGCGCAAACATACGCCGATTACCTGCGCACGCAGGAGCGCGCCGACACACGCGCCGCCGAACTCGCCGAGGCGCGCGACTACCTGAAACAGGCGAGCGCGCGTTAGCCCTGCGAACGGACGCATACGTTCATCTTTAGACGGGAGACTATGAGAGCGCTCGATCTGTTTATCATCTTCGGCTACCTCGTCGGCATCACGGCGTTCGGCGTCTGGTTCTCCCGCAAGCAGAAGACGACGCGCGACTACTTTCTCGGCAACCGCAACGTGCCCTGGTGGGCTATCGCCGCCTCCATCGTGGCGACCGAGACTTCGACCATCACGTTCATCTCCGTGCCCGGCGTCGCGTTTGCGCGCGGCGGAAATTTTCAGTTTCTCCAACTCGTCCTCGGCTACATGCTGGGGCGCATCGTCATCTCGCTCCTTTTCATCCCGTCATATTTTCGCGGCGAACTCCTGACCGTCTATCAACTGCTCGAACGGCGCTTCGGCCTGCGCATCAAGATGCTCGCCGCCGCGCTCTTCGTCGTCATGCGTAACATCGCGGACGGCGTGCGGCTCCTGCTGACGGCCATCGTGCTCGCCGCCGTCTACACTGCGTTTCAGCCGGACGCGAGCGCGGAGATGATCATCGTCTATTCGATCATCCTGCTCGGCGCGGTGATGATCATCTTCACCTACTTCGGCGGGATGGAGGCGATCATCTGGGTCGAGGTCGTACAACTCGGCATCTACATCACGGGCGCGCTGGCGGCTGCCGTTGTGCTTTCGTCGAAAATCAACGGCGGCTTCGGCGGCGCGCTCGCGCTCGGCGCGCAGTTCGACAAGTTCGACGTGTTCGACTTCTCGTTTACGCTGACGAAGACTTACACGTTCTGGGCGGGACTCGTCGGCGGCTGCTTCCTCACGATGAGCACGCACGGCACGGATCAATATCTCGTGCAGCGTTACCTCTGCACAGACCGCCCGCGCCGCGCCGCAGCCGCGCTGCTTTCGAGCGGCGGCGTGGTGCTCGCGCAGTTCATAGGCTTTCTCTTCATCGGCGTGCTGCTCTTCGCCTTCTACCAGCCGCACAGCGATCCGGCTTACGGCACTCTGACGGCGGGCGCGGCCACGCTGCCCATCGAAGGCGCGTTTCGCGCGGTGGGCAGCGACCGCGTCTTTCCGGATTTCATCACGAAGCATCTGCCGTCGGGTCTGTCGGGCTTGGTCGTCGCCGCCATCTTCGCCGCCGCGTTGTCTTCGTCGCTCAACTCGATTGCCGCCACCGCCGTCAACGATCTCTACAAACCTTTCGCGCGCGGGCGCGACGACAGACACTACCTGCGCGTCTCTCACTGGCTGACGCTCGCATGGGGCGTCGTCCAGATCGCGGTCGCGCTTTTCTTCATGCGCCAGAGCCGCTCGGCGCTCGATCAGGCGTTGTCCGTTGCCGGACTCATCAACGGCCCCGTGCTCGGCATCTTTCTCGTCGGCACGTTCCTCCGGCGCGTGGGGGAGCCGCCCGCGCTTATCGGCATGCTCGTGAGCCTTGCGGCCATGCTCTGCGTGCGTTTTATGACGCCGCTCGCGTGGACGTGGTACGTGCTTTTGGGGAGCATCATCACTTTCGTCGTCGCCTACGCGGTGAGTTTCGCGTTCGCGCCCGCTAGCCCCGCGCAGCGCGACGAACTCGCGCCCGGCGGCGCAATCGAAAATATTTAGAGACGGTTTGAAAAGTCCCGTAGGGACGATTGCCAGTAGCCCAGCAGTTTAGTGCTGGGAATATGTTGAGATAGAGAGGTTGAAGTCCCGTAGGGACGATTGAAATTCCACGTCGCAATACTTCAATCGTCCCTACGGGACTCAATTAAAATTCATGCAAGTGCCCCCAGCGATAAATCGCTGGGCTATTATCAACTGTCCCTACGGGACAAAATCTTGCTTTGCAGCAATTCCTTAGAATTTCTTGAAAGAAGAGATCAAGTTATCGGAATGAGTAACTTTCAAAGCCATCAATTTATACTTACGATGATGCGTCACATCGTTGTTGTCGTCATATTCTTTTCGCTCGTCCTCGCTCCAGTGGCAACAACGGCGGCGGGCGATTCCAGGCAAGTCGAGAAAACATCCGTCGCCAGGCCTTACACGCGTCGCCCTTCGCGCGAGGCTTTGAAATGGGCGGACGCGGAACTGCGCCGCATGACGTTGGACGAGAAGATCGGTCAACTCGTTTCGGTCGGCGTCAACGCGACGTTTTTGAATCAGGGGAGCGATGCCTTCCGCGAGTTGCGCCGTCACGTGGAGCGCAATCACATCGGCGGCATCATCTTGTTTCGCGGCGCGGTCTATGAGTCGGCGCATCTCGTCAACCGCATGCAGCGACTCGCGCGCCGCCCGCTCATCATCTCGGCAGACCTCGAAGCCGGTTCGGGCATGCGCTTCGACGACACGATCAACTTCCCCTGGAACATGGCCGTCGGCGCGACCGGAAACCCAGAGTACGCGCGGCGGCAGGGCGAAGTGACGGCGCGCGAGGCGCGAGCGATGGGCGTGCAACAACTTTTCGCGCCCGTCGTTGACGTGAACAACAACGCGCAGAATCCGGTCATCAACGTGCGCTCTTACGGCGAGGACCCCGCGCAGGTGGCGCGCATGGCCGCCGCTTTTACAGAAGGCGCACAAAGCGCGGGCGTCATCGCCACCGCCAAACATTTCCCCGGTCACGGCGACACGGCGATTGACTCGCATCGCGGCCTGCCCGTGATCGATGTCGGGCGCGCGCGGCTCGACGCGCTCGAACTCGTCCCTTTTCGCGCGGCGATTGCGGCAGGCGTCGGTTCGGTCATGATCGCGCACATCGGTTTGCCGCAACTCGACCCGACCACCGTTAGCCCGCTTCCGCGCGCGGAGGCCAGGAGTTCGGGTTACGCGGACAGCGAAGTGCTCGTGGAGAACGCGCGGCTGCCCGCGACGCTTTCGCCTGCGGTCGTCGGCGGACTCCTGCGCCGCGACCTCGGCTTCGACGGCATCATCGTCACGGACGCGCTCGACATGAGCGGCCTAACCATCTACTTCACGCCGGGCGAGGCGGCGGTGCGCGCCGTGCTCGCCGGAGCGGACGTGCTGTTGAAACCTGCGGACACGGACGCGGTCGTCGCCGGTCTGCGCGAGGCCGTGAAGGCGGGGCGTCTGACGGAGAAGAGAATCGAAGAGTCCGCGCGCCGCCTGCTCGCGGCGAAGTACGATCTCGGACTCGTCAGACAGCGCATCGCACCATTAGACGAAATCGACGTTGTGGTCTCGAACGACGCGGCGACGAAGCTCGCGCAGGAGATCGCGGAGCACGCTATCACGCTCGTGCGCGACGACGCACGTCTGCTCCCCGCGAGCAATCTCGCGGCGGGCGCGCGCATATTCAATCTCGCCATCACGAACGGCGAAGATCGCCTGTGGGTCGGGAATGCGTTTGCGGGCGCGCTCGCGCGTGGCGGGCGCAAAGTCGAAGGGGCGGTGCTCGACGAGCGTTCGACGGAGAAGGAAGTCGATAAGGCTTTGGAGCGCGCGAAGGACGCGGAGTTGATCGTCGTCTCGATGTACGGGCGCGTGCGCACCGGGCAGTCGAACAGCGGGGCGTTGCCGGACGCGGGGATGCGCGCGCTCAAGAAGTTGATCGAACGCAAAGAGCCGGTCGTCGGCATCAGTTTCGGCAACCCGTACCTGCTGCAAAGTTTTCCCGATCTCAAAACTTACATGGTGGCCTACGGCGACATGCCGAGTTTGCAGCGAGCCGCCGCACGCGCGCTCGTCGGCGAAATAGACATCACAGGCAAACTCCCGATCACCCTGCCCTCACTCTACGCGCGCGGCACGGGCATTCAACTGAAAGCGCAAACGCGCGCGCAAGCGGAAGGCGGCGCGGCGAGAAGCAAATGAAACGCGCGCACGACGCGGGCGATAGTTTATTCGAACGCGGGGTCGCTCCGATTCTTGAACGGAAAAGATGAACTTATGTCTCAATTGATGGCGCGCCGTCTCGTCGCGTGCATGCTGGTTGCAGTCTTCGTCACGCAAACGTCGGCGGCAGACTTGCCCTCCGTCGCGCCCGCGAGCGTCGGGATGTCTGCCGAACGTCTGGCGCGGATTGACGCGGCGGTCGCGGAAGCAATCGCGCGCAAAGAGACGCCGGGAGCGGTGGTGCTCGCGGCGCGGCGCGGGCGCATCGTGTGGAAGAAGGCTTACGGCGCGCGCGCCCTTGAGCCGCAGCGCGAAGGGATGACGGCGGACACGATCTTCGACGCGGCGAGCTTAACGAAGGTCGTCGCGACGGCGACGAGCATCATGATCTTAGTCGAGCGCGGGCAGTTGCGTCTGAGCGATCCGCTGTCGCGCCATGTGCCGGAAGTGAAAGGCGAAGGGCGCGAGCGCGTGACGATTGAGCAACTGTTGACGCATCGCGCGGGCTACGCGCCCGACTTCGATCTCGGCGAGCAGTGGACGGGTTACGAAGAGGCGTTGAAGCGCCTGGCGACGGAACGCCTGCGCAGCCCTGCGGGCACGCGCTTCGTCTACAGCGACATCGGCTACATCGCGCTCGGCGAAGTGGTCAAACGCGTGTCGGGCGAACCGCTCGACGTGTTCGCGCGCAAAAACATCTACGAACCGCTACGGATGCGTGACACCGGTTTCAACCCGGGCGCAGACTTGCGCACGCGCATCGCCCCGACGGAGCGGCGACGCGCGCAGGCCGCCTATCTCGGCGGCAAGCCGGAGACTGTGGCTGCTGCGGACGGCGAGCGTTGGCTGCGCGGCGAGGTGCACGACCCGACCGCCTTTCGCATGGCGGGCGTCGCAGGCCACGCCGGACTTTTCTCGACCGCAGACGATCTCGCCATCTTCTGCCAGATGATCTTGAACGGCGGCGAGTATGGCGGCGCGCGAATTTTGAGTCCGCTCGGCGTGGCGACGATGACGAGGCCGCGCGCGGTGACGGACGAAGGCGCGGCGCGCGGCCTCGGCTGGGACATCGCGAGCAGCTTCTCCGCGAATCGCGGCGACATCTTCACACCCGGATCGTTCGGCCACACGGGTTTTACGGGCACGTCCCTGTGGCTCGATCCGTCGAACGAGACGTTTCTGGTTTTCCTCTCGAACCGCGTGCATCCGGACGGCAAGGGCGACGTGGGCGCGCTTCGCGGTCGCGTGGCATCTATCGTCGCGGCGTCGCTCACGGATGCGACGGCGGAAGGCGCGCGCGAAGCGTCGTCGCGCTTCGCTGCGGAGACGTTGTTGAGTCTCGCGCGTCTGACGAACTCGAACAGTGCTGCGGCGTCGAACGTCGCGTCGAATACGCCTACGGATGCGGAAGTTTTGAACGGCATAGATGTTTTGGAGCGCGACGGGTTCAAGCAACTCGCGGGGATGCGCGTCGGGCTGGTGACGAATCACACGGGGCGCAACCGTCGCGGGCGGCAGACGATTGACGTGCTGAGCGAAGCGCCGAACGTGAAACTCGTCGCGCTCTTCGCGCCGGAGCACGGCATACGCGGCGCGTCGGACGACAAAGTCTCCGACGCGAAAGACGAGCGGACGGGGCTGCCCATCTATTCGCTCTACGGCGAGACGCGCCGCCCGAAGCCCGAGCACTTGAAAGAACTCGACGCGCTCGTCTTCGACATTCAAGATGTCGGCACGCGCTTCTACACGTACATCTCCACGCTCGGCTTCGTCATGGAAGAGGCGGCGCGCGCGCGCCTGCCCCTGTTCGTGCTCGACCGTCCGAACCCCATCGGCGGCACGGAAACGCAAGGGCCTGTGGCCGACGCAGATAAACTAACGTTCACCAGCCATCACGCGATCCCCGTCATGCACGGCATGACCATCGGCGAACTCGCGCGCCTTTTCAACGAGGAGCGCAAGATCAATTGCGACGTGCGCATCGTCGAGATGGAACGCTGGCGGCGCGCGATGTGGTTCGACGCGACGGGGCAGACGTGGGTTAACCCCTCGCCGAACATGCGCAGCCTGACGCAGGCGACTTTGTATCCGGGCGTCGGGCTGCTTGAGACGACGAACGTGTCTGTCGGGCGCGGGACGGACACGCCGTTCGAGATCGTCGGCGCGCCGTGGCTCGACGGGCAACGTCTCGCCGCTTATTTGAACGAGCGACGCCTCGCGGGCGTGCGCTTCGTGCCCGTGCGCTTCACGCCGAAGGCGTCGGTGTTTCAGGGCGAGGAGTGTGGCGGGATCAATCTCGTCATCACGGATCGCACGCAGTTTCGCGCCGTCCAGACCGGAATCGAGATCGCCGTTGCGCTGCGTCGTCTACATCCGTCCGATTGGCAGGTCGATAAATACTTGCGCCTGCTCGCCAACGCCGACACGCTCGAACGCCTCAAGCGCGGCGACGCGCCCGACGCAATCGCGCTCTCATGGCAGACGCGCCTCGAAGAGTTTCGCCGCGCACGCGCGCGCGCTTTGATTTATCGTTGAGGAAGATCAGTTGAGGAGAACTTTGATGCGTACATTTTGGAGAGCCGCGTTGCTGGCCGCTTTGCTCGTGCTCGGACAATCGCACGCCTTCGCCTGGCACGACACGGGGCACATGCTCGTGGCGCAGATCGCCTACTTGAATCTGTCGCCCGCCGCGAAGGCGCGCGTTGACGCCCTGCTCACGACGCCGCAGGGTAAACGCCCGCTCATACATTTGTGCGCGGGCTACTACACGCCCACATGCGAAAAGACCTATGACCCCGTGACCATCGCCGTCTGGATGGACGACTTCAAAGGCGACTCGCTCAACGACGAATACGAAAACTGGCACTACATCAACTACAAACCTTTCTTCGACGGCATTCCTGTGCGCACGGAGGTCGGGGCGGAGCCTACAAACGTTTTGGATCGCCTCAACTGGTCTATCAACACGCTCCGCAAGAGCACGGGTCGCGCGAAGACCGACGCCGAAGTGCTCGGCTTCCTCTATCACCTCATCGGAGACGTGCATCAACCGCTCCACACACTCACGCGTTACTCGGCCAAGAACCCCGACGGCGACGCGGGCGGCAACGGCTTTTCGATCCAGATGCCGCCCGAAGCGCGCATACGCAACCTGCACTCTTTCTGGGACGCGGCGGGCGGGCGTTTCGGCTTCGAGAGTCCGCGTCGCCCGCTCGGCGAAGCGGATCGCGCGCGCCTGCTCGCGTGGGCGCAAGAGATCATGAAGGCTCATCCGGTGGCGACGATGCCTGCGGCCAAAGAACTCGAACCGCTCCGCTGGATCGAGGAGAGCAACACGATTGCGCGCGAGTTCGCTTACGTCAAAGTGCGCGACGGCGAAGCGCCTTCGACAGCCTACACGCAGGAGACGCAGAGGATTTCCGGCGAGCGCATCGCGCTCGGCGGATACCGTCTCGCCGCCCTGCTCAACTCACTCTTCCCCGAAAAGACGGGCGCGAACGCGTCGCCGTCTCCGAAAAGTTAAAGACGCGTATCCAATTTTTCGGAGCAACGCGGCGCGCGCGACGAAAAAGTTGTGAGAAAAGTTATCAGAAACAGGACGCGCAACTTGGAATAGGATTTGCAGCTTGCGTTTGTTACCGAATCTCAAGCTCAACTCGCCGTTCGTCGTCGTCATCTACGCCGTAGCAGCAATTGATAATCGAGCACAGTCGGGTTAGATAGTGGCAGGGGCTTCCATGCTCCGGCGCGGGGAGTCGTTTGCGACGCGTCCGTCCGGCGAGACGGCGCGCGTTTGTTTATAACGACTCATTATCATTAGCGCTTATTTGCATAATAAGATTTTTTAGCTTCCAGTTAATTTGCGGTTCATTTACAATGAGCCGCAGTTAGCCAGAGGTTTCAGCAGTATTCCGTCCTTCAATCGTGTTTTCAGGTAAATCGTTCAGAGGGGTGTTTGAAAGGGTCGTCCACAGGTACGTCCCTTTTGAGCCGCATCGGAACTTCCAACGCGCAAGTCGTCTTCCAACCTGTGCGCTTCGCGTCGCGCGTGCATGCTTGAGCGTCCCCGCGAACGCTTCGTGCAGGATCGTTAAAGCCTCTTGTCGGAACTAAGGAGCCGAGTCCATGAAAATTAACAGTCTCCCAAAAATCTTGCTATGTCTCGTCCTGTTGACGGGCGGAGCCGTCGGCGCGTTGGCGCAGGGCACGGCCTCGCGCGTCACCGGCACGGTCGTCGATCCGACCGGCGCCGTTATTCCCGGCGCCACCGTCACGCTCACGAGGGAAGGAACCAGCGTGACGTTCACCACGCAGACGACTTCCACCGGCACTTACGTCTTCGATTCGGTGCAGGTCGGCCTTTATACCGTTTCGGTCGAAAAGCAGGGCTTCAAGAAATTCGTCTCTACGAACAACACGGTCAACGTCAACCAGCCCGCGACCGTTGACGTGAGTTTGGAAGTCGGCGGCGTGGGCGATGTCGTCGAAGTCGTCGGCGCGGCGGAGCAGGTGCAGACGAGCAGTTCCGGCAACTTCGGCAACACGGTCGAAGAGCGTTCGCTCGAAGCGCTGCCCATCGTCGGCGAGCGCGGGCGCAACCCGCTGCAATTCATCTCGCTGCAACCGGGCGTGATCGGCAACGGGCGTGCGGGCACGGGCGGCAACACGGGCGGCAACGTGCACGTTCACGGCGCGCGCGACCGCGCCTTCAACTTCACGCTCGACGGCATAGACATCAACGAGTCGAGTTCGGGCGGCTCGAACTTCACGCCGCTCCGCCCCAACCCCGACTCCATCGGCCAGTTTCAAGTCGTGACCAGCAACTTCACGGCGGAACTGGGTCGCAGCAGCGGCGCGCAGGTGTCGCTCGTCACGCGCTCGGGCACGGACAAATTTCACGGCACGCTCTTCGAGCTGTACCGCACGCCGCGCTTCAACGCCAACGAGTATGAGAACAATCTGAACGGGCGCGCGAAGGGTCAGTTCGTACAGCACATCTTCGGCGGCTCAATCGGCGGCCCCGTCATACTGCCCGGCTACGACGGGCGCGAAAAGAAGACCTACTTCTTCACCAACATCCAACTGCTGCGCGCCACGCAGTCGTTCCTCGTCACGCGCACGGTTTACACGGCGGCGGCGCGGCAGGGACTTTTGCGTTACCGCGTCGGCGCGGCCAACGCCCCTGCGGGCACGTCGAATCCTTCGATTGACGCGGCGGGCAACCCGCTGCCCGGCCTCGACATACGCACTTACAACGTCGTCGCCAACGACCCGCTCTGCGCCACGCGCCCGAACGCCTGCGGCCTCGACCCGACGACGCAGTCGCTCATCAACGCCGCGCCCCTGCCCAACAACTTCTTCGTCGGCGACGGCTTGAACACCGCCGGTTTCAGCTTCGGCGCGCCGCAGACCGAGCGGCAGTACGACTTCGTGGCGAAGGTCGATCACTCGTTCAACGACCGCAACCAACTTTACGTGCGTTACGCGCAGGGACAGCAGGACACCTTCGGCGACAACGGCAACGCCGGGCTGCGCTCGTTCCCCGACAGCCCGTTCAACTTCGTGGACACCTTCCGCAACCCGAAGAATCTGGCCGTCAACTATCGCTACACGCCCACCTCGCGCATCACCAATGAGTTCGTCGTCGGCCTCAACAAGTTCGCCTTCTCGTTCACCAACCCCGATCCGAACGCGAACCAGAATCCGCCGTTCATCCTCAATCTCCCGCGCGATCCGTTCAACGCGACGCCGCCCATCAACAACCAGCGCGAACTGTCAACCTATCAATTAGTTGACAACATCAGCTTCATCAGCGGCTCGCACACCTATCGCGGCGGCATCAACTTCCGCTTCCAGAAGCACGACGACATACGCAGTTCCGTCGGCGGCTTCAACACGAACCCTTCCGTGAACTTCTCGCGCATCACGAACACGCCCGGCGCGGCCTTCAACGTCCCGACCACCGGCATCAACGCGACGGATCGCAACACGGTCAACTCGGCCATCAACGACCTGCTCGGTCGCGTCGGCTCGATCACGCAGTCGTTCGTCGCCGAAAACGACTCGGCCTTCGCCGCCGCCCGCACGCTCTTTTTGTTCAACGCGCGCTACAACGAGTATGACTTCTACGTGCAGGACACCTGGAAGATTCGCCCGAATTTGACGCTCGACTACGGCCTGCGCTGGGAGCCGAAGACCGCGCCGCAGGCGGGCGGCGATGATTTCATCCTGCGCCCCGACCGCCCCATCCGGCTCGGCGAACCGGCGACCGATCAGATCAGGTTCGTCGAAGGTAAATTGTTCGACGACGACTGGAACAACTTCGCGCCGACCGTCGGCTTCGCCTGGGACCCGTTCGGCGACGGCAAGACCTCGATCCGCGCGAACTATCGTCTGGCCTACGACCGCATGAACACGTTCGTCACCTCGTCGGCCATCTTCCCGAACACGCCGGGCACGACGCTCGGCATCAGCAACACGACCTTCGGCACGCAGGCCGGTGAACTCGGGCGCGTCCGCTTCGGCCTGCCGACGCTCGCGCCGACCGCGACGCCCGCGCAATTGCGCCAGCCCGTCGCGTTCTCCACCGCCAGTCTCACCGTCTTCGACCCGAGCACGCGCACGCCGAAGACCAATCAGTGGGGCTTGAGCTTGCAGCGCGAGATCGGTCGCGGGTTCGTGGCGGAGGTCAACTACATCGGGCGACGCGGCGTCGGACTCTTCGGCGCATACGACGTGAATCAGGTCAACGTCTTCGCGCGCGATCCGCGTTTCAACGAGAGCTTCCTCGACGCCTTCAACACGCTGCGCGCCAGTTCAACCGCGACCAGCCCGCTCATCAACGCCTTGCTCACGGGCAGTCCGACCAACAACGCCGGGTCCACCAGATTCCGCTCGCTGTTCGGCACCGAGTTGACGCAAGGCTCTGTGGCGGCTGCGGCCTTCTCCATCTCCCAGCGCCTCAACTCCGTCAACATCGTCGCCAACGGCTTCAGCCCGTTCTTCTTTCAGCCGTTCCCGCAGTTCGCCGGCGCGCTCAACGTCATCGACAGCAACGACTACTCGACCTATCACGGCATGGAAACTCAGATTTCACGCCGCGCCGGACGCGGACTGCTCTTGCAGGCCAGCTACACCTTCGCCAAGTCGCTCGACACGCGCTCGTTCGACCCGGCCTTCACCATCGCGGGGCGCACCGTCTCCAACACGAACGCCTCGCCCGCCGCGGCCAACACGCCGCTCGACAACCGCAACCGCAGTTTGAACTACGCGCGCTCCGACTTCGACCGCCGCCACGCGCTGCAAGGCTACGTCGTTTACGATCTGCCCGTCGGTCGCGGCAAGCAGTTCCTCGCCGACGCGCCGGGCATCGTCAACCAGATCGTCGGCGGGTGGGAGTTGGCGAGTTCCTTCATACTGCAATCCGGTCGCCCGTTCACGGTTTACTCGCGCGCCTTCACCCTGAGCAACGCCGTGCTGTCTCCGGCCAACTGCAACGGCTGCACGGCGGACATGGCCGGACTCGTGCAGGATGTCGGCACGAACTACATCTTCTCGGCAGACGAGCGCGCACGCTTCAGCGATCCCGCGCCGGGGCAACTCGGCAACACCGGGCGCAACTTCTTTACCGGGCCGAAGTTCTTCAATCTCGACATGACGTTGCGCAAGCGCTTCTTCATCAGCGAGGAGAGTAATCTGGAGTTCCGCGCCGACATCAACAACCTGACCAACACGCCGTCGTTCGAGTTCCCGATCAGCTCGACGAGTTCCATCGCGTCGAGCACCTTCGGGCGCATACGCGACAGCGTGAACAGCAACTCGCGCAGGATTCAACTGGGCATCAAGTTCAACTTCTAAACGAAGGGCGCGAGCGCCTTTTCGTCCGGTCTTTTCGGTCGCCGATCCTCTGTGTGCGTGTGACATCTTTGTCGCCGCACACGGAGGATCGGTCAGCAAGATTATGAAATTTAGTTGGTTCCGTTTCGCGCTCGTCGCCTGTCTCGCGTTCGTCACATCGCCGCGAGCGCCGCAGGCGCAGTCGAATTCGTCGGCGCACGCTTACGATCTCCTGATCACGAACGGGCGCATCGTTGACGGCACGGGCAACCCCTGGTTTCGCGGCGACGTTGCCGTCAAAGACGGGCGCATCGCGCGCATCGGTCGGATCAATGCGACGGACGCGCGCACGGTTCTGGACGCGCGCAACCAGATCGTCGCGCCCGGCTTCATTGATGTGCACACGCACGTCGAGGGAATTTACAATCAGCCCGACGCCGAAAATTTCGTGCGCATGGGCGTCACCTCCGTCGTCACGGGCAACTGCGGTTACTCGGCCACGAACATCGGCGAGTTTTTAGGCAAACTCAAAGAGCAACCGCTCGCCGTCAATCTCGCCACGCTGATCGCTCACGGCGACGTGCGCCGCAAAGTGTTGGGACTGGAAGCGCGCGCGCCGTCGGCGGAAGAGTTGCAAAAGATGGAGTCGCTCGTCGAGCAGGGGATGCGCGACGGCGCGGTCGGCCTGTCAACCGGCCTCATCTACGTGCCGGGCACATATGCGAAGACCGATGAAGTGACCGCGCTCGCACGCGTCGCCGCGCGACACGGCGGCATTTATGCGACGCACATGCGCAGCGAGGGCGACGGCGTCTTCGATGCCGTACGCGAAAGCATCCTGATCGGCGAGCAGGCCGGATTGCCCGTAGAGATTTCGCACTTCAAGATCAGCAACAAAAAATTGTGGGGGCAAACTCCCGCCACCATCGGCCTCGTACGTGATGCGCGTGCGCGCGGCCTGCAAGTGACGGTTGACCAGTACGCTTACACGGCGAGTTCCACCTCGCTCGACTCGCGCCTGCCGAGTTGGGTGCTCGAAGGCGGGCGCGAGGCGGCGAAGGCGCGCATCGCGGACGCGGCCACGCACGAGCGTATCGTGCGCGAGATGAAAGAGTCGCTCAAGCGCGGCGGCTTCAAGGATTTCTCCTTCGCGCGCGTTGCGAGCTACGATAAAAATCACGCGTACGACGGCAAATCCATCGCCGAGATCACTAAGCTCGCGCGCGGCAAAACGGACGTGACGAGCCAGATCGAGCAGATTTTGGAGATGTACGCGGCGGGCGGCGCAGGGATGGTCTATCACGGCATGAGCGAACCGGACGTGCAGAACATCATGCGCGAGCCGTTCACGATGATCGCGTCCGACAGCGGCGTGCGTCGCTTCGGCGAGGGCGCGCCGCACCCGCGCGGCTACGGCAACAACGCGCGCGTGCTCGGTCGCTACGTGCGCGAGTTGCGCATCATCACGCTCGAAGACGCCGTGCGCAAAATGACTTCGCTGCCCGCGCAAACTTTTCGCCTGCGCGAACGCGGCCTGCTGCGCGAAGGCTTCGCCGCCGACCTCGTCATCTTCGACGACGCCACCATCAGTGACCGCGCGACTTACGAAGCGCCGCACCAGTATCCGTCCGGCATCAGTTATGTCATCGTCAACGGCCAACAGGTGCTGGCAAACGGGCAGATGACGGGCGCGCGCCCCGGCGCGGCTTTGCGCGGCGCGAACTGGGCGACGGCCACCCCGAACGCCGCTCCCTAGAGAGGACGCACGATTCGAGCGCCTGAAGAGGGCGCGCGACTTGAGCGAGTCGCGCTGGTTGTGACAGAATACGGCGCAATTGTTCCAGCACCTCGTCGCCTCCAAGTCTTACTTGAAACTATCTAACGTCGCGAGCGCGGATTTCAGCATCCGTCGCTCACAAGTCTAAATGTTACACGTGTAGAGGAAACTTATGATGAACTATCCCGAAAAAATATTCCGCGGCGTGCTCGTAGCTCTGCTCCTATTGGCCTACGGCGCGGGAGGTGGCGGCGGCGCGCACGCGCAAGACGTGACGGCGCGCCTGAGCGGACAGATCACGGACGCCACCGGGGCCATCGTGCCCAACGCGGATGTGACGCTGACCAACACGAACACCGGCGAGACACGCAACGCGCAAACCGACGACGAAGGTTATTACACATTCACACTCATCCAGCCCGGCTTGTACGACCTCTCCGTCAAGATGCAGGGCTTCAAAGAATACCTGAGCAAAGCGCTTGAGTTGAACGTCAACGACCGCAAGAGCATCAACGTCGCGCTCGAACCCGGAGCCGTTACCGAAACCGTCACGGTGACGGGCGAATCGCCCTTGATTCAGACGACGGCGACCGTGGGCGACGTGGTGGAGAACCGCCGCGTCGTCGAGTTGCCGCTCAACAACCGCAACTTCATGCAACTGCTGACGCTCGTACCCGGCGTGACCAGCAGCGGCGAGTCCGAGATCGGCATCGGGCTAACGAACACCGTCAACTTCTCGATCAACGGCACGCGCCGCAACTCCATCAACTTCCTCGTTGACGGCGTGACCAACTCCGACGTCGGCTCGAACATCACGCTGCTGTCGGTGCCGACGGTGGACACGATTCAGGAGTTTCGCGTCATCACGTCCGTGCCGTCCGCCGAGTTCGGGCGTTCGGGCGGCGGCGTCGTCAACCTCATCACGCGCGGCGGCGGTAAAGATTTCCACGGCGGGTTCTACGAGTTCCTGCGCAACGACCGTTTGAACGCCAACACCTTCTTCAATAATGCCAACGGGCGCTACGGCCCGAACGACGCCAACGTGCTGGCGGGCCGCAATCAGGTGGACGAGGAGCGGACGCCCCGCCCCAAACTGCGCTACAACAACTTCGGCTATCTGCTGAGCGGCCCCGTCTTCATCCCCAAACTCTATAACGAGGAGCGCGAGAAGACCTTCTTCCTGTTCTCGCAGGAGTTCCGCCGCATCATCCGCGCCCCTTCGACCGCGACCACCATCGCCGTGCCCAGCCTGCTCGAACGACAGGGCAACTTCTCCGAGGCGGGCAACCTGCCGATCTTCGATCCCCTGACCGGACAGCGATTCACCGGCAACATCATCCCCGCCAACCGGATCGACCCGAACGCGCTCGCCCTGCTGAACCTGTTCCCCGAACCGAACGTCGCCTCGGCCACGCCGGGGCGCGCCCCGAACCGCTTCGCCATC
Organism: Pyrinomonadaceae bacterium; assembly: GCA_035296385.1. Classification (GTDB taxonomy): domain Bacteria; phylum Acidobacteriota; class Blastocatellia; order Pyrinomonadales; family Pyrinomonadaceae; genus JAIVJZ01. Next base: position 33,709 of record DATHBB010000250.1, on the reverse strand, counting down.
ACCGCCCCCAACATCCAGAACACGCGCCAGGAGACCGTGCGCATAGATCACAACTTCAGCGCACTCCACCGTTTGACCGGGCGCTACACGCGCGACCTGAGCGAGACGCGCGAGGTGGGCGGGCTGTTCTTCAACAACACATACCCCAACATCGCGACCACGGACACGACCGTTCCCGGCGACGTACTCGCCATCAGCCTGACCAGCAGCTTCGGGCCGAACATCGTCAACGAGGCGACCTTCACCTTCTCCGGCAACAAAATCACGACCGATCTCGTCGGGTCTTACACGGGCGATAAGGTGAGCCTGCGAAACCGCGAGCTGTTCACCGAGAACAATTCGCAGTTGCCGCCGACGGTCAACATCACGGGCTTTAGAAGCCCCGCCACCGCCCCCACGTTCGGCGCCGGCCAGCTCTACAACATCCGTTACAAGAACATAAATCCGAAGAACAACCTGACGGTCATCCACGGGGCGCACACCTTCAAATTCGGCGGCGAGGTGAGTTTCGAGCAGAAGAACGAGAACGCCTCCAACCCGACGCAGGGCGCCTTCGATTTCACCGGCCTCCAGACCCGCTCCACCTCGACCACCTCCGGCATCGGGTTCGCCGACTTCCTGCTGGGGCGCGCGTCGGCCTACAGCGAACCGGAGCGCGACGTGACCGTCAACCTGCGCTTCGGGCGCACGGAATTCTACGCGCAGGACACCTGGAAGATTCGCCCCAACTTCCAACTCGACTACGGGCTTCGCTACTACCGCTTCCGTCAGGCGTACGACAAGAACAACGTGCTGGCGACGTTCCTGCCCGAACTCTACAACCCTGCGCGCGCACCGCAGTGCGCCACCCCGACGTGCTCGTCCTACGTCACGAGCACCTTTGATCTGGCGAACGGCTTCGCCTACGCGGGCGTCAACTCGCCTTTTGGTCGCCGCGTCCAGCAGAGCGACAAGAACGACTTCGGGCCGCGCATCGGCTTCGCCTGGGACCCGCGCAACAATGGCAAGACGGTGCTGCGCGGCGGTTACGGCGTCTATTACGATCAGGCTCTGGTCGGCATCGTCGAGCAGAACTCGTTCACCACGCCGCCCTTCAACAATTCCATCACCCTGAACGGCACGGTGCAGGCGCCGATCCTCTTTTTGAATCCGGCGGGGAACGCCGCCGCGACGCGCGGCACGCTCGGCGCCGTCACCGCCACCACCGCCCCGTTCGTCACCCCGCTCATCCAGCAGTGGTCTCTGACGGTGCAGCAGGAGCCGTTCCGCAACGCGCTGTTCGAGATCGGCTATTCCGGCTCCGCCGGCAATCACCTGATCCGTCCGGTTGACCTCAACGCGCCGACGCCGCAGGAGATCGTGGCCGCCTCGAAAGGCATCGCCACCTGCGATCCGGCACTCAACGCCGCCAACAACCCGATCAACTGTATCAACCGCGCACGACCTTATCAGGGCTTCGGCGCGATCACGGATCGGCAGACGACCGCCACGTTCCGCTATCACGGCATGCTCAGTTCCTTCCGCCTGCGCCCGACGCGCGGACTGACGGCGCAACTCTCCTACACGTGGTCGAAGAACATGACGGACGCGACCAACGACCGCGACGCCATCGACCTCCCGCAGATACGCACAGACTTCCGCCTGGAGCGTGCCGTCTCGCGCCTCGACCGCACGCACGTCTTCGTCGCCAGCTACGTCTACGAAGTCCCCACCTTCAACTCCGGCTTCGCCGGCAGCACGCTCGGTCGCTACCTGCTGAGCGGCTGGGAGGTTTCCGGCATCACGACGGCGCAGTCGGGACTTCCGCTCAACCGCGTCGTGCAGGGGACGGGCACTTTCGCGCGTGGTTCGCGGCCTGACATCATCGGCGACCCGAGGGAGAACATCCCGGCCAACCCCAACGGGGGCATCCCCTACGGGTTCAACCCGCTCGCCTTCAGGCCGACGACCGCAGGCCAGATCGGGAATTCCGGGCGCGCGCCCTTCCGCTTCCCGAGCCAGTTCTTCACCGACCTGAATCTGACGAAGAACCTGCGTTTCACCGAGAGCGTGCGCGTGCAACTGCGCGCGGAGTTCTTCAACATTTTCAACCACGCGATCTTCAACGACGTGTTCCAGACCATCCCCGACCGGCTGCCCAGCGACCCGGCCTTCAACAGCATTCAAAACCTGTCCGCCGTGTCTCAGTTCGGCCAGTTCTTCTCGACGCGCGCGCCGCGCGAGATTCAACTCGGGCTGAAGTTCTACTTCTAAGCCGCTCGCCTTTAACTTAAACGACGGAGCCGCCGTAGTCTCGAACTACGGCGGCTTTTTCGTAAGAAATGATGAAGGAGGAACGATGAACGCAGAGTAAAGACGGAAAACAGAAGTCAGAATACAGAAATCAGAAGGAAGCGTAAGACGCTGTTAATTCTGACTTCTGTTTTCTGACTTCTGTTTTCTCTCCATTCATCGTTCCGCGTTCCTGTTTCCGCGTTCTATTTAGCTCTTCGGCTTGCTCACCTTTTCCTCCAACCTTCGCCGCTCCTCTTCGCTGAGCCGCCGCGCCGTGTCGAACGCGCGTCGCGCGTCGGCGCGCCTACCCGCCAGAGTGTAAGCACGTCCGAGCAGCGCGAACCCTTGCGGCCACGGCGGATCGAGCGACACCGCGCGCTCCAGAACCGGGATGGCCTGCGCCGCCGAATTTTGTTTCAGCAGCACTTGCCCCAACGTCTCAAGGCCGGGGCGGAAATCAGGCTCGACCTCCAAAACTTTCGTCAAATGCGCGACTGCTTCGTCCAGACTGCCGCGCTGATAATGGATTTTGCCGAGTTGGTAGCGCGCGAGCAGCATCGCGGGGTTCAAACGCAACTCTTCCGCGAATTGAAGCGCCGCCTCGTCCACACTGCCGCGCTTGAGCAAAGCATAACCGAGCGCGTAATGCGCTTCCGGCAACTTCGCGTCCGTTTCGACGGCGCGGCGCAACGCCTCAATCGCGCGCTCGGAATCGCCCGCGTTGTCGAGCGCTTCGCCGAGCAGCAGGTGTGCCTTGGCGGCGTCGGGCTTCAACTCGATCAGACGTTCCAGCCGCGCGACGGCCTTCCGGAATTGTTTGAGGCGCAGGTAAGTTTCGCCGAGCGCCTGTAGAGACGCGGCATCGTCAGGACTCAGCGCGATTGTGGTTTCGAGTTCTGCGGCGGCCTCCGCGAATCGTTCACGAGCGATGTGCGTCAGGGCTAACAGGCGGTGCGCCTGTAGATTGCGCGGCTCAATGGCGAGCGCGCGTTCGAGCGCACCGGCGGCCAACTCGTGGCGCGTCGCGCGAAAGTAAGTGATGCCGAGATTGAGGTGCGCGGCGGCCAGACGCGGCTGGAGCGTGATGGCCTGCTTGAACGCTTCGATGGCTTGCTCAGGCTGGTTCAGGCGGTTATATATGACGCCGAGGTTCACCGTCGCTTCGGCGCATGCGGGCGCAACGCGCGTCGCCTCCCTGTAGCTCACGAGCGCGCCCGTCCAATCGGCGCGCGCTTCGGCGGCTTGGGCAATTTGAAGTTGACGCTCCGCTTGCACGCACGGCTCCGGCGTCTGCGCTAAAGCGCGTGCGCCGAGCGAGAGCAACAGAGAGAGCACGACGCAGAACTTCAGGACGCATTCGCTCCGGAACTTCAAACATGAAATTGTTCGGAGGCAAGTCATAACAGCGCAGCGCGTCTTCGGGCAAAGGCAGCGGGAGAAAGTTGTCGGCAAAGGAAATTTTACCTTAATCAAATTCCGGCGGCTATTATTGATTGCTCCACAATCAATTTATCTAAACAGTCGGCGCATCCGAACAATCCGCCGCGCGCCCCGCAAGGCAGCAATGATCAATTCAAACTCAAACATTCCGCCCCTGATCATACGCGGCGCGCGTCTCGTGCTCCCCGAAGGCGTCGCCGAAGCGTCGAATCTTCTCATCGAAGACGGGCGCATCGCGCGCATCTTTTCCGCTACGGAGAAAGTCGAAACGTCGCACGCCGAAGAATTTGAACTCGATGGCCTCACGGTCTATCCCGGTTTCATTGACTTACACATACACGGCGCGGTCGGCGTGGACACGATGGAGGCGACGGCTGACGACCTTTCCCGTGTCGCCGCGTTTCTTGCGCGCGAGGGCGTGACGGCATGGCTGCCGACGCTCGTGCCCGCGCCTCTGGAAGATTACGAGCGCGCCGTGAGTTCAATCGAACAGTTGATGGCCGAGCAGGACACGCGCACGACGACGCGCGGCGCACGCGCGCTCGGCCTGCATTACGAAGGCCCGTTCATCAACAGCGCACAGTGCGGCGCGCTTCGCCCGCCTTACTTTCGCACTTACGCCAGGCCGGAGGACTTGAGCAGTTTACCCGTCGCCGGTGCTGTGGGCGCGGTTCGCATGATCACGGTTGCGCCGGAGATCGAAGGCGGGGTCGAGTTAGTGGGCGAACTCGCGCGGCGCGGTTGGGTCGTCTCCATCGGGCACACGCGCGCAGGGATAGAGTCGCTCGAAGAGGCTCGCGCGGCTGGCGCGCGACACATGACGCACTTCTTCAACGCCATGTCTCCGCTCAATCATCGCGCGCCCGGCCCCGTCGGTTGGGGACTCATGCGCGACGACGTGACCTGCGACATCATCGCCGACGGTCATCACGTCGCCCCGCTCATGCTGCAACTCGCGTTGCGTTGCAAGACGACGGAACGGCTCATGCTCATCAGCGACGCGGTCGCGCCCGCCGGAGAGGGCGACGGCGAGTTTCGCATCTGGGGGGAAACGATCAAGGTGTCGGAAGGGCGCACGGAGAACGAGCGCGGCAGCATCGCCGGTTCGGTCATCACGATGCGCGACGCCGTGCGGCAGATGCTCGCGCTCGGAGTTGCGCCGCACGAAGCGTCGCGGATGGCTGCGGGCAATCCCGCGCGGCTCATAGGGGTCGCGGACAGTTGCGGCACAATCGAAGCGGGCAAGCGCGCAGACCTCACCGCTCTCGACGCATCGGGGCGCGTGCGGTTGACGTTGATCGGCGGGCGCGTCGCGTTTAACGAATTGCAATTGAGCGAGGCTTAAAACCTTCACCACAGAGACACAGAGAGCGCAGAGGAAAACGCAGAAGTAGGAACGCGGAACGATGAACTGAAGGCAAGTCGTCTTTCAGTTCATCGTTCCGCGTTCCTACTTCCTAGTTTTCCTCTGCGTCTCTGCGGTGAGCGTTATTATTTCAGCGCACGCTTTGCGCGGAAGCCCCACGCCCAGAAGGCGGAGGCGACGAGTGTTGGCAGAACGACGAGCGCTTGGAGTAGAAACGCGATGACATCGTTGCTGCGTTGGCCTGTGTATTCGAGTCCGTTGACGCCGATGAAGGAAGCGACGAGCGTGACGAGCCAGTTAGCATAGGCCGGAAGGGCGACGCCGAACGCGAGTCGCCGCAGGCCGCGCGCGCCGTAGTGCAAAAATTCAAAACTCCACGCCACGGCGAGCAGCCACAGGCCGCCGAGCAGCGCGTTGAGATGCGCCGCCAGAGCCATGCGCGGCATCCCGACCACGACCTTGCCCGTCAAAGCAGCCGCCGTCCACAGCCCCGTCACCATGCCGATGAAGAACAGCAACGCACCGGCCCCCGCCAACTGTTTGCGTAGTGGATTTTCAATCATATGTTTAAGTGACGAGTGACAAGTGACGAGTGACAAGTAAGAAGAAAGTCTTGCCTCCTAAACCGTGAGGCGTACATCGTGCATAAACAAAATCAGTTTCAATTTACGATTCACGATTTACTGCTTTAACTTGTCACTTGTCACTCGTCACTTGTCACTGTTCCGATGTTTTTTCTAACGGACAGGACACGCACAATGATACACTACGCGCCCGCATGCCGTGTAAACATCTGTCACCTCTTATGAAAATCGAATCGCTGCTCTCGCTCGCCCTCGCTTCGTGCTTACTGGCCGTGTCTCTCGACACGCGCGCCGCCGCTCAAACCATGTCGGCAGACCTCATCATCGTTAACGCGCGCGTTCGCACGCTCGACCGCGCGCGACCGGAAGCCGAAGCACTCGCCGTTTACGGCAACCGCATCGCCGCCGTCGGCACGTCGGAAGAGATACGCAAGCTCACGGGCGAGCGCACGCGCGTCGTTGACGCGCAGGGCGCGCTCGTGTTGCCCGGCTTCAACGATTCGCACGTACACTTCATAGACGGCGGCAGTCATCTTGCCAGCGTCCAATTGCGCGATGCCGCAAGCCCCGCGGAGTTTGCCGAGCGCATACGCCAGTTCGCCGCGAAGACTCCGAAAGGGCGCTGGGTCACGGGCGGCGATTGGGATCACGAACGCTGGCCGGGCGCGCCGCTGCCGACCAAAGAGTTGATCGACAAGTTCACGCCCGACACGCCCGTCTTCGTCAACCGCCTCGACGGCCACATGTCGCTCGCCAACAGCGCGGCGCTCAAGCTCGCGGGCGTGACGCGCGAGACGAAAGACCCCGACGGCGGCCTCATCGTGCGCGACGCGCAGGGCGAGCCGACGGGCGTACTTAAAGACGCCGCGATGAGTTTCGTTTACGCGAAGATTCCCGAGGCGACCTTCGACGAAAAACTCGAAGCGGCGCGCGCCGCGACCGAACACGCGGCGAGTTTGGGTGTGACGAGCGTGCAGGACATGTCCGCCGGAAACGATGTCGGCGTCTTTCAGGCGCTCGCCTCGCGCGGCGAGTTGAAGACGCGCGTTTACGCCGTCTCACCGCTCCCGCAGTGGGAGCGCCTGTCGCGTACGGGCGTGCGCGCGGTGTTCGGCTCAGACCTCTTGCGCGTCGGCGGCCTGAAAGGTTTCGCGGACGGCAGCCTCGGCTCAACCACCGCGCTCTTCTTCGATCCGTACAACGACGCGCCCGCGATGCGCGGCCTGCCCTCTGACGAGATGTTTCCCGAAGGCGAGATGCTCAAGCGCGTCGCGGGCGCGGACGCGGCGGGGCTGCAAGTGATGATTCACGCCATCGGCGACAGCGCGAACGACAAAATCCTCTCCGTCTTTGAAGGAGTTACGCGGACGAACGGCGCGCGCGACCGTCGCTTCCGCATCGAGCACGCGCAGCACATACGCCCCGCAGACATCGCGCGTTTCGGTCGCGGCGGCGTTATCGCTTCGATGCAGCCCTATCACGCGATTGACGACGGGCGCTGGGCTGAAAAGCGCATCGGAAACGCTCGCGCGCGCACGACCTACGCCTTCCGCTCGCTCCTAGATTCGGGCGCGACGCTCGCCTTCGGCACGGATTGGTACGTTGCCCCGCTCAACCCCATGTTCGGCATCTACGCCGCCGTAACGCGCCGCACGCTCGACGGCAAAAACTTGCAGGGGTGGATACCCGAACAGAAGATCACGGTCGAAGAAGCTGTGCGCGCCTACACCGTCGGCTCGGCCTACGCCGAGTTTGCCGAACACACGAAAGGCACGCTGGCAGTCGGCAAACTCGCCGACATCGTCATCCTCTCGCAAGACATCTTCCGCATCAACCCCGTCGAGATCGAGCAGACGAAAGTTCGCCTGACGATCATGGACGGGCGCGTCGTATACGAAGAGAAAAGCAGAGGCTAGAAAGCAGAGGTCAGAGGTTAGAGGTTAGAGGTCAGTAAAAATCTAGATACTGCTTTCAACTGATCTCTGACCTCTAGCCTCTGACATCTGCCTTTGGAGGTTTAGTTGGAGTTTACCGTAGTCGAAGGTCTGCGGACGCTGAAGTTCGATCTCGTCTTGACGCTGGCGCTGGCGGCTGTGTTTCTGTTCGTCGGCGGCGTTGTGCAAGGCCGCGTGGGGTTTCTGAGGCGCGCGAGTATTCCGGCGGCGGCGATTGGCGGGCTGTTGTTCGCGGGGCTTGTGTTGGCCTTGCGTTCGCGCGGCACGCTCAGCGTCGCGCTCGACACGTCGCTGCGCGCGCCTTTGCAGATAGCTTTCTTTACGACCATCGGATTCGGCGCGACGCTCGGGCTGCTCGGTGCGGGCGGCTGGCGTATGATCCTGTTCTTCATCATCGCGTCGTTCGCCGGAGTCGTGCAGAACCTGACGGGGATCGGCGTGGCGCTACTGCTCGGCGCGCCCGCCGCGCTCGGAATCATCGGCGGGTCGCTGACGCTGCTCGGCGGTCCGGCGACGGGGCTGGCCTTCACGGAGCAATTCGAGTCGCTCGGCATCACGGGCGCAGGCTCGCTCATCATCGCGTCGGCGACGTTCGGCATTTTCGTCTCAAGTCTGGTCGGGAATCCCGTCGCCACGGCGCTCATACGCCGCTTCCGCCTCGCCGCGCCGCGTGAAGAAGCGAAGCGCGACGCGACCGACGATTTCTGGGCTATCGGCTCGACGGGCGAAATTGACGACCGCAGCGGCGGCGCACAAGTCGTAGAGCGTGAGACGCGAAGCAGCGAAGAGGCGGGCTTGACGGGCGGCGAGTTGTTGCGCAACTTGCTCATCCTTCTTTTCGTGATGGGTCTGGGCGCGCTCGTCGGCATGGCCTTGTCGAAACTGTACATCGCAGGCCGACCCGTAACGCTTCCGGCTTACGTCGGCGCGATGGTGGTGGCCGCGCTCGTGCGAAATCTGGACGACCGCTTCCGCTGGTTTCGGCTCGACATGCGCGCGATTGAAGCTCTGGGCGGCATCGCGCTCGCGCTCTTTCTCGTCATCGCCTTGATGGATTTGAAACTCTGGCAACTGGCGGGTCTGGCCGTGCCGCTCCTCATAATACTCGCCGTGCAAGTTGTACTTATGATAATTTACGCCCTGCTCGTCGTCTTCGTCCTGATGGGGCGCGACTACGAGGCGGCGGTGACAACGGGCGGCTTCATCGGTTTCGGTCTGGGCATCACGCCGAACGCCGTCGCCAACATGGAAGCACTGACCGGACGCTACGGCGCAGCCCCGCGCAGCTTTTTAATCGTGCCGATCATCGGCGCGTTCTTCATAGACTTCTCGAACATGCTCATCATCACGCTGTTCGCCAACTTCCTGCGTTGAAGACAAAATTGATTATGCCCTTTAGAAAGATTCTTTGCTGCGCACTCGTCGTCGGCCTCTGCGTGTCTTGTGCGTCCGACGCTCCGGCGCAAGACGCGAGCCGTAAGCAGACGGCGCACGCGCCGCAAACTCAAAAATTCGTCGCCGTCCCGTCGCCCGCCCTCCAAGCGTTGGTTGACGAGGCGGCGCGCGAAACTTTGCAGAAGTTTCGTGATAAGAAACTCGCCGAGAATCAACTGGCGATCACTTTGATTGATCTGCGCGACGCGGAGCGACCCGCGCAGGCGAGCTTTCGCGGCGAGGAGCGCATCTACACGGCGAGCGTCGTCAAAATGTTTTATCTGGCGGCGGCGCACCGCTGGTTTGAAGACGGGCGTTTGAAGGAAACGGACGAGTTGAAGCGCGCGCTCAAAGACATGATCGTGGATTCGTCTAACGACGCGACCGGCTACGTGCTCGACGTTTTAACCGGAACTTCGAGCGGCGTGGAGTTGCCGCCCGCGGAGATGCGTAAGTGGCAGGAGAAACGCAACGCCGTCAACCGCTACTTCGCCTCGCTCGGCTACACCAACATCAACATCAACCAGAAGACTTTCTGCGAAGACGCCTACGGGCGCGAAAACTTTGGGCGCGGGCCCAATGGAGAGAATCGCAACAAGCTGACCACCAACGCCACCGCGCGCCTGCTCGCCGAGATCGCCACGCGCCGCATCGTCACGCCCGCGCGCTCGGATCGCATGATGGAACTCCTGAAGCGCGATTTCTCAGGCAAGAGCGGCGACGCGGACGATCAAGGGCGCGGCTTCACGGGCATCGCCTTGAAGGATTATGATGGCGCGCGCCTCTGGTCGAAAGCCGGTTGGACGAGTAAAGTGCGTCACGACGCGGCCTACATCGAACTCCCGAACGGCGCGCGCTTCGTCCTCGTCACCTTCACCGAGGGACACAGCAACGAACGCGACATCATCCCCACGGTCGCCGCCATCGTCCTCAAGAAAATGAGCAGACAGTGACGGGTGACGAGTGACGCGTGACAAGTTAAAACCGGATCGTGAATCTTAAAGCGAAGGCCGAAATGAAAGTTTATCTGGCCTTATCGTTCGCCCTCACTCGCTCTTTTAACTTTTATCAGGCTCGTCACTCGTCACTTGTCACCCGTCACCGCTTTTGAGCCATGATGGCAACTTTCGTCCAGCCGATGATGTCGGTCGCGGGGAAGTGGTGGCGGGAGATGATGCGCATGTAGCGTTCGGTGTTGTCGTCGATCTCTTGTGGCGGGTGGGTCTTGAAGCGAAACAGGATTTCGAGTAGTGTGCTGGCCGGAGCGGGGCGCACGGGCAGGTGAAACAGGTAGCCGCCGGGTTTGAGCACGCGCGACAGTTCGCCCAGGCCATCGCGCAGCGGGACATATTCGAGCGCGCCGCTGGTTGCGATGAAATCGAAGGTTTCGCTCGCGAAGGGCAGCGAGAGCAAGTTGGCCTGAAGGAAGCTGACGCGGTGTTGATGCGGCGGCTGATTGGCGAGGACGCCGTCAACCGCCTGCCGCGCTTTGTGGAGCGACGAGGCTGAGAGATCGATGGCGGTGATGCGCGCGGGGCGCGGGAGTGTGCGGAGCAGCGCCAGAGTTAAAAGTCCCGTGCCGCATCCGGCGTCGAGGATTCGCGCGCCGTCTTCGAGCGGGACGGGGTGCTCGCGGAAGTAGCGTTCGAGCGAACGCCTGTAGCCGTTGAACTTGTAAGTCAGGTTGTAGAGGCGCGCGATTCGGTCGTAGAGCGCGCCCGCGCGGTTGTCGTTCAGTGTATCGGTGATGTTGTAATTTTGTACCATGCGTGCTCAGACCGGCATTCTTCAAGCATAAAAGGCCGTTTATAAAAAGGGAATCCAAGGGGAAGAAGCTGTACGTAAATTAAGGGGCAGGACACTTATACAAATAGTTTCGTAAATCTTCAAGGAGACTCTCCATGTTTGAGACAGAACAAGACGTGCTGGATTGGTATGAGGCGCAGCCGCGCTCCGTCACCAAAGAATTTGTCGAGTCGTTGAACTGGAAAGAAGTTCGGGAGCACCCGCTCAATCCTGCCTTCAAAGACGTGATCGTTTACATGCGCGACGTGGAGAGCTTCACGGAGATTTACTACGACGAATTGCTGCGCACGCCGACCGGAAAAAACCCCGTCATACGCAAGTTCATGGATCGCTGGAGCGTGGAAGAGTTCCAGCACGCCGAACTGCTCAACCGCTTCCTGAACGAAGCCGGATACCCTACGAGCGAGCGCTGGCAGGCGGAGGCGAAAGCGGCCATCCCCTTCCAGTACACCTTCGAGAATAATCTCTATCCGCTCATCACCAACTGCTTCGGCAAATATTTCTCGGGCGCACACATGGTCTGGGGCGCGATCAACGAGATGACGACGCTGCAAGGCTATCGTCGCCTCTGGAAACTGGCCGAGCATCCCGTGCTCGAACAGTTGCTCCGCGCCATCGCACGCGAAGAGTCCGTCCATTCGCATTTCTATTGGAGCATCGCACGCCTGAAACTCGAACGCTCCGGCTACACGCGCGCCCTCGCGCGTTTCATCATAGGGAAATTCTGGACGCCCGTGGGGCAGGGGACGAAGCCGCAGCGCGAGACCGATTACGTCATCTCGACGCTCTTCAAGGGCAAAGACGGCGTGGAGTTTTTCGATCAAAACGTCAACCAGCGCTTGCAACTGCTGCCCGGCTTCACGGGGCTGGAAAATGTTTCGCAGCGAATTGCGCGGATCGCGCTTTAGACGTTATCCTCTGCGTCTATGAGACGCAAACTTCCCATCATCATCATTGCGGTCGTGCTTCTCGCCGCGCTCGCAGGCGGCGCGCTGCTGATGCGCCCGTCCGAGACTTCAACCCAGAGAACGAACATCGCCCAGTTGCCGCCCACAGTGACGACGACGCCGAGCGGCACGCCCGTCGCCTCAGCGCCGCGTCCCGCCGCGCCGGCGAACACCGCGCCCATCGTGCACCTGCGCGGACGCGCCGACGCGCCCATCTTGATCGAAGAGTATGGCGATTTTCAGTGCCCGCCGTGCGGCTTCTTTCATCCGATTTTGAAACGCATCGAGGGCGAGTACGAAAAAGAGGTGCGCGTCTCGTTTCATCATTACCCGCTCAGGAATATGCACAAGCACGCCGCCGAAGCCGCGCGTGCCGCCGAAGCCGCCGCGCTGCAAGGTAAATTCTGGCAGATGCACGATCTGTTGTTCGAGAAGCAAAAGGAATGGAGCGATGCGCCCGCCGCGCGCCCCATGTTCCTCAACTATGCGCGCACGCTCGGCCTCGACCTCGGAAAATTCGCGCAGGACATAGACAGCGCGCTCATCAACAATCGCGTGATGAACGACGAGACAGCGGGCACGGCGCGCGGCGTGTCGGGGACGCCGACCGTGTTTCTCAACGGGCGCGAAGTGCCCTATGAAGTCATCATCAACTACGAACGTTTCCGCACCCTCATCCAGAGCGAAGTCGCCGCACAGAAGTGAACCCGACCGGCACAGAGAGCGCCGCGCGCACAACGGGTAAGCGCGAAGGTCGCGCAAGGAGCGAGCCCGAAGGTCGCGCAAGGGGCGAGCGCGAAGATGACGTGTCGCCGCCTCGCCTGTCGCGCCTGTTTGCGCTGGCCGCCGCGCTCGCACTCGTCGGGCTGGCCGACGCAATCTATCTCACCGTCGAACATTTGACGGGCAGGAGCGTGCGTTGCACCGTCACGGGCGGCTGTTCGGAAGTGCTGGGCAGCCCGTACGCCACGGTCCTCGGCTACCCGCTCGCGCTCTACGGCGCGCTCGCATATTTCACGGCTTTCAGCCTCGCCACGCTCGCGGCCTTCGGCTCGGAGCGCGCCGCTCAACTTCTCGCCGTCCTCGTCGCCTTGATGTTCGCAACAACGCTTTGGCTGCTCTACCTGCAAGCCTTCGTCCTCGAAGCCTTCTGTCAATACTGCCTGCTCTCGGCGGCTGTCACGACGCTCCTCGTCGTCATCCTCGTCGCGCGTCGTGTGACAAAGTAACCCGTGACAAAATAACCAAAGTGACGGGGCACACCGTGCCGCCTGCGTAACGTTTCATACGCAACCGTCAATGCGCCGTCGTCGTCAACTGTAGTTCAGCACGTTCAGGCCGAGAATGATGTCGCGCCTGGCGAGCCACACGCCGCCCGCGCTTTTCGTCAGACGCACGACGCCCGAGCCGCCTACCTTTCGCCTCCGCCCGCGTTCATGCTGCGTGAGGAAGCGGTCGTCCTCAAACTCGAAATCGTCAATGTAGTATTCGTTCTTATCGGCCTCTTTCACGATCAGGTGGACGTGAGAAGGAATGGTGCTGTTCGGATACGACGCGGGCTTGATGGTGACGAATTTATACTCGCCGTTCGCGTTTGTTTTGACCCAGCCGCGCAAACGCCCGTGTCTGAGCCTTGCGCCGCTCGCACCCGTCGCGGGCGGATAGATGCCGCGCGCGTCCGTATGATAGGCGTAAAGAATCACGCCGGGCGCGGGCGTCCGTCCGTCGGGTTGATAGATACGGCCACTCGCCTCCATCGGTTCGCCCGGCTCGGAAGCAGGGGAGATGCGCGTCTCCCAGTTTAATTGCGACGGCATGCCGTCGTAGATGGCCTCGCAGCCCTCGCAATAACCGCCGACGCGTTCATTCGTCTCGCGCCGCGCGGGCTGAGTTTGCGCGGGGCTTACGCAACTAATGAAAACTCCGGTGGGGAGCGCGACCGCGAAGACCGAGGCGCGTTTGAGAAAACTACGGCGATCAACGTTGTGAAGTGCTTTGTCCATATCAACCTCGCTTCCGGATAGAGATCAGTCAACTATCAGACGACGCAATCGCCCGTTTGCTTCCAAAAAGTTTTAGCTGCGGAGGTTGATACGATTTTTCGTTGAGTGTGAATACGATTTTTCGTTTGCAGAGGTTTTAATTCGAGCGTCGTCACGTCCTGATGAAACGGACGACCGCAATGATAATCGCGGCGGCGAGCAGAAGGAGCAGTACGAAGCAGCCGGCGAGGGCGAGTTTCACCTTGCGCGCGCGATGCTCGTCGGGCGGGAGCAAAGGGTTCTGCGGAAAGTATGGCGGTGGAGTCGAAGTCGGCATTCAGTCAATCCTCTGGTTCATCAACATCCGTCTTACTTCAACTCCTCCAACTCGCAGCGCAACAGTTCGGCGACGCTCCACGCCTGGGCGATGCAGCCGCGCGGCGTGTGCGGCGCGTCGCCGTCGAAGATTTCAGAGACTTGCCCGACGCCCGCCTCCGTCAGATGCTCGCGGAACGCGTGCAAGTAGGCGCGCGCCTGTCCGAGGCTCGCGGGCGTGCGCCCGTGCACGCGCAGGTATGCGGTGATGAAAGGGCCTATGAGCCACGCCCAGACCGTGCCTTGATGATAAGCGGTGTCGCGCGCGTAAGAATCGCCTTCGTAGCGCGGGCGATAGTCGGGATGTCGGGGTGAGAGCGAGCGCAGGCCGTAGGGCGTGAGCAGTTCGCGCTCGACGGTTTCGATGACCGCGCGGCCTCGCTCGCCCGTCATGATCGGGTGCGGCAGGCTGAGCGCGAAAACTTGGTTGGGGCGAACCGACGCGTCGCATTCGCCCGACGGGTTGATGTAATCGTAGAGACAATTTCCCGCCTCGTTCCAGAACAGCCCGTGAAAACTCGCGCGCGCCAGTTCGGCCATCGCGCGGCAATGATTCCGCGCGTGGTCGTCTTCCAGACGCGCCGCGATCTCTTCGACCGTGCGCAGCGCGTTGTACCACAAAGCCTGTATCTCGACAGCTTTCCCCGCGCGCGGCGTCACGACGTAGTCGCCGATCTTGGCGTCCATCCACGTCAACTGCACGTCCTCTTGTCCCGCGCTCAGCAGCCCGTCCTCGTCTGCGTGGATGGAATAGATCGTGCCGCGCTCGTGCCACTCGATAAACTCTCTGAGCCGCGCGTAGAGGTGTTCGCGCACGAACGCGATGTCGCCGGTGCGGCGCACGAGTTCGCCGACGGCGTTGACGAACCAGAGCGTGCCGTCCACGTTGTTATATTCCGGCTCTTCGTCGCGGTCCGGGAAGCGGTTGGGGATAACGCCCTCGCGCATGTGCGCGGCGAAGGCGAGCAGGATTTCGCGCGCCGTGTCGAACTTGCCGCGCGCGTATGCGAGGCCGCCGAGCGAGATCATCGTGTCGCGCCCCCAGTCCGTGAACCAGTGATAACCGGCGATCACGGAACCGAGATCGTCGCCGCGCCGCACGAGAAACTGATCCGCCGCCGCGTCGAGCGAACGCACGTAAACGTCTTCTTCTACGGCGCTGCCATCATCTTCGCTGCCGCCCGCCGTCACGCCGCCGCCTTGTCTCCGCGCGCGTTCGCGCTCTTCAAACGCGAGAGCGTCGCTCGCGGCATGCTCTTCGGTCGAAGCGATGATGTCGCATGATGAATGTTCCGGCTCGACCTGCCAGACGAGCAGGCACGGGTTGAACAAATCCTCGTGGAAGTCGAAGCCGCGCGCGCGTTCCTCCGCGTATTCAAAACGCCTGTACCAGTAGCCTTCGATTGAGACCTGCGACGCGTTGTGCGCCAGAAATAGTTGCGAACTGTCGTCCTGTTTGAACAGGCTGACGAGATTCTCTCTGAGTTCGGCGCGCAGAAAAATGTCGAGGGCTTCGCGCTGCAAAGAATGGTAATCGCGGAAGGCTACGAGCGGGCGAATCTCAAGCGCAATACTCGCCGCGCCCGCCGCGCGCACGCTGTAACGCGCGACGGTCGTGTTCTCGCCGTGCAACATGAAGATACGTTTTTCGACGCGCGCCTTGTCGCCGATCTCGTAGGTGAAGACGGGAAAGGGGTCGAGCCGGAAATTCGTTTGCAGGCGAAACCCTTGCGGGTGGACGACGCTCGACTGATAGGCGTTGGTCGAGAGATCGAAACGCTCGCCGTCGAGGATGAGCGTCTCTTCGTATTTCGAGAGCAACACGGTGCGTCCGGTCGGCGGACGCAGCGCGGCTGTGAGCAATCCGTGATAGCGGCGCGTGTTCGCGCCCGCGATGGTCGAAGAGGCGAAGCCGCCGAGATTGTTCGTCTCCAACCATTCGCGCGTCGTCGCAAAGTCGAAATTTTGGCAAGCTTCGGCGTCGAAATTTGTCATCCGTTCAAGTCGCTCCTTCCGAGTGAAAACTTGTATCACAAAGTTTGACGCGGGCTGCAAGAAATTATCGCGGGGCGCGTTCAGAGAGCGGGGACGGAAAACATTTTGGGCGGGAGAAAATTTATGCGTAAAGCGTTGACGGCGTTGATGGCAACTGTGGTGTTGGCAACTTTGAGCGTGTTCGTTTTTGCACAGGGCAACGGCGGCGGCGACCGGGGCGGGCGCAGTAGTAGCAGCAGCAGCGGCGCGCAGCGAAACGAGGGGCGGATAGTCGGGCGCGGGAGGCCGATCTACGAACAGCCTTTCGGCGTCGAGGTGTTGGCGGGCGGCGGCGCGCGCGAAAAGTATCCGGCGCGCGGGAGAGTTTATGTCGAGGCCGTCGAAGGCGAGGAATATGCGCTCAGGCTCACGAACCCTTTGCCGGTGCGCGTGGCGGTCGCGCTCTCGGTGGACGGGCTGAACACGATTGACGCGCGGCGCACGACGGCGCGCGACGCGAGCAAATGGGTGATCCCGCCCTACGGCTCGATCACCGTCAGCGGTTGGCAGATGAGTTCCACGCGCGCTCGTCGCTTCTACTTCACCAACGAGCGCGATTCTTACGCGAACAAGTTGGGGCGGCCTTCCGACATGGGCGTGATCACCGCCATCTTCTACCGCGAACGGCGTGAGCGCACGGAGATCGTGCCGCCGATGCCGCGCCCGCTCGAATCACAGCGCAGCGAGGGCGAACGCCGTAACGACGCGGAGCAGAGCGCGACGAATAAGGCACCCGTCGCGCGCTCACAGAGCGACGCGGCGCGCAGTAGTGGTGGCGTCGTCACGCCCGGAGCGGACGACGATTACGCGGGAACGGGCATCGGGCGTTCCGTGTCGAACGACGTGTGGCGCGTGCAAATGGATTTGGAGTCGAGTCCGGCGGCGCAGGTGACGCTCCGTTACGAGTTTCGCGACGCGCTGGTGCGGCTCGGCGTGTTGCCGCGAAACTACGCGGCGCAACCCGATCCTTTGCGGCGTCGCGAGCGAGCGCGCGGATTTGAAGATTTTCAATTTTCTCCCGAGCCGTAAGCGTCTCGCGTAAGATGACGCGCGCACGTGTGGGAACAGAACGCGGCCAGACGGCGTCTAACAGTCCGGTCCTGGTTGAACTAACGACGGCGGAGGCTTCTCTTTATGGCTCAATTCACCGATCCGCTCTCGCACGTCAGAGTCGCCGCGCCGTGTCGCGCCGATTGGGAACGTATGCGCGGCAACGAGCGCGTGCGCTTCTGCGACGAGTGCAGCATGAACGTCTATAACCTCTCCAACATGACGAAGAAGGATGCGGAGGCGCTCATCTTGAGCGCGGAGGGGCGGCTGTGCGTGCGCTACTACAACCGCGCGGACGGCACGATCCTGACGAAAAATTGTCCTGTGGGTTTGCGTGCGTTGAAGCGCCGCGTGTCGGGCCTGTCGCGCGCGGTCGTCTCGTCGGTCCTGAGTTTCTTCGCCGGAATGGCCGTACTCGCGGGATTGGAGACGGCGCGAAACTCTCTCGACGCCGCGACCGAAGCGGGACTCGACTTGATCGCGCCCGTGCCCATTGACGAAGAAGCCCCGCCCCCGCCGGAGCAATTCACGATCATGGGAGACATCGCGCTCGAACCGCGAGCCACCTGGGCTAATGGGAGAATGGAGTTTACGACGGAACAAAGGCCGGTTGATGAAAACCAGCACGCCCGAAGTTATCGTTGACGCTTGAGATCAGACGTGTAGAGTTGCTTGTAAGCGCGATAGTTCGCCATCACTTTGAAGACGTAGTCTTTCGATTCAGCGAAGCCCACTTCGGACGCGAAGACGCCCGCGTCCTTGTGACCGGCGCGGCGCACCCAGCGCACGACGTTATCTTCGCCGCCGTTGTAAGAAGCGGCGACGGCCTCCGGCAGATTCGGGAACATGCGAAAGAGATCGGCCAGGTATTCGACGCCGATACGAACGTTGACCTCCGGCCTGTAAAGATCGTCCTCCTGAACATTCTGCAATCCCGCCTGCTTGCCGTACTTCACCACAATGTCCATCGTCAGTTGCAACAGCCCGCGCGCGGCGGCGGGGGAGCGTGCGCGCTCGCGGAAGCTGCTCTCCTGCCGCATGATGGCGAGCACGAATCTAGGATCGACGTTGTGCCTGGCCGTCGCACGCAGGATGACTTCACGAAACGGCGCGGGGTAAGCGCCGGCCACCGCGTCGAATTCTCTGCGGACGCCCGCGTCGCGCGCCTCGGCGACGCGTTTGGAGGCCGCGTCCAGATTGCGCAGGCGCGCGGTAGCAAGCCCACCGTAATAAGACGAGGCGCGGTCGGGAATTGATTGATAGGCGGCGGCGGCCTGCTGTGTCTGCTTCAAATGTTCGAGGCTGAAGCCGCGCAGGTATGCGATCTCGTGCGACGTGGTCTGTACGGCGTTGGAGAAATTCGCGCCGCGCAGTTCGTCCGCCGCGCGCAGGGCGGATTGCCAATCTTTACCGGACACGTCGAGCCTGAGGCGCGCGAAGAGCGCGTTCGTATCGGTCGGCGTGCCGCGAAAACGTTCGCGCGTGCGCGCGATCCAGTTCGCCGCCTCGTCGTTTCGCCCCGCCTCGCGCCAACTGTCAATCGCGTTGAGGTAAGCGTTCTCGATGCGCTCGCCCTGCGGGAAGCGCGTGGCGTAATCGCCGTAGCGCGTCGCGGCTTCGACCGTGCGATCAAGGCGCAGGAGCGTGGCGGCGACGTAGTAAAAACCTTCGCGCCCCTCTTTGCGCGCGATGAACTCGCGACCGAGACGCTCGAAGAAGGGAAGCGCCTCGGCATAACGACGCTCTTGATAGAAGGTGCGACCCATGCCGAAAAGTGCGGCGGGCACGTTGGCGTCCGTAGGGTAGCGCCCGATCATGGTCTGCCAGTGTTCGCGCGCTTCGGCGAAGGCGCGGTTGGCGTGATAAGCGGCGGCGCGACGCATGTGTTCGGTGGGCGCGAGTTGCGCGAGTTGGCCGTCGAGCGCGCGACCTTCTCGATCAAGACGACGCGCGTTCACGAGCGCGTCGTCGCCCTGTTCGGCTTCGGGCGCGGACTCGACGAAGAGCGTGCCCGTGAGGTTCGGGACTGACGCATTGGAGACTGACGCATTGGAGACTGTCGCGTTGGTAGATTCGACCGGCGCGCAGGCTGGAGTGAGCGCGAGCGCGACGAGGCTGGCGAAGATGTATTGGGTCAAAGAAACAAACATAGATGCCGCTTGAGTGAAATTATAAATTTTGAATTGACGCCTGCTTCGTCGGAAGCGCAGGAGAAGGGCGCGTCGGTAAAGTTCGATGCTTGAGACGCGAGACGGGTGCGCCGCCTGAGAGGGGAGAGAGGGGCGACGGGCTAAAGCCTGCTCGGCCTTTGCGTGGAAGCGCACGCTTCAGCCCGTCGCTTGAAAGACTTAGATGTTGCTGCCGCAGGACGGGCAACCGCAATCGCAATCGATGGTCATGGTCTGGCCTTTGCCTTCACAATAGGCGCTGCAATACTTGCTGTTCTCGTCTGCCGGGCAATCGCAAGCGGCATGCGCGCATTTCTTGTTCTCGTCAGCCATTTCTTTGATTCTCCTTCTGGAAGTTACTGGTCAGTAGCGTGCGCCTATTCTAACAGCCAACCCGCCCGACGCGCACCTGTTCGACGCGTGCGCGAGACTCAAGGATGCGCGCCTTCATCTTCTTCCTGAATCTCAAAACTCGACACGATCTCTGCGGCGGGGCTGAGCGTGGCAGCGACGCTGCAATACTTCGTCTCCGAAAGCTCAATCGCCTGCGCCACGGCTTTTTCCGAAACGCCGCGCCCGCGCACGATATGTTTGACTTCAAACCGCGTGTACTTGCGCGGGTGCTCCTCGCGCCGCGTGCCGCGCACTTCGACGCGATAGCCGGTCACCTGCTGGCGCTTCTTTTCAAGGATCGAAACGACATCGACGGCGGTGCAACTGCCGAGCGCAAGCAGCAGGAGTTCCATCGGCGTCGCGGCGGCTGACCGTTCGTGTCGGGTGTCGAGCGTCTGCGCGTGGCCGCTCGGCGTGATGGCGACGAAGAGTTCGTCGCCAGCGTAGTGAATTGTCGCTTTGGCATCTACGGGGTTCATCCGTCAAGACTCCTTTGACTAGACCGAAGAGCATAGCACGGGCGCAAAAGTGCGCCCAACGCGCGCTCAGCCGCACACGAATTGCTATGGAGACGGGAGGCGGGAGGATGTTTCTCCGGTTGCAGGGAAAAAGGCGATTCCGCGTGCAAATCAGTGACTTTGCATGATACGGATAAGCATGCAGTGTGCACGATCTTTGTACATAAATAGGCGTCATCAGGAGCGCGGAAACTTTTTTCGACTGCGACCCGGAAATTAGGCGGCAACCCTTTCAAGGTGGTCTCGAATCACACTTGACGAGAAGCCGCCGTCGGGGTAGAGGCAGGAAATTATTTCAACGCTTCGTGCGGTTGGCGACATCAATTTACAACTCGCGACAGACAAAAAAGTTGACCGCGCGGGCAAGGTTCGCATCTCTCCTCCTTTCAAAACATCACTCCCCCCACTAATAGCGGAAATCACGAGGCACAAACCCGAACAAGTTCGGGACTCGCGAGAAGTTTGGAAGAAGATGACTGACGAGTGAAACAGCAAAAATGGAGGGTAGGGTAAATGAGTAAAGCAAGACAAATTTTTTCGGCGTGGATGGTGCTGGCGCTTCTGAGCCTCAGCTTCGGCGTGCAGGCGCAGACGACGCGCCGCCCCGTCTATCGCAACAACGAAGTTCAAACGCAGAGACTCCTCAGGCGTCTGGAAATGAACGCGGAGCGATTCCGCGTGAGCCTCGGCCAAGCGCTCGACCAGAGCCGCTACGACGGCACGCGGCGCGAAGACAACATCAACACGGTGCTCGACGATTTCAACCACGTGGTCGATCACGTGCGCGAGCGTTCCGCGCAGCAGCAATTGGTCGCCTCCGACGTTGACGCGCTGCTCGCGCGCGCCTCTCGCCTCGACCGTTTCATGACGAATCAGGGCAACCGTCTGACCGCCCGCTCGCAGAGCGATTGGACGGCCTTGAAAGCAGACCTCAACCAACTGGCGGGCATCTACAACGTGGCGTGGCGCAACAACAACGACAATACGCCTTACTCGCCCTACCCGCCGACAGACAACAACAGCTACAACTACGACACCGGCCTGACCGGCACGTATCGTCTCAACGTAGCGCAGAGCGAAGACCCGCGCCGCCAGGCGCAGGCGGCAACTAACAATCTGCCGTACCGCGACCGCCGACGCATTTACGACGCGGTCGTCGCGCGACTTGAGCCGCCTGCGGAAATCGCCATCGAACGGCGCGGCGACAATGTGACCATCGCTTCGACGCGCGCGCCGCAGATCAACTTCATCGCCGACGGCAACGAACGCACTGAACAGAGCGCGAGCGGTAACACGATCCGCGCGCGTGCAGCCTTCTACGGCGACCAGTTGACCGTGAGCAGCACGGGCGACCGCGACAGCGATTACACCGTGACGTTCGACCCGCTCAGCAACGGGCGTCGCTTGCAGGTGACGCGCCGCATCGCGTTCACAAACGGCAGCGCACCCATCGTTGTGCGCAGCGTATATGATCGAACTGCCGACGTGGCACGCTTTGACATCTACAGGGGCGGACAAGTTTCCCCTTCAAGTACGATTGGTGGCCGGAATGACGATTATGTCCTGACCAACGGGACGACTTTGATCGCCACGCTGAACACCGACCTCAACACCAGAAATGCGCGCGAGGGCGATCGCTTCACGATGACCGTGCGCGAGCCTTCGCAATTTTCGGGCGCGACCATCGAGGGGAGCATTTCGCAGGTCAGCCGTTCGGGTCGCGTGTCGGGTCGTTCGGGATTGACTTTCAATTTCGACCGCATACGCATGCGCGACGGGCGCACGTCCAACTTCTCCGGCTTCGTCGAGAGCGTGCGCACGGTGGGCGGTGAGACCGTCCGCGTTGATAACGAGGGTACGGTGCAGGAGAGCGAGAACCGCACGAACACGACGGTGCAACGCACGGCCATCGGTACGGCGGTCGGCGCGATCATCGGCGCGATTGCGGGCGGCGGTAAGGGCGCGGCCATCGGCGCGGTCTTAGGCGCGGGCGGCGGCGCGGGCTCCGTCTACGTGCAGGGCAGCGACGATCTCGACTTGCGCAGCGGCACGGAAGTGACGATTCGCACGAGCAGCCCCAGACAGTAGAACGGGCGACCGTTTTTAACACTTAACCGGAGCGGGAGAAGTTCGGCGCGCGAGGCCGTCGCATCAAGCGGCGGGCGGCGCGTCAAACTTCTCCCGCTTTTTTCGCAGAGTGAAAACATAAAAAATTGAATGTGTTATTCTCAGGGCTATGGCAGCTATTCTGGTCGTTGACGACGACGACGCAATCCGCGACACGCTTTACGATCTGTTATCAGAAAATCACCTGTGCCACGTCGCCGCGACGGCTGAACGCGCCCTCGAATGGTTAGCGACAGACGTTTACGACGTAGTGCTCACGGACATCTCGATGCCGGGCTTGAGCGGCGTCGAACTGCTCGGCCAGGTCCGGCAGAATCAGCCGCAAACTCCCGTCATCATCATCTCCGGCATTCAAGACCAGGAGCACGCCAAAGGCATGATCGCGCTCGGAGCGTTCGATTATTTATTGAAGCCCTTCAGGCTGGAAGATGTCGAGCAGAGCGTTGCGCGCGCCGTTGAGCATCACAAGCTATTGCGCGGGGAAGGCGATGGGACTGGAAGTTTGTCGAGTTGAATAACAACGAGCGACCTTGATGAACGCTGCGAGCGGCTTGTTCTACGCGGCGACGGTAGCCAACTCGCTCCGGCGCGATTCGCTCTTGCGTTGCAGAATGTCGCGTATGATCTCGGCGATGCGATTCATCGAAAACGGTTTTGTCACGACCCAATCGATCCGCGCGGCCTCTTGTTCGCCCGTCCCGACCACATTCCCCCAGCCGGTTATCACCGCGAGCGGAATGTGTGTGCTGCGTTCGCGGATCAGGCGCGAGAGTTCCCAGCCGCTCATGCCCGGCATCCCGACATCCGTGAAGACCGCGTCGAACTTTTCGCGGTCGAACAAGTTTAGCGCTTCCGCCCCGTTGCTCGCTGCCACCGCCTCGCAACCTTCGCTTTGAACCATCTCGCAGAGCAGATCGCGTACGTGCGGTTCGTCGTCAACGACGAGAATGCGCGCACGCGAGGGTTCGGCCACGAGCATCATCGCGGGCGGCGCGTGGGCGGGTTCGGCCTCGGACGCCGCAGCCTTCAACGCGCCTTTCGCCAACGGCAATTTGATCTTGAACGTCGAGCCGCTTCCCGCCACCGATTCGACTTCGATTGTGCCTTCGTGCCTGAGAATGATGCCGTAGCTGACGGCCAGACCCAGCCCGTTTCCGGACTTGCCCTTGGTCGTGAAGAACGGGTCGAAAATGCGCGTGCGCACTTCGGGAGTGATGCCGCAGCCGGTGTCGGACACGCTGATCACGACGCATTGATCGCTCTCGTTTGTGGCAAGCGTCAAAGTCCCGCCCTGCGGCATCGCGTCAACGGCGTTGAAGACCATGTTGACGAGCACTTCGCGCAACTCGGATTCGTCGCCGCGCACGAACGCGTTCGAGTTGATTTGCAGGTTGAGGTGGATGTAGATGTTGTTGGCTTCGGCGTAATTCTTCCAACGCGGGCGCGTCATCTCGCCGACATCGAACAGGAGTTGATCGACGGCGACGGGGGCGAAATCGTGGTCGCGTCGCTGCCGCGCGAAGTCCTGTATGCGCCTGACGGTCTTCGCGCCGTCCTCCGCCGTCTTGATGATGATCTGTAGGCCGCGCGAGAGTTTTTCGGGGTCGTCGGTGCGCAACATCAGTTGCGCGCGACCGAGTATGCCGGCGAGCGTGTTGTTGAAATCGTGCGCGACGCCGGAGGCGAGTTCGCCGAGCGCGGAGAGTTTTTCCAGTTGCGAGAACTGCTGGCGCAGGCGTTCCTGCTCGGTGATGTAATGAGACAATTCGGCGACGTGCCGCTCGGCCAGTTCCGCCTGAGCCGCCGCCGCCTCGATGTTCTTCATGTAAGTGACATAAGTGAAATAGACGGCGCCGATGAAGGGGAGCGCGCCGATGAAGGCGTAGAAGCCTGCGACGCCGATGAGCTTGGCGAGGACGGCTGCGCCGGAAGCGCCCGTGATGTACGTGAGCGAGGTCCAGAGATACTTCTTGCGCCAGGACTCCCAGAAAGGCTCGTTGAACTTGAGCGCGCCGCCGATGGCGACCGTGCCCGAGTTGACGATGTACTGCACGAACGCCATGACGCACGCGGCGATAATGAAGTGGGGAGAGTAGGGAGCTTTGGTCAACGCGACGATGTCGCCGAACAGGTATTGGACGAACTCGACGGTGGCGAAGGTCGAGAAGGCCATCGCCGCCCCGTTGAAAATCATCGTAGAGGTTTTCTTGCTGATCCTGAGCGAAGTGAACAGGCCGTCAAGCGCGGCGAGCAGGACGCCCGCCTCGCCGCCGAAGATGAAGATGGTTAGAAAAATGAAGGTGTCGGAGACGGAGATGTGGCCGCAGACGCGGGGAATCTGGATGCTGATGCGCGTGCCGACGATGAGCGTCACCAGCGCCAGCAGCATGAATCTCAGATCAATGACCGCGAACTGAAGGTCTGCGAGCGACACCAACACGGCGCACAGGCCGAGCGCGCTCATCAGGTGCATGAAGGGGCGGGCGAAACGTTGTTTGCCTGTTTCTCGCATCGTGGGTGGCGGAATCTAAAGAAGGACGGTCTTCAAACGCGGCGGTCAACGTTCGGGAAGTCCGTTGAGGTGGGGGCTTACATTTCCGTCTCGGGCAGGCACAGACTTACACGGGCGCGTGTCGTCGCCGCGCGTGTAAAGATATTATTTCGCGGAGTCGGTCACCACGTCCATCGAGCGCGTGTTATCGCCGCTCGTCAACGCCAGACGCGATTGTGCGTAGAGGTCGCCGATGAGCACGCCATCGCCTATGAGGACTCCGTCACCGATCAAAACGCCGTCGCCAATCAGGACTCCGTCGCCGATGAGCACGCCGTCGCCGATCAAGACCCCCGTTCCGTAGAGGAAACTGCCTTGTTCGATAGTCGTTCCGTAACTCGTGAGGATGCTGTCGCCGATGAGCACGCCGTCGCCGATCAAAACTCCGTCGCACATGAGCACGCCGCCCGATTCAATTGTGCCGTCGCCCATCAGCACGCCGACATCGTAAATTCTCTGGTAGCGCGTGACGAGATTCGACCCGGTGGCGTAGGAGTGGTCGAGTATGAGACCCTGCGACCACTTGAAGGTTTTGCCCGCGATGGTGGTTTGCGCCGCAGGGAGCGCGCAGTTGTTGCAGAGCAGCGGCGCGCCGAGCGGCAGCGCGGCGGTCGAGATGTCCGTGCGCATCGCCTTCGCCAGTCGCGTCGCGCCTTCGATGTTGAGTTGGCCCGCGCCCTGCTCGAAGTGGTTGAACCCGGCGAGCGGCTGCGCGGTGTACATGAGGATGGCTTTGGCGAGATTCGGCGTGAGCGAAGGGTTGGCTTGCAACAACAAGGCCGCCGCTCCCGCCACGACGGGCGATGCCATCGAAGTGCCCGAAAGATACATCCCCTCTTTCGCCGCGTTGTTGCTGACGTTGGCGTCGAGCGTCGGCGTCTGTGCGACGAGATAATTGTTCGACGCCTGCGCGCCGACGAGTTTGTTGCCGGGCGCGACGACATCGGGCTTCAACAAGTTGTCGTAGTGCTTGCCGCGATCCGCGTCCGTCCAGAAACTACGCGTCGGGCCGCGCGAACTGTAGGAGGCCAACACGTCGTCGGCGCGAGCGTCCGTGCCGAGAGTGTTGGCCGCGCCGACCGTGACGACGGAAGGCTCGTTGCCGGGCGCGTGAATCTGGCCGTAGAGTTCGCGCCCCACGCCGTCTTTGCCTTCGTTGCCCGCTGCGGCGACGACTATGATTCCGGCGTCTGCGAGGCGACGCGCCGCGCGGCAGAGCGGATCGTATTTGTAAGAATCCACGGCAGCCGTGCCGAGACTCATGTTGACGACCTTGATCTTGTAGGCAGCGTTGGCGCGGTTGGCGTAAACCCAATCGAGCGCGCTCAGCAAATTCGATGTCGAGCCCTTGCCCTGAGAGTTGAGGACGCGGAGGTTGATGAGCTTGGCGTTGGGAGCGACGCCGCGATACGCGCCATGCGCCACAGTTGCGTTTCCGGCGGCGAGGCTGGCGACGTGCGTGCCGTGCCCGTAAGGATCGTCGGTGCGGCCTTCGCCCGTGAAGTCCTGGCTGTAAGCGATGCGAGATTTGCTTGAGCCGTCGCGGAAGGCGAAGTGGTTCGGGTCGATGCCGGAATCGAGTATGACGATGCCGATGTTCGAGCCGTCGAGAGTTGCCGTGCCGCCGAGAGAGCGCGCGGCGTCCGCGCCGGTCGTGACCGACAGGTGGCCGAGTTGTTTCACTTCGCGGTCGAGGGAGATGTATTCGACATCGGCGCGGTCGGCCAGAGCTTGCACGGCGGGTGCGGGGAGAGTAACGGCGCGCGCTTGAAAGTGGGAGTACTTGCGCGTCGTGTTGCCGTTATGATAGCTGATGTCCGAATCGAGCGAGCCGTTCCAGGCGCCGCTCGGCTGGACGATGACTTTGACGTTCTCGCCGTTCTTCGCCTTGCCGATCTTTTCGCGCAAGTCGCCGGCGACTTTGTCTTTGACTTTCCTGTCGCGCCCGGAGTTTGCGCTGACCGCATCTGAAGAGAGTAACCAAACGCACGCCATCGCCAGCAGCAAGCAAGCCGCGAGCTTTGAAATCGTCGAATGGCGTTTGATTAAATTCATCTGATTAAACTTCGACGCGGAAGCGTCTCTCGGTCGGAAATTTCTGAAGACCTCGCGGCTTCGTAACAGAAGTCGCCGCAGCTATGTTGGGCAACGCTTGTGCCAAAGCGGGTTTTTGATAAAAATAGGCGAAAAGCGTGGAAAAACGCGCCACTGGGACGAGCGGCTGAAATGGGAAACAGAGGTCTCCGGTCAGCCTGAGAGATTTCGGTCAGTCACTTTGGAAGCGTGCGCGTGCGCGCGGCGGAAAACTGAACGCGGCGGCGGAAAACTGAAAGCGCGCGACGAGCGCGTATAAGTGTTTCCAATTTTTGAAGAGGCGGTGAGACTTTGAAAGTCGCAGACGTGTTGCCGGAAGAGATCGAAACCTATCGCGACCGCATGTGGCAGCGCGAGCCGGAGCGGCGCGTCGAGACGGCAATCGAAGCGGAGAAGCTGATCGAGCGCGCAGGATTTTGCGCAGCCATGACGGACGCGCGCCGTCCGGGCGCGTCGCTCTACGTGAGCGTCTGCGGGCGCAGAGACGCACACATGCCGCGCAACGTGCAGAAAGACCCGGAGAGCAGCCAGACCTGGTTGTTGAAAGACGAGATCATGCGGCGCGGTCGCGTGTACTACGCGAAACTCGCGAAGGCGCGCGCTCTGTTCGTCGCGCCGCGACTCGTGCCGCACTTCAACGCCCTGTGGGGCGTGGCGCGGCGTGATGAGAAGACCGTGCTGTCGGCGGAGGCGCAGGCGGTGTTGAAAGTTTTGCGCCGCGAGTGGGA
The DNA here is from genome assembly GCA_035296385.1 of Pyrinomonadaceae bacterium. Taxonomy (GTDB): domain Bacteria; phylum Acidobacteriota; class Blastocatellia; order Pyrinomonadales; family Pyrinomonadaceae; genus JAIVJZ01. The sequence goes on along the minus strand of DATHBB010000250.1, from coordinate 5,883 downwards.
GATGGCGACGTGCGATCTGAGGATGTCAGCGAAGGTTGGCGAGCGTGCGCAACTGACACGCGCTCTGGACGAGTTGCAGCGCACGCTCAAAGTGATTCCCTGCGACGTGCTGTACGAACCCTGGTTCACGTACATCTGGACGCTGGCCGAGGGGCGCTTCGCTGCGGAGTTGAAGGTGAAGGTGCGGCGCGAGGTGGCTTTGCGCGAAGTGGCGCGCGCCTTTCTCGACGGCGCGGGGCGGACGCTGCGCGGCGAACTGGCGAAAGTCACCGGCCTCTCCAGACCCGACGCCGGACTCGGCAACCGCGCGCTCGTCGCCGAAGGCTACGCCGTGCGCCTTGAGGAAGGCGTTTATCAACTCGCGGATTTGGAGCGGCGTCTCGAAGAAGGGGATTAACTACAACGGGGGCGCGTTTTTCCATTTAGCGTTCGTTACTCTCGCCGAGCGAGAGTTGTTTTCCGGCGCGTAGCTCTTGCTCGATCTCCTCGCGCGCCTCTCGTTCGAGGCGTGCGTTTTCGAGCGAGTAAGGAACTTGCGCTTCGGCCAGTTCGAGGCGTTGGAGCGCGATGCGCGTCTGTTCGTCGCTGGCGTCGCGTCCCGCCGCCGCTTCGATCATCAAGAGTCGCGCTTCGGCCTGCGCGCGTCGCCGGACGGCTTCCTCTTCGATTTTTTTAAGCCGCTCCCGGTCGCCGTGTAAATCCGCTTCGAGCGTCGCGCGCTCGGCGGATTGCAGGCGCGACGAATGTTGGATTCTGCGCTCGACGGCCAACGCTTCGCGTTTGGCATTGGAAGCGACACGCGCCGCCGTCACGCGCGCGGCGAGCGTTTCGCGGTAGGCGTCTGCGAGTAACAGGTTGCGCCCTTCGATCTCGGCGAGCGTGCGCCGCTCAGCTTTCGTCAACTCGGCTGTAAACCATGCCAGTTCATCGCTCGTCACGCCGTCGGCGGCCAGACGGTTGCGCAGGCGTTTCTCCCACTGCCAGCGATAGACGAGCATGAGTACGACGACGATGAGGCCGATAATCGAACCTGCCGCGAGCGTCGTCATAGCGATCAGCATGAACTCGCCCGCTTCCGAGCCGGTCGGGGCGCTGAAATAGCGTAGCAGGAAATAGAGCGGCGCGGGCAGCGCGATGATGAGGAAGGCGAGCCACGGCGCGTATTGCAGCAGGAAGAGCGTGGCGCGCTCTTTCGCGGTGAGCCGGTTGTTGCGTTTATCGCTCATTAAAGTGTTCTTCGCTTCGAGACGGACAGGCTATATAATGCCTTGTCATAGAGGTATGCGACAAGGCGCACAGGAGAGATGATGAAAAAAGCATTGCCACGGAGTTCGACGTTGCGTTTGACGCTGCTCTTGTTGCTCGCGCTCGCCTGCGCCCCGGCCTACGCGCAGAAGGGCGACGGCAACGGCGGCGCGCGGCGCGCTGATGTCTCGCGCGGCGTGCGCTCCGTGACGATTCCCGTGACGCTCAAACTCAAGGACGAGACTCCGGCGAGCAGCGAGGAACTGCGTACGCTCAATCTCGTCGTGACCGAAGACGGCGAACGTCAGGAGATTCTCTCGACGCGCAGCGCCGCCGACCGCGCGGCGCTCGCCCTGACCGTCCTCGTGCAGGACGATCTCGTCTCTTCCGTCGCACTCGAAATCGACGGCCTCGCGAAGTTCATACGCGGCTTGCCGCAAGGCTCGCTCATTCAAGTCGGTTACCTGCGCTCCGGCTCGCTCCAGATCAGGCAAAGGTTCACGCCCGATCTCGAACGCGCGGCGAAAGCTTTGCGCATTCCGGTCGGCGTCGCAAGCGCAGGGCCGTCCAACCCATACGCGCAGATTTACGACGCGTTGAAACGTTACGGCGGCGTGCCGCTCGGAACGCGCCGCGCCGTACTCGTCGTCTCCGACGGACTCGATCTGTCGCGCGGCGCGGACAGTTCTTCGCCGACGCAGAGCACAGACCTCGAACGCGCCATCGGCGAAGCGCAACGACGCGGCGTGGCGGTCTATGGAATCTACGCGCCGACGGTCGGGCAGGGCGGAAGCTCGCTGCTCGTGGGCAACGCGCAGGGGTCGCTGGCGCGGCTCGCGGACGAGACGGGCGGCAAGGCGTTTTTTCAAGGCACGGGCGCGCCCGTCAGCTTCGAGCCTTTCCTGCGCCAACTCTCCGACAGGCTCTCGCGCCAGTTCGCACTGACCTATCTCTCGACGCACACGAGCAAAGGATTACACCGCATCAAGATCGAATCAACCGGCACGGACGCGGAGATCGCTTACCCCTCCGGCTACACGCGCAAGTGATTTCGATTCTCGCGCGTCGCCGACGGTCTAAATGTCTCGTCCGCGAAGTCGTGCCCGAATGGCGCTTGATGAGGTTCGTGTCGCACGCACATAAATAAACTTAAAGGAAAATTGTTGGAGGAATTCGTGCATTTCAAGCAATTCTATCTGGGCTGCCTCGCGCACGCTTCATACTTGATCGGCTCGGAAGGCGAAGCCGCAATCGTTGACCCGCAGCGCGACATCGAGCAGTACATCGCGGAGAGCGAGGCGCACGGGTTGAAGATCAAGTACGTCATCGAGACGCACCTGCACGCAGACTTCGTCAGCGGCCACTGCGAACTCGCCGCGCGCACGGGAGCGGAGATCGTCTTCAGCCGACACGCCAACGCCGCCTTCCCGCACCGCGCCGTGCGAGACGGCGACGAGTTGAGCGTCGGGCGCGTCGTGCTGCGCTTCTGGGAGACGCCCGGCCACACGCCCGAAAGCATGTCAATCTTAGTTATCGACACGGATGTCTCCCCGGAGCCGCAGAAGGTTTTGACCGGCGACACGCTTTTCATAGGCGACGTGGGACGCCCCGACCTCTCCGGCGCGCGCGGCCACACCGCCGAAGCGATGGCCGCCACGCTCTACGAAAGTTTGCACGGCAAACTTCTCAAACTCGACGACGCGGTCGAAGTCTTCCCCGCGCACGGTGCGGGTTCCATGTGCGGGCGCAACATCTCGAAAGAGACTTCGTCCACCATCGGCCAGCAGCGGAAGTTTAACTACGCGCTTGCGCCGATGCCGAAGGACGAGTTCGTGCGCATGATGACGACGGGCATGGCCGCCGCGCCGACCTACTTTTCGCGCGACGCGGAGATCAACCGCACGGGCGCAGGCGCGCTCGAAACTCTGCCGCGCCCCGAACCGTTGACGCCAGAAGCGGTGCGGACGCAAACGGAGCAAGGCGCGCTCGTTCTGGACGTGCGCGCGGCGGGCGACTACGGCAACGGCCACGTTCCAAACTCGCTCAACATCGGACTCGGCGGCCAGTTCGCCTCCTGGGCGGGCAGTTTGATCTCGCCGGAGACACCGCTCATCCTCGTCGCGGACGATGAAAAGAAGGCCGAAGAAGCCGTGCTCAGGCTCGCGCGCGTCGGGCTGGAAAACGTCAGAGGTTTCTTGCTCGGCGGGGTGGAGGCGTGGCAACAGGCCGGACTCCCGACGGCCACCGTCCCGCAGATAAGCGTTGGGGAACTACGTCGTAGGATAGAGGCGGGCGAAGACTTGCAGGTCGTTGACGTGCGGCGCGCGGGCGAATACGAAAGCGGTCACGTCCCGCGCGCGCGCCTCGCGCCGCTCTCGGAGTTGCAAACGAACCCGCTCGACTGGCTCGACCCGCAGCGGCCTACGGCCATCATCTGCGCGGGCGGCTACCGTTCCAGCGCCGCCACGAGCCTGCTCGAAAGTCGCGGCTTCCGCGAACTCTACAACGTAACGGGCGGCACTTCCGCCTACGTCGAAGCTGGCTATCCGGTCGAGAAGGTAGCCGACTAGCAGCCGCGCAAACTGAATTTATTGTTGAGTGAAGGAAAGTTTGAGGGCGGCTAGTGGGTCTCGAACCCACGACCTCAAGAACCACAATCTCGCGCTCTAACCAACTGAGCTATAGCCGCCACAAAGCGAAGCGTTAATGAATGAAGCAATATTACCGAAGCGTCCGTCGTCTGACAAGTCGGCAAATTGGAAGACCAGTGGCTCCTAACAATCGTCAAAGCTGTCATGTCAGTCAGCGCGTAGCTGGTCTTCGTCCGCGCTATTAGTTGCGTCCGCCGTCGGGTTTATTGTTGGTCGCGTGGATAGCGCTGCAACATCCCCTCTTCGGCCATCGTTTTTTCGATGCCCGGAATGTCCATCGGCAGCCAGGCGGTCAGAATATCCGCGCCCTTGTCCGTGATCACGATGACATCTTCGAGGCGTATGTAAATCTTCTCCTCGGGCACGCGCAGCGCAGGCTCTATGGTGAAGACCATCCCGGCGCGCAAGGGGCCGTTGTCCTGCCCCACGTCGTGCGTCGCCATCCCGATCCAGTGGCCGAGAGACGTGCGCGGGTTCGCAGCCGACCTCCCGTAGTTTTCCACAAACTCGCGCGCGGCGCGTTCGTAGATGGGTTTGGAGAAGCGCGCACGCGCGAGCGCCTGCTGCATATCTTTATGCGCGTCCTGTTTGATCACGGCAGCCGTCGTGCCCGGCCTGATGTGCTTCAGGATGGCCTGATAACATTCCAGATAAAAGCCGTAGAGTTCGCGTTGCCACGCGTTGAATTTCCCGTTGACGGGCCACATGCGCGTCACGTCGCTCATGTAATAGCCCACGTCGGGCGCGTAGTCCATCAACAGAAAGTCGCCGTCCAGCATCTTCCGTTTGCCCGAACTGTAATGCGGATACCACGCGTTCGTGCCGCTCGCGACGAGAGAATAATAGGCGTCGCCCTGCGCGCCGTTCCGGTAATAGACGTACTTGGCGACGGCGTCCAACTCGTACTCGGTGACGCCGGGCGCGGTCGAGCGCATCGCTTCGAGGAGCGCGAGAGACGACAGGCGCGTCGCCTTTTTGATGAGCGCGATCTCGCGCTCGCTCTTGATCAGTCGCAGCTTATCGAGCGTGGGCGAGAGGTCTTGAATTTCAAACTGCGGGAAGCGCGTGCGCAGCAACGCGACGAAACGCCCCTCGCGCGAAGGGCTGCCGTCCCACGGGTCGGAGGCGATGTCGGCCACGGCGCGTATGGCTCCGTCGCGGCTCGTCGCCAGTCCTTCCGCAGGGCTGAAGGGCGTCAGGAGAGTGCGCGCCTGTCCGCCGCGCGCGTAGCGAGACAAATGCTCGCCGAGCATTTCCGAGCCGTACACGGCCTCCACGCCCGCCAGTCGTTTGATCATCTCGGCGTCTTCGACGGAGAGAACTTTGCCCTCGACGCTCTCGCGCCCCTCGTTGCGGTGCGGCACGTAGAGAGACGCGCTGCGCCGCGTGCCGTCCAGGAGCAGGTAAGCGTGCGGCGATTCGATTCCGCAGAGGTAATAAAATTCGTTCGACTGCCGGAAGCGCGTGAACCCCGCGGGGCTCGTTGCGCCCTGCACGACGGCGACTTTCCCGCTCCCGATCTCGTCGTAAACTTTGGCGCGACGCTGCGCGAATTCTTCGGGCGGGAAATCCGTGGTGAAGAAGGGAATGCCTTCCTGCGCGGACAGCATAACGGGCAGCAGCAGCACGAACAGCGCAACTCTCAACAGACGACTAAGCATGGCGGGGCGCTCCTTTGAAAGATAGATCGAAAAACGTTGACGCGGATTAAAGTTTCATCCCACGTTGAGTGGATGCTCCGATAGTCGGCCATCATCCTCACTGCGTCAAGCGCGTGTGATCCAGTTGTCCTCCGTGCCTCCTCTGTGTTCTCTGTGTCTCTGTGGTGAATGCTTCTCTAAGGCACTCACCACAGAGACACAGAGAACACAGAGCGGGCACAGAGAGTTCAAATCAAATTGAGGACATTACTGTGGGAGCGTTTTTCTTGACACCAGCGCCGTTTTTGGCCTAAGTTGCCGACGCCCGCTCACGCCGCGCCCGCGCC
>DATHBB010000249.1:0-57538 GCA_035296385.1 Pyrinomonadaceae bacterium | reverse complement strand
ACGCGAGGGCGTTGACGTGAGTGTGCCCTCGAACACCGTCTCGAAAGAGTTGGCGGAGAAGATTCGCAACAAGTATTTCCCGAAGAAAGAGACGGTCGCGCCGCGCCAGATTCGCATCGTCAAGAAAGCGCACGCCCCCGCTGTCGCCGACGAAGCCGCGACGGGCGAGACGCCGGAAGACATACACGTCTCCGTCGCGCCCGCCGCTGCTCAGAGCGAACAGGCACCGCCCACAGCCTTGAGCCAGAACGGTGCGGACGCAAGCGGCGCGGCAACCGCCATGGATCAATCTACGGCGGCGAAACCCGCCGTCGCGCGGCTCGTCAAGAAACCGCTCGCACCCGCAGCGCGCGTCGAGCCGCCGGAGCATCAGGAGCAGCAGCAGCAGGAGGGCGCAACGGCGACCACGCTCGAAGCCCCTCCTGCGCCCGTCGAAGAATCCATCACCGGCGCGCCCGTCTCCGAGACGGTTGAGCCGCACATGGACGCGGTCGGCCCCGTGCAACTCGGCGCAAGCGACGCGCCAGCCTCCGCGCTCGTCGAACAAATTGGCGAAGCGCCGCTCACGCCCGTCCCTGCGGGCGCGACAACGCCCGCGATAACGCCCGCGCCCGCGCCGCCCTCCAAGCAAGTCAAAGTTCTGCGCCTGAACGCTTCCGCGCTCAACGAAGGGATCAAACCCGGCGAGCGCGTGAATGCGCCCGCCCCGCCCCCTTCCGCGCAACCGACTCCGCGCGAACGCGACCGTCGCGGTCGTGAAGCTGAGCGCGCGCGTGGTGGCGGCGGAGTCCAGCGCGCCACCGGCACGCCCGGCGAGAGCGCGAACCCACAGACCGTCTACACGCCGCCCGCAGACGCGCGACGACCGCGTTCGCGTTCGGGCGCGCGCGGTCGCGGCGGTCCGGCGGGCGACGCGCGCGGCGGATTCAAGGGACGCGGCGGTCGCTTCGACCGCGACTTCGTCGTGCCGCCCAAAGCGCTCACGCTCGAAGAACGCATCGCCGGTTCGCTCAACGTCGGCGGGGGCGGAGGCGGAGGCGCGGTCGGGACGCTTAAAACCGCGCGCCTCGTGGAAGGTTCGACCGTCAAGGAATTCGCCGAAAAACTCGGCATCAAACCGAAGGACGTGGTGACGCTGCTTTTGCAGCGCGGCGTCTTCGCCACAATCAACCAGCCGCTCGACAACAAGGTGGCCGTCGATCTCGGCCAACGCTTCGGCTACGAAGTGACCTTCGTGCCGTTCGAGGAGATGCAGGTCGAAGAGGAGTTCGAGGAGTTGATCGAGACGGGCGCGGACGATGTGGAACTGACGCGCGCCCCCGTCGTCACGGTCATGGGGCACGTCGATCACGGCAAGACCTCGCTGCTCGACGGCATCCGCGCAACCGATGTCGCGGCGGGCGAAGCGGGCGGCATCACGCAGCACATCGGCGCGTACAGCGTGCAGGTGAAGAACCCCGACAACCCTGCGGAGATGCGCCGCGTCGTCTTTCTAGACACGCCCGGCCACGAGGCATTCACCATGATGCGCGCGCGCGGAGCGAAGGCGACCGACGTGGTCGTGCTCGTCGTCGCGGCTGACGACGGCGTGATGCCGCAGACCATTGAGGCCATCGAGCACTCGCGCGCGGCAGGCGTGCCGATCATCGTCGCCATCAACAAGGTTGACCGACCCGATGCCAACCCGCAGCGCGTGCGCCAGGAGTTGGCGGGTCACGGACTGCAAGCCGTCGAATGGGGCGGCGACGTGGAGATGGTTGAAGTCTCCGCGAAGCAGCGCCAGAACCTGGACACGCTGCTCGAAACGATCCTTTTGACAACGGACATTCTCAACTTGCGCGCCAGCCCGACCCGTCGCGCGTCGGGCGTCGTGCTCGAAGCGAAACTCGACCGCGGGCGCGGTTCGGTCGCCACCGTCCTCGTCCAACAGGGGACGCTGCGCGTGCACGACCCGTTCATCGCCGGACAGGTCTTCGGCAAAGTGCGCGCGATGTTCGACGACAAGGGCGCGAGCATCAGCGAAGCGGGGCCGGCCACGCCGGTCGAAGTGCTCGGACTACAAGGCGTGCCGCAGGCGGGCGAGTCGTTCCAGGTGGTTGACGACATCACGCGCGCGCAGAGCATCTCGGAGCATCGCCAGATGGTGACGCGCCAGAACACGCTTTTGCAGACGACGAAGCGCGGCATCGAAGCGCTCGGCGAAAAGGAAGTCAAAGAACTGCGCGTCATCCTCAAGGCCGACGTGCAAGGCTCGGTCGAAGTCTTGAAGAGCACTTTGACGAAACTCTCGACCGAGGCCGTGAAAGTCTCCGTCATACGCTCCGGCGTCGGCGCGATCACGGAGTCGGACGTTTTGCTCGCTTCGGCGACGCAGGCAGGCGCGTCCAATTCGGCGGTCGTCATCATCGGCTTCAACGTGCGCCCCGAGGTACGCGCGGCTGAACTGGCGAAACTCGAACACGTTGACATACGCCTCCACTCGATCATCTACAAGGTCGAGGAAGAGATTCGCGCGGCCATGATCGGCATGCTCGAAGCCATCGAGTCGGAGAAGATACTCGGCAAGGCCGAAGTGCGCGACGTGTTCAAAGTGCCGCGCGCGGGCACCGTGGCGGGCTGCATGGTCATCGACGGCACGATCCGCCGCAACTCGCGCGCTCGCCTCATACGCGACGGCGTCGTCGCGTGGGAAGGCGGCATCGGCTCCCTGCGCCGCTTCAAGGACGACGTGGGCGAGGTCCGCGAAGGCTTCGAGTGCGGCATCTCGCTCGAAAACTTCAACGACGTGAAAGTCGGCGACCAGATCGAGTCGTACATCGTCGAGAAGGTGGCAGCAACCGAATTGTAGAGGCTAGAGGTCAGAGGTTAGAGGTCAGTAAAAGACTGGAACTGATTTCTACTAACCTCTAACCTCTAACCTCTAACCTCTGCTTTGTTATGAGACGGCCAGAGAAAGTTGCCGAGCACGTGCGCGAGGAGATCGCGCAGATCGTCGGCTATGAGTTGGACGATCCGCGCGTGGCGATTGCCACGGTGACGGACGTGCGTATGTCTGACAACTTGCGCGAGGCGCGCGTCTTCGTGACCGTGATCGGCACGGAGGAAGAGGCTCTGAGCGCGCTCAAAGCGTTGCGCAAGGCCGCCCCTTACGTGCGCCGCCAACTCGCCATCAATCTCAATTTGCGGCACGCGCCCGAAATACATTTCATCCGCGACACCGTCGAAGAAAAGGCCGCGCGCGTGGACGAACTGCTCAGAGAAATTGTCCCCACCCTGCCGCCCATCTCCCCGGCGACAGACGGCGCGGACGCGGAAATCGGAGAGGAGAACACGAACGATGAACGATGAACGATGAACGCGGAATGAAAGCAAATTGCTTTTACTTCATCGTTCATCGTTCATCGTTCATCGTTTTTTGATAACCATGCTAGTTCAAGTCGTCGAACTTATTGAGGCGAAGCGACGCTTCGCCATCACCTCGCATATTCGACCCGACGGCGACGGTCTGGGATCGTCACTCGGTCTCTACTGGCTGCTCAAGGCGCTCGGCAAAGAACCGGAAGTCATCATGCGCGACCCCGTGCCGCACTCCTATCGCAAACTCCCCGGCGCGGAAACCATCTACGTCACGCCCACAGTCGATAAACAGTACGACGCGGTCTTCGTCATCGAATGCTCCGACATCACGCGCCCCGGCCTCGCCGATCTCGACAAGCAGTTCGTCGTCAACATTGATCACCACGCGACGACCTCTCCCTTCGGCACGATCAACTGGATCGACTCGACCGCTTCCGCCGTCGGCGAGATGATCTACAATTTGTGCAAGGCCATCGGCGTCAGGCCGTCGAAAGAGATCGCCGAGTGCGTCTACACCGCGCTCGTCACCGACACCGGATCGTTTCACTACTCGAACACGACGGAGCGCACCTTCAAGGTCGCGTCCGAACTTTTGCGCGCGGGCGTCAAACCGGCGAAGGTGTCGCAGGCCGTCTTCAACAACTATCCCTGGAGCAAGCTCGAACTCCTGAGTCAGGTGCTCCCGACCGCGCGCCACGACGCGACGGGACGCGTCGCCTGCCTGCGTCAGACTTTGGAGATGCAGGAGCGCGCCGGAGCTTCTGACGAAGATTCGGACGGCTTCGTCAACTACCCTATGAGCGTCGGCGAAGTGGAGGCGTGCGCGTTTTTGAAGGAGACCGCGCCGGGCGTCTATCGCACGAGCCTGCGCTCGAAAGGCGACGTGAACGTGGCGCGCATCGCCGAACGCTTTGGCGGCGGCGGCCACCGCAACGCCGCCGGTTGCACGCTCACGGGCGACTGGGACGAGACCGAGCGCCAGATCGTCGCGCTCTTAGTAGAGGCCGTGGAGAATCGCTCGAACGGCAACAGCAACGGCTCTTCGGCGAACGCAGGCGATCCGCCCTCAGTCGGCGGCAACACGCCCACGGGGCAACTGCCGCCCGCGCTCATACGCGGTACGCTGAATGCCGAAAGATAGAATGGCTGTCAGTTGTCCGTCGTCCGTAGTCCGTTGTTTTTGTCTGTGGTCGGTTGAGCAATTCCGTCTTTAGTAACTCGTGTGGAAAGCCACATGCAACTGACAACCGACGATGGACAACTGACAGCTTCCCGTTCTTCGTTTATACTTTGCGCCTATGACATGGTTCCGTAAAAAGGGACAGAAGATCGAAGCGGTTCCGGCGGACGAGCGCGTCGTTAAGACCGAAGGCGTCTTCCGCAAGTGTCCTGAGTGCGATGAGGCGCTCTACAAAAAAGACCTCGAAGAATCGCTGCAAGTCTGCCCGCCCTGCGGCCACCACTTCCGCATCGGCGCGCGCGAGCGCCTCGCCATCCTCTACGACAACGCCGACTACGAGGAACTCGACGCCGAAGTCATCTCCCACGATCCGCTCAACTTCATAGACACCAAGCCCTACCCGCAGCGACTCGAACAGGCCAAGCGTTCGACGGGTCTGCCCGAAGCCATCATCAACGCGCGCGGCACGATGGGCGGCCACACGGTCTTTGCGGGCGCGATGGATTTCAGTTTCCTCGGCGGCTCGATGGGTTCGGCGGTCGGCGAGAAGGTGACGCGCCTTGTGGAGCGCGCGATCAAGGAGCGCGCCGCCGTCGTCACCATCACCTCTTCGGGCGGCGCGCGCATGCAGGAGGGCACGCTCTCGCTCTTGCAGATGGCGAAGGTCTCCTCCGCGCTCGCGCAACTCGACAAATCGCGCCTCCCCTTCATCTCGGTTCTGACCGACCCGACGACCGGCGGCGTCACCGCCAGCTTCGCCATGCTCGGCGACGTGATCATCGCCGAACCGAAAGCCCTGATCGGTTTTGCCGGTCCGCGCGTCATCGAACAGACCATTCGCCAGAAGTTGCCGAAAGATTTTCAACGCTCCGAATTTTTGCTCGAACACGGCATGCTCGACGCCGTCGTTGACCGCCGCGACATGCGTGCCTTCATCATCAAGGCGCTCGACTTCATGGTCAACCCCGAGATCAACGCGCCGAAGCTCGACGTGAACATAGACTTCATGAGCGGGAACGGCTACCGCCCCAAATCCGCGCACGCCGTGCTCGACGAGCAGCCAACGGAAGCGACCCTCACGAGTTCAAAATCGCAAACGGAAAATTAACGCGTTCGCTCATGCACTTTGACGAAGCGGTCAATTACCTACTGAGTCTCGGTCACGAAACCATCGCGATCAAACTCGGCCTCGACAACATCAAGCGACTCCTCGCCGCGCTCGGGTCTCCAGAACGCGGCTACCCCGCCGTACAGATCGCGGGCACGAACGGCAAAGGCTCGACCGCCGCGATGCTCGAACGCATCTGCCGCGCTTCCGGCCTCAGCACCGGCCTCTACACTTCCCCGCACCTCGTCTCGATCACCGAACGCATACGCATCGGCGGTCAAGACATTACGCGGGAAGAGTTCGCGCGTTTCGCCGCGCAGGTGCGCGCCGCTTCAATTGAACTCGAAAGGGAGACAGGCGCGCTCCCGACCTTTTTCGAGCAGGTGACGGCCATCGCGCTCCTCGCCTTCCGTGAAGCGCGCGTCGAACTCGCCATCCTCGAAACCGGACTCGGCGGTCGGCTCGACGCAACCACCGCCGCCAGCGCCGATACAATCGCCATCACGCCCATCGCGCTCGATCATCAAGAGTATCTCGGCCACACGCTCCACGAGATCGCCGCCGAGAAGGCCGCCGTCATTCGCCCGCACACAACGGTCGTCGTCGCCGGATCGCAACCCGACGAAGCGCTCGCGGTCATACAAGAGCGTTGCCGCGCGTGCGGCGTCACGCCGCGCTCCGCGCCGGCGGGCGACCGGATCAACGTGCTCGGCGCGGACGCGTCTGGTCGTCTCCGCGTTACGTTCAAGACGGAAGCTGACGTTTATGAAGACGTGCGCCTGTCGCTGCGTGGGCGGCATCAGGCGACGAACGCCGCAGTCGCCGTCGCACTCGCGGAAGTTTTGCGCGAGCGCGGCTTTCCCGTGACGCGCGAACATATCATCGAAGGACTCGAAACCGCCGAGCACGCCGGACGCCTCGAACTGCTCGCGGGCGAGCCTTCCCTGCTCTTCGACGGAGCGCACAACGCTGCGGGCGCGCGGGCGCTCTGCGACTATCTGGACGAATTCGTCCGCGCGCCCCTCACGCTCGTCTTCGGCGCGATGCGCGATAAAGAGTTGGACGAGATCGCGGCGACGCTTTTTCCGGCGGCTGACAAATTGATACTCACGCGCCCCACAAACCCGCGCGCCGCCACGCTCGACGCGCTCACACAACTGGCCGCTTCTCACGTTTTCAATAATTCATCCGACGGCATCAACAACAATTCTCCAACTCTCGCCGGGTCGCCCGCCGAAGCGCTGCGCGTGGCCGAAGAGTTGACGCCTGCCGATGGCGTCGTCTGCATAACGGGATCGCTTTATCTCGTCGGCGAAGTTAAGAGCGTCATCGAGCGGCGCGGGCGATGAGTTGAATCACGAAGATTAAAGTTTTAGATTACACTGGTATCCTAATTTGAATTCAACTCTCTGTGCCCGCTCTGTGCTCTCTGTGTCTCTGTGGTGAGTGCTTCTTAAGATCATTCACCACAGAGACACAGAGAACACGGAGGATGCACAGAGGAAAGCTGAAATCAGGACACCACTTGGATTACAGGGCGCTCGAAGTTTTACATTGCGCTTTCAATCATCCGGCCCGTTTAGAAGGAGACTATGGACACATCCGGCAAAGAAGCTCCCGAAGTCGTCGCGAGCGAAGACGTGTATCGCGGTCGCATCTTCACCGTCACGCTCGACACGGTGCGCGAGGACGGGCGCGAACACAAGCGCGAGGTCGTGCGTCATCCGGGCAGCGCGGCCATCGTCGCCCTGCACGACGACAACACGTTTTCGCTCGTCAGGCAATATCGACACCCGACGGTGAAGTACCTGCTGGAGATTCCGGCGGGGAGTCGGGGCGAGTTCGAGCCGCCGGAGGAATGCGCGGCGCGCGAGTTGGAAGAGGAGTTGGGGCTGGTGGCGGAGAGTTGGGAGAAGTTGTCGGAGTTCTTCGTCTCGCCCGGCTTCTGCGGCGAGAAGATGTGGGTCTATCTCGCGACCGACTTGACCGAAACCAAAGCCAGCCCCGAAGACGACGAGAATCTGGAGATCGTGCGCCTGAGCGTCGCGCGCGCGCTGGAGATGATCGAGGCGGGCGAAATCGAGGACGCCAAGACCATCATCGGTCTCACGCTCGCCGCTGCAAGAACGGGAACAGGGTAAAGGGTAAAGGGGAAGGGGGAAAGGTTGAAAGCAAGTATCGCACGATGAACGCGCCCTCTTGCTTTTACCTTTTCCCTTTACCCCTTCCCCTTTACCCTCTCTTATATTCCGGTTGACGCTACCGCGCCCGCTCTCTTACACTCGCTGAATCGTGAGCACACCGACCGATGAGCCCGCCAACGTCGCATATCCTTATCAAGCTGAGCCTTCGCCGGGCATGCCCGCGCCGCCGTCGGGAAACGTGCCCGCGAGCGTCGCCGCCGTCAATCCGGATAATCCGCCGTGGGGGTTGCCTGCGGCCATCGGCGTCTTGTGCGCGAGTCTCGCGCTGCTCGTCTTCGTTCCCGTCTTCATCGTCGTCCCTTACGTCTTCTGGCGCGGCGTTAACATGCAAACCATCGGCGAGTTTTTGCAGACGGACAAGACGGCCATCGTGCTCTCGCTCATCGCCACGCTGCCCGCGCATCTCCTGACGCTCGCGCTCGTCTGGGTGGTCGTGACGGGAATCGGCAAGCGCCCCTTCTGGCGCACGCTCGGTTGGAGTTGGTCGCCGCGCGTCGGCCTCTGGTCCAGCGTCGGCCTCGCGCTCGGCCTCTACGTGCTCGGCATACTCATCTTCAAGATTTTCGGCGATCAGGAAACCGCGCTCGTGCGCCTGCTCAACAGTTCGGCGGCGGCACGCTATTCTATCGTCGTGATGGCGACGCTGACCGCGCCGCTCGTCGAAGAGGTCGTCTATCGCGGCGTGCTCTATCCGGCTTTGCAGCGCCGCGTCGGCATGCTCTGGGGCGTCGCGGGCGTGATGATAATCTTCGCGCTCATACACGTCCCGCAGTACTACCCGAGCTTCGGCGCGATCTCGACCATCGGCGTCCTCAGCCTCTCGCTGACGCTCCTGCGCGCCTACAGCGGGCGGCTCCTCCCCTGCGTCGTCGTCCACACGATCTTCAACGGCCTCGCCTCGGTCGCCATCCTGCTCGAACCGTACTTCAAAGACGTGCCGAAGGTGACGGACGAACCGGCGACCTCAGCGCTCCTGCCTTACATCGGGCACGTCGCCGCGCAACTCGTCTCGATCTTTTTCTAAACTCTATGACGCATGAAGTGGTCGTCGTCGGTGCGGGTGTTGGCGGCTTGACGTGTGCCGCGCTATTGGCCGCGCGCGGCGTTGACGTGTGCGTCCTGGAGCGGGAGTCGCAGGGCGGCGGCTGCGCGCGCGCGTTCGACGCGTTCGGCTACAGTTTCGAGACGACCGCCGGACTCTACGCCGGTTGGGGCGCAGAAGAAATTCACGCGCGCATCTTCGCGGAGTTGCCCGTCGCACAGCCCGAAGCGCGCCGTCTCGCGCCCGCATACCTCGTACGCCTGCCTGACTCGACGGAAGTGCGCGTCGGCGGCGCGGGCGAGGAAAGCGTCGAGGCTTTCGAGGCGACACTACGAAGCGCTTTTCCCGAGTGCGCCGACGCCGCCGTCAACTTCTACCGCGAACTCGCGCCCGTCGCCTCAGCCCTGCAACGCGCCGCGCAACGCGCGCCCGGCCTCGCCACGCTCACGAAATTCCAGCGCATGAAACTCCTGGCGACGGACGCGCGCCTCGCCTCGCGCATTCTCGCCTCGCAGCAACACACGGCGGCGCAACATCTAGCGAACGCTTCCATACGCTTCCGCCGTTTCATAGACGCGCAACTGCAAATCTTCGCCGGTTGCGCGAGCGACGAATGTGCTTACCTCTACGCGGCGGTCGCGCTCGACCTCCCGCGTCGCGGCCTGTACGCGCTCGGCGGCGGCGCGTCCGCGCTCACACGCGCGCTCACAGAGTCAATCAAACAGAGCGGCGGCACTGTTCGCTTTGACGCAACCGCACTGCGCCTCGCCTTCGACGCGGGCGCGTCGCGCACCGCCGGCGTCACGTTATTGAGCGGCGAAACCGTCCGCGCCTCGCGCGCCGTCGTCAGCAATCTCACCGTCTGGGACACCTACGGCAAACTCGTCGGACTCACGCGCACGCCCGACGACTTGCGCGAGCGACTGAAACACGCGCGCGGTTGGGGCGCATACCTGCTCTATCTCGGCGCGGACGACGAAGCCGTCCGGCGTCTCCCCGCCGAACGCATCCTCGCGCTCGACAGTTGGCAGGAGAATGAAACTTACGATCCCGCGCGCGCGCAGTTTATGTTCAGCGCATCGCCCGCCGGGGACGCGCGCGCGCCTATGGGCAAACGCGCCGTCACCGTCTCGCTCTACACGGGCGCGGACGAATGGTTCGCCTATCACACGGACGAAAGCGAGCACGAAGCGCAGGATCAAAGAATGCTGGAAGCCTGTTGGACGCGCCTGCACGCCGCGCTCCCCGAACTCGGCGCGGGCGCGGAAGTGATCGAGACGGCGACGCCGCGCACCTTCTACGAACAGACGCGACGCAAACTCGGCATGGTCGGCGGCCTACCGCAGACGCTTCAACACTCCGGCGCAAACGCCTTCACGCACCGCACGCCATTCGCCAACCTCTATCTGGTCGGCGACACGACCTTTCCCGGCAACGGCCTCGCCGCCGTCACCCAATCCGCCCTCATCGCCGCCAACGAAATCGCGCCGCGAAAGTAAGAAAAGATATAGGACTCACCACAGAGACACAGAGGACACGGAGGGGACACAGAGGAAAACGCGGAAGTAGGAACGATGAAGGATGAACTGAAAGCAACTAGTCTTTAGTTCATCGTTCCGCGTTCCTACTTCCGCGTTTTCCTCTGTGTCCTCTGTGTCTCTGTGGTGAATGTTTTATCTGTCGCTGGAAGTATCGCTACAGTCTAACGCCGTGCGAACTCAAGCGCGCCGCGCGCGTCGGCGTCCGCGCCGCGTATGATGATGACTTGGTCGCGTTCGATGCGAACGATGGTCACGCGCGAGTTGCTGCTGCTGCTGTCGCGCCAGATGAATTGTGTAGGATCACCGGTGCCGTCGCGCTGTTCGCCAGTTTTGTCGCGCAGGGTGTTGTAGGCGCGGAAGAACTCTGCGGCCTCTGCGGGCGTGTCCCAGTAAGTCTTCCAGACGAATAGCGGCGCGGTTTTGGCGCGCTCGAACAAATAAGCGCGGTCGCCGCCCCAACCCGCCGCCGCGCGCGCCGCTTCCCCTCCCGACATCGCTTTCAGCAACAGGCCGCGCACGCCGAGCTCGCCGAGCGGCGTGGTCGCCGCTACCTTCCAATTGTTCGCGGCAAACTGCCCTTCGTCCAAACTCACCTCGCGCGGCAACTCGCGTGCGAAATATTTTTCGGGATGAAGAACCTGCTCGCTCGACGCGGGCGGGCGACGGAAGAGTTCGTCTATGCCGCGCGTGCCCGATTTGCGGCGCACGGTTTCGACGAAGCGCGTGCCGTCGCGGTAGCGGAAGATGAAAGTCTCGGTCAGGAGCGGCGGGAAGAACGCGCCGATCTCTTTGCGATACTCGCCGAAGCGCGCGTCTTCCGTGCGCCCGATCTCTTCGAGCGCGCGGCGAGACCAGACCTCGTCGCTTTGCTCGCGGCGTCGCTGCACGTTCATGGCGTCGCCTTCGACGACGGCGAAGGCGGCCTCCGCACGGTCGAAGTTGTAGGGGCGTGCGGCGAGTAGCGTCAGCAGATCGAAGTGTTGGTCCTGGAGCGCGTGGACGTATTCGTGAGTAATGAGCGATTCGTCGCGCGCGGGCGCGTCTTTGCCCTGACCGCCGAGGATGAGCACGCGTTTGTGGAGCGGCGAGTAGGTTGCGCCCGCGGAGGAGGCGGCGAAACTCGCGGCGAGCGTGGCGAGGTCTGTGCCTTCGGGCAGCATCCCGCCCGCGATGGCGAGGCGGCTCAGGGCGCGCAGTTCGTCGCCCGCGAGCGCGTCGGCCATCTCTTTCGTGCGCGTGCCGTACTCCCAACCGGAAAGCTCGCTCATCCCCGCGTCGCGCTGCCAAAGGAGTTCGCGTGTCTCGGCCACCGCACCGACAACGCGGCGGCGCACGCTCTCCAATTCCGGCGACAGAGGCCGCACCGGCAGCGGCGCCGGAGGCTCACGCTTCGCGGGCGCGACCGCGACCGCCGTAGGCACGCCTTTATACGAGGACGCCGAGCGTTTATTGCCGCACGAAGCGACGAACAACGCCGCACACGCTGCCGCGAGGATGATTGAGATGAAAAAGATGCGCCTTGCCCTTGTTCGCATACGAAATTTAGACGCGCGAACGCCTCTTCGCGATGCCGACGAATTCAAAGGGTAAAGGGGAAGGGGTAAAGGGGAAAGGATGGGAGAAAAGTGAGCTCTTAATTGAAGGACAATTCTTCAACCCTTTCCCTTTTTCCCCTTACCCCTTACCCGTTTTATCTATCGAGCATGTCGAGCATCGAGTTGCCGGGCTTCGGGGGCGCGGGCGGCGGGGTTGTTGTCTGTGCGGCGGTGGCAGAAGGTTTCGCTTCGGGTGTGCCGTCGAAATCTGCGAGGCGCAGGCGCAGGTTGCCTTGATTCGAGGCGTAGGAGAGCGCTTCGTCGCGGTTGAGCGTGCCGCTGCGAACCATCTTCTCAAGCACGGTGTCGAATGTTTGCATGCCTTCGAGTTCGCCCTGTTCCATGGCGTCGATGAGCGACTTGCCTTCCTTCTCACCGTGCTCCATGTATTCGCGCGTGCGCGCGGTGGACTTGAGAATCTCCATCGCCGCGACGCGCCCCTTTTTGTCCGCGCGCGGCACGAGGCGCTGCGAGACGATGTAGCGGAAGGTTTGCGACAGGCGCGCGCGTATCGCCTGCTCCTCGATCTTCGGGAAGACGCCGATGATGCGATCAACTGTTTTGGAAGCGTCAATCGTGTGCAGGGTGGAAAAAACGAGGTGGCCGGTCTCTGCGGCTTCGAGCGCCACTTCAATCGTCTCGCGGTCGCGCATCTCGCCGACGAGGATCACTTTGGGCGCTTGCCGTAGTGCGGCGCGAAGGGCGCGCGCGAAATCGGGCGTGTCGGAATGCAGTTCGCGCTGGTGGATGGTGGAATTCTTGTGGCGGTGCAGGAATTCGATGGGGTCTTCGATGGTGACGATGTGGTAGTACTTCTCCTCGTTGATGAGGTCGATGATGGCGGCGAGCGTGGAGGATTTGCCGGAGCCGGTCGGGCCGGTGACGAGCACGAGGCCGTTTTTGAGTTCGGCGATCTCTTTGAGTTGCGGCGGCAGATTGAAGTCGCTCCACTTGGGCGGCTCGGTCGGGATGACGCGCATGACGATGGCGTGCGTGCCGCGCTGCATGAAGATGTTGACGCGGAAGCGCGAGAGTCCGGGCGCGCTGAAAGAAACGTCAGCCGAGCCGAACTTCTCCAGGCTCTCGATGGCCGCGGGATTCTTCGCCATGATGATCTTGGAGATGCCGGACGTGTGTATGGGTGTCAGTTTTTCGAGGCCGGGATAGGGCACGCCCTGCAATTTTCCGAGCAGTTCCACCTGCGGCGGGCGACCGGGCGAAAAGATCAGGTCGCTCACCTTGTCGGAGACGCCGAGCATGGTTTGCAGCACGTGTACGAAATTAAGTGGAGCGGCGACGTGCCCGCCGCCGTCAGTTGCGTGTAGGGCGCTCGCCTGCGGGGCGTGCGTTTGTTGAGTTGTCATAAATTTTGCGAGTCTTTACGAAAATTTGGATTCGGGAAAAAGTTTCGAGGGGTTTGTCGTCCGTGAGTTAAAAGTCGTAGCGACTTTCGGGGTGGCCGCGACGACCGGACATTACTACTGTACTGTTCCGAGCAAACTTTCGTAAAGCCTGTAACGAAAAAAAGATGCGGCAGGCAAACAACTGCGCCCTTTCAAGCGTACATCATAGTGGAGGCAAGGCACGGGATGTGCTTGAAGTTCTGGCAAGACGGCATCCTGTTGACCGAAAGGAGGCGCTTCAAGTTTATGGCAACCTACAGAGACCCTGTCAGAGTTTTTGCCCCGCTAGAGGTGGTTGAGCGCCTGCTGGAGATTCGCGAAGAAGCGGGTTACTCTCCCGAAATATTTCTCCGCTCGTCCGATGACTTGGCAGCATACTTCGACGCTTACGGCTTCGACGTTTACGCGTTCACCGAACGCGAGGCCGAATTTCACTACGGTCGCTATCGCGCCGCGCTCGCCCCGGGCGGCGATCACGCGCACAATTCGCCGACCGCACACTGATTTTTAAACTACCGAGCAAGTTTAACCGGAGCGGGGGTGTTGATCTCAAGATCAACACCCCCGCTTCGCTGTGAAAGCAGTCAACGCAGACAGGAAACGATGAAGTAGGAACGATGAACGATGAAGTGAAAGCAAGCGTCTTTCACTTCATCGTTCATCGTTCCTACTTCATCGTTTTAGAGGGCTTTGATGACGACGAAAGTTACGTCGTCGGTCGCGCCGCGCCCTTCCGTCCATTCGATCACGTCCTCGTGCAGGAAGTTGATCAACTCGCGCGCGCTCAAGTCGCGCCCTTCCCTCACCTTGCGTTCGAGCCGCTCGCGCCCATACTCCGCGCCCGACGCGTCGGCGGCCTCCGTGATGCCGTCCGTGTAGAGCACGATGATCTGCCCGGCCTGTATGGGCAGGTAGTATTCGTAGTAGCGCGTGTCGCGGAACATGCCGAGCGGGATGCCGCCGCGTTCGATGAAGCGCGCGTTGCCTTCGCCGTCCATCAGGAGCGGCGGGTTGTGACCGGCGTTGGCGTAGGCCAGCGTGCGGTTCGTCGCGTCGAGCGCGCCGTAGAAGGCCGTCACGTACTGGTTGTTCTCTATCGACTCCCAAAGCAGGTAGTTGACCTTCGACATCGAGATGTTCGGCGCGTAGCCGATGTGTATGGCGGCGCGCAGGGACGCGCGAAGGAAGGCCATCAGGAGCGCGGCGGGCACGCCCTTGCCCGACACGTCCGCGATGACGATGCCGAGATGATCTTCGTAGAGACTGACGAAGTCATAGTAGTCGCCGGAGACTTCTTCGGTCGAGAAGTTGTAGGCGCTGATGTCGAAGCCTTCGAGTGTGGGGTCGCGTTCGGGCAGCAGTTCGAGTTGGACGTGGCGCGCGACTTCGAGCTGCGCTTGCAGGCGTTTCTTCTCGACCGACTGCTCGTAGAGCATCGCCTTCTCGATGATGATCGCGACTTGCGAGGCGAGCAGCAACAGGATTTCGAGATCGTCCGTCGTGTAAGCGTTCTTCCGGTCGCTTTCGAGATCGAACGCGCCGATCACCTTGTCGTTCGAGATGATGGGCGCGACCATCTCCGAGCAGGTTTCGCGCCGCGCGTTTACGTAGCGCGGGTCGAGGCTCACGTCGGGCACGATCAGCGGCTCGCCCGTCTGCGCGGCGTAACCGAGCAGGCCCTCGCCGACTTTCAGGTGGAGTTCGCTCAGCTCGTTGATGTCGTAGCCGCGCACGGAGGTCGTGCTGAAACCTTTGAGCGAGCCGAGTTCGTCCTCGCCCTGCTCCTTGCACTCGATCATGTAAATGCCCGCCGCATCGTAAGGGAGGAGCGAGCCGAGCGTGTCCATCACGAGTTCGAGCACCTCGTCCACGTCGAGCGAGCGGCTGATCTTCTTCGTGATGTCCAGGAGCATCCGCAGCTTATCGACGACGCTCAATTGCATCGCCGCTCCCGCCGCCGTCTCCGCCGCATCTTTGATCTGTTCGCTCATAAGGGGAAACTCGTCTCGCGCGCCCGTAAGATTATAAAGGATGGACAGCGAATTGTCCGTCGCTAGCTGTCAGTTGTCCGTCGTCCGTAGTCAGTTGTTCAAAACCCGTCTTTAGCAACTAGCTTGATAACCACATGCAACGGACAACGGACAACTGACTACGGACAAGCTTTTCCATCGAGCGCGCTCTCCGTCAGCAGCGCAAACTCCAACGCCGCCGCCGGATGATGCCGGAAGAAGTCGTTGACATCGGCGGGCAGTGTAACGCGCGCGAGCACGAGGCCGCGCGAGGCGAAAAGTTCTTCGTAGCGCCCGGCGGCGCGCTCGCCCGCCGCGTCCGGGTCGAGCGCGGCGACGACGCGAAAGCGCGCGAGAGGCGCGAGCCATTCCGCTTTCAAGCCGCCCGCGCCGACTAATCCGACCGACGCGAAGCCGTGCGCAAGGAGCGTCAGCGTGTCCGTAAAACCTTCGACGAGATAGACGACGCTCCCGCTCGCGAGTTTGTCCAGGCTGTCTATGTTGTAGAGCGACGGCACGCCGCCGCGCATGTTGTGCCAGCGCGGCTCGACGCCCGCGGCGGTCGTACGCGCCTGCAAATAGACCGCGCGCCCCTCCACGCGAAAAGGAAAGAGCAGGCGGTGCCGGTAAAACGTCAAATGCGAGCGCGCGTTGAACAGGCCGCTTCGCTGCAACTCTTCGAGCGCAAACGCGTCGAGCATCTTTCTCATCACGCGCCGGTAAGCGCGTCGCGGGAAGTAGGCGACGCACGCGCGCCGCGCCGTTCCGACGTCAATTCCGCGACGCGCGAGATAACCGAGTCCTTCCGTTTGATCTTCCGCGCGACACGCCGCGAGAAACGTCTCGCAGACGGCGCTCACGCGCTCGGTCGTGAGCGGTTCGAGTTCCGCTTGTCCCGTCGCCGCCGCGTCTTCGTCGGGCGCGGCGCGCAGAGCGAGCGAGGGTTGACGGCGTCGGCTGTGCCCCGCGAGTCCGAGGTCGCGCGCAAGTTCCCTCACGGCGCGGCTGAACTTCAACTCGTGCATGAGTTCGTAAAAACGTATCGCGTCGCCGCCCTCGTCGCGCGAGAAGCAATGAAAGAGTCCACGTGTGAGGTCTACCGAAAGACTCGGATGGCCTTTGCCGCTGTGTGCGTGTGCGGGGATGGGGCAGAGCGTTTGCAGGCGACCGGACGCAGGGTGTGCGTGCGGGCAGTAGCGCAGATAAAAGGAGCGGTAATCGATGACGCGTTTGATCTCGTCGCGCAAGGCGAGCAAGCGTTCGCGCCCCGACGCCGACTCAACGGGCATGGCCGTTGTTGTTGTTCGCGTAGGCCTGCCGCGCCGCCCAGCGCGCCTCGACCTCTTCTGCATGCCGCGCCCGATATTCGCTCCACAAGCGCGACACCTTCATGCGATACTCAACCAACTCGCGGCTCACGTTGAAACGCCGCGCGATCTCCGTCGAAGTCTTGCCCGCGAGCACGAAGCGCCGGAGCGACGAGTAAGGCACGAGCGCCGCCGCACCCACCGCGTAAGCCGCCTCCTCGTCCGCCTCGTTGTAATCGCGCGCGACAGTCTTTCCCTGCTTGTTCTGCGCGACGATTGAAAGCCGGTTCGCCTTGTGTCCGAGGAACACGTGACAGACCTCCTCCATCAATGTCGCGTTATTACGCGCCGCCCCGTGCTTCGGATTCAACAGCACCAGACGCCACCCGTTCGGCAGCGGGCGCGAACACGTCCCGCCCGACCACGCATCCGAACCCACCCCCAGCAAATGCTCCCGCGTCTCCTCCGACAACCCCTGAATCTGCTCGAACCCGATCACCATCAACTTCGCGAAATGCGCCAACGCAAACGGGTCCAATGCCTCGTCATCACGACGCAACCCCGCAAAGTCGCGCAACCCCATCGCACGCAACTCATACTGCCTCCCCTTAAACGTCGGCGGAAATTTCGTCTCATCCACTGGCTTAATTACCCCTACACCCGGCGGGCTGTTTCAATTCTCAAACTAACTGCAAACATGAACGCGATAGACTCTCAGAGTAACGATTTGAACTCATCAACCGTCAAGCCAACTTGCCGAATGATAGCCCTCAGCGTTCCCTTTGCCACTTCCGCATGATCCGGCACAACGATGCGACGGTTTGGCTCGGTCGTTTGCCTTAAAACAATGTGACTGCCCCGCTGCCGGTCTTGCTCATAACCAATCTTTCGCAGTGCCTTCACCACCTCACGCCCGGAAACATGCGGCAGCATGCCCACAGCTAAACCTCCACCAACTCTTCCGTAATCGGCGGCGGCACAGCCTCACCATGCGCCTCAAGGCTTTCCACATAGACCGCAATCGCCTCTTTGATATTCGCTAGCGCTTCTTCCCTGGTCACACCTTGAGAAATACAACCCGGCAGCGACGGCACTTCCGCGACAAACACACCGTCCTCATCCTCTTCAATCAAAACACGATATTTCATACGCCGCCTCCATCAAGTAAGGTGCGAGGTTGATTATACCTACTTGCCTGCCACTTAAGGTGGGGTATTATTTCCATCTCTTTTTTGAATGGCATTGCGACTTCCTTCTGGCAACTGATTGTACAGTTCTTCCACTTCTCTTGGGCGCGTAATTCGATCTTCAACGATGAAATTGATCATTCGGAAAAGATTTTGTCCGATCTCTGGCGTGTCATTTATATCTATTTCGCCCGGATGGACGGCGTTGTTACCTACAACTCGACAGTAATCCAGAGCTTTTTGCACGAGAGGGGGAAGACCTTTAGCTACTAATGATTTTATGTCGTTATTTATATTCTCACCACTCTCACCAAGATGAGGTAACAGCTTCTGAATACACAAACGAAGCAGGGCAGCGGCTGCGCGAGGGGAACGTGAGAAAATACTACGTGCCTCTTGATACTCGCCTACACAGTCGGCAGGCAGGTCTGGATGATGAGGTTCAACCGGCGATTCGTCCGGCACAATCATGCGCCCGTCATACCAAAACACTCGATTTTTGCAATGAAAACACTGTGAACTACGAAATCCACAATTTGTAACGGTTCCTGAATGAATATAAAGGTCTGCCCATGTCTGACGTGCAAATACATTACAGTGAATGCAATGAAACTGCTGCTCATCAAATGTAGGTGGGTAATATTTTTCTTTCATAAAATTTATTTGGCCGTTGAAAATTAGGAAGGCGCTCAACCCGCCGGAGTTGAGCGCCTAATAAACTTGAGAACTGACGTTGCCGGTTACTTCCGCTTGTTGCGCTCGCGTGGGTCTTCGCCGGGGTGGCTGAATTGGGCGTAGGCGACGCGGAAGAGTTCGGAGAGGGCTTTGGCGGTCTCCGCGGAGAGGTTGCGGTCGGCGCGCAGGTGCGCTTCGACGATGTCGGGCGTGGCCTCGTGCGGGAAGTAGACGACCGCTTTGGCCGGGTCGTTGCCGTCGGCGTCCGGTTGACGCCCCGACATGATGCGCTCCATTGGCATGTCGAGCCAAGAGGTTAAGCGCGCGATGTTGTCGGCGTCGGGTTTGCCCGTGCCGTTTTCGATGCGCGAAAGCGTCGAGGCAGACACCTGCGTCTCATTCGCCACGTCGCGCAGGCTCAAGCCCGCTTCCTCGCGTTTGCGGCGTATAGCACGCCCCAGTTCCACTGTATTTACCAGACTTTTTCCTGATTCTGCCATGTTTTTGGCCTCCTTCTTAGCGTGTTCCCCGCCTCTCAAGAGCGGGCACACGCCCCTCCTCTAACGCCAGACCATATCACAGGAAAATCCCAGACGCAAGACCTTGTTTTATGCTTGCAACAAAAAATGTCTCATGGTACACTGTTTCACGTATGAAACAGATGCTTGACACATCATATGTATTGACTCGCAAGCTAGGAAGCGATTTCGTTGAACGCTTCTGGTCTTTAGTCAAGATGTCGCAGACGGCAGACGGGTGCTGGCTCTGGTGCGGTCACATACGGGATGGGCGTTATGGCGTTATATGGAGAGATGGCAAGAATCGGTACGCTCACCGTGTGGCTTACGAGCTAACACATGGCGCGATACCAGGCAGTTTGCGAGTTTGCCATCGTTGCGACAACCCGCCATGCTGCCGCCCTAGCCACTTATTCTTAGGTACGCAGGAAGAAAATATCCAGGACATGAGGCGTAAGGGTCGCAACCCGCACCCGCTCAAGTTGAGTGAAAAGGATGTATTAGAGATTCGGCGCCGTTATGAGAATCGGAAAATGTTCAAAATAACAATGCAACAACTTGCCGATGAATATGGCGTGTACAAGGGGTATATCTCAAAAATCATCCACCATCAGAAGTGGAGGCATATTTAACATGGGTGATTCATCTTATATCTGGGAGACATTCGACGGATTGTTCAAGACGGTGCACCGGCAGGGTCGGCGCGTGGAGGAATTGGAAGCGCGCATCACAGACCTTGAGCGCAGGCTGGCCGAGCGTTCGGCTGTCGTCGGTCAGGTGCAAACGAGCAAGCAGGCGCAGCAGCAGCAGACGGTGAGCGAAATGCCCGTTGAGCGCGCGGCTTAAGTTTCGAGAGGATTTTGAAGGAGTTAACAATCATGGCAACAGCAACCGCGACCAACACGACGACGACCGACAAGAAAGCGATCATGCGCGACAAACGCGCGCAGGGGATCGCGGCGATGGGCTTGGTGACGCGCGAAGGCGACCGCTTTCGCGTGACGACGCCCTCTCTGCGCGGCAAACGCAGCAGCTACGAAGTCTGGCGCGACGACGCGGGCAAAGTGCGTTGCTCTTGTCTGGAGTTCGAGGAGCAGTCGGCAGAGGACGCGCAGTTTCGCTGCGAGCACATACTCGCCGTCAAACACTCGCTGCTCGCACGTAATTCGGAAGCTGTGACGAAGCAGCAGCCGACGGAGAAGCCTGCCGCAAGCGCGGCGGCGAACGTAACGGCGGAGACGCCCGACACTAACACGACCGCATCCGAGAAGCGCAGAGCGCCGCAAGCAGAAGTCGAGAGCCGTCAGGCCGACGCTACTACTACAGCGACGACGCGTTTTGGACGGGAGCAGGACGAGCCAGAGGCGGCAGACGCGGGCGGCGACATCGCCGCGACCACAGCGTTCGCGCAGCCGACGGTGAGTTCGCTTGCGGATCACAACACGGAAAAGGAGCAAGAAGAGATGAGTAACAGAAAAGCAACAGCCGTGATCGAGCCGGAAGATGATCTGGACTTCGTCACCGCGGAAGAGCACGCACAGGCGTTGAACGCGTCGAGCGCGCCTGTTGTGCCGCTCGCGTTCACGAACACTCTGCGCACTCTGCGTCAGCCGATTGAGCCGAAGTTCATCAAGACGCGCGAGGGCTGGCGCGACCGCAACGGCAACACGCACATGGTCGAATACGTCGAGTGGCACACGGTCGCAGACCTCCTCGACCGCGTCGCCCCCACCTGGTCGCACTCCGTTCGCGGCATCGTGCAGATCGGCGACATGGTCGCCGTCACCGCCGCGATCTCCATTGACGGCGTCACGCGTGAAGGCGTCGGCACGGGCACGGCGGACAACGAGACGGGCATCAAGAAGGCCGAGCACGACGCTCTGAAGCGCGCGGCCATCAAGTTCGGCATCGGGCGCGAACTCTACCAGCGCGAGTCGGAAGTTATAGAGCAGACGGGTTCGGCACCGCAGAGCGAATTTCCGCGCGACCCGCTGGCGAAGTCTATGGGCGACCTCGTCACGCCGAAGCAGCTCGGCATGATCCGCGCGCTCGCACGCGAAGCGGGCGTCGATGTCGAAGAGGAGTGCCAGCAGGTGCTTCGCTGCCGCACGGAAGAGTTGTCGAAGAAGGCTGCGTCATCCTTCATCGACCACTTGAAGAACTTGCAGGGCGGAGCGGCGGAGCAGCAACAGCCGATGCGCCGCGCGAGCTAAATCGGATATCCAAGGGGAGCACGGATCGCGGCGAGGCGGCAGCGACAAGCAGTTACGACGGGTCAAACCTGCCTCGCCCGCGACGGCTCCGGGAAGTAAGAGGTTAAAGATGATGACGACAGAAGAATTGATTCAGGAACAGCCCCTGACGTTTGAACTCGAATACGCCGACGCGACGCGTGAAGCCGCCGGTGTTGTCGAGCACGAACGTGAAGAGACGGCTCGTGAGGATCACGAAGAGTCGCGCACGAAGAAGGAGCAGATTCTCGCGCTCTACGAAGCGGGCACGACCGACATCGCGCAGATCGTGCGGCAAGTCGGCGCGCGTCCTTCTTACGTCGCGCAGGTCTTGCAGTCCGCGGGTTTCTTGACGGGATACTTCGATCTCTACACGACAACGGGGCGCGAGCAGAACGTCTACACGCGCTTCTTTCGCAACGTGCTCTCGTTCAAAACGCTGGATGCGGCGCGCGAGTCGGTGCAGAAGATTGACCGGCTCTACAACTACTTCGAGCGCCTCGGCGACCGCGCCGGGCAGCATCAGGCGATGGTCCTGGCGCTGACGGGCAAGAACCGCGCGCGTTGGAGCGGCAAGCAGGAAGAGGCGGCAGTGTTCAATGAGTGGCTCGCCTCACACTAAAGGAAGTGGCGCAGTTGCTCGTGAGAAAGCGACCGCGCAACAGAGCGAACAAGGGGCGGGTTGAAAGGTGAGTTTTCAAATCAAGGGGGAGACTCACCTTTCTTTTTATCCCGAACGAAAAAGATTTCAGCTATCCGGTTTTAACAGGCAATGAAGAAGCCCGCGCACCTTTCGGGCTGTGCCTGACCAGGCGACCCTACACGTCTTAACGGTCGCCATAGTAATACCCTCGCCATAACAGGAAAAATACCCTCGCTGCGATCCGGCAACGCGCCGGATTCGTCCGTCACGTTCCGCGCCGAAGTTTGCGGGAACGGTCGAACGAAATCGCCTCGCATGGAATGTGCCGCGCCCCGTACTACTCGCGCGCGGCGCTATAACGCGTAGTTTGAAGTTCCGTTCTAACTACAGACCAACAGCGAAAAAGGAGAAAACCTAACATGCCGAGAGTTATACATTTTGAACTGGGCGCGGACGACCCCGAACGCGCCGTGAAATTCTACGACGAGGTCTTCGGATGGAAGACGCAGAAGTGGGACGGGCCGCAAAGCTACTGGCTGCTGATGACGGGCGAGGAGGGGCAGCCGGGCATTAACGGCGGCTTAATGAACCGTTCCGACAATCCTCTGCCCACTTCCACCATCAACACGATTGACGTGCCTTCCGTTGACGACTACACGCAGAAGATAACGGAGCACGGCGGTAAAGTTGTCATCCCGAAGGGCACTGTGCCGGGCATCGGCTACATCGCCTATTGCGAAGACACCGAGGGCAACGTCTTCGGGATCATGCAGTTCGACCAGACGGTCAAATAAGCGTGCGGTCCAAACCTTGAACGGAGAGAATGACATGAAGATCAACTACGCGGCAGTCGCGGCTTCGGCGCTTGTGTACTGGGTGCTCGGCGGGCTCTGGTATTCGCCTCTGCTGTTCGGCGGCAAGTTCATCTCGATCATGCGCTGGTCGCCCGAGCAAGTCGCGCGCATAGAGGCGGAGGGCGCTGTCTTCCAACTCGCGTTGGCCTTCGTCGGCTCGCTCGTCGCGGCCTACGTGCTCGCGCACATCGTACGCTACGCGGGCGCGGAGAACGCGCGCGACGGCGCGAAGACCGGCCTCTGGCTCTGGCTCGGCTTCATCGTGACGAGCAACCTGAACACCGTCTTCTTCGAGTTTCGCCCGCTCGGCCTCTACCTCATCAACGTCGGCTATCACCTCGTCGCGCTGCTCTCGATGGGCGCGCTGCTCGCCGTGTGGCGCAAGCGGCGGAGCGAGGCGAAAGCCCCCGCTTACGTCTGAAATTGTCAGTAGTCCGTAGTCAGTTGTCCGTTGTTTCGTGCTGCCCGATCTTGAATGTTTCATTTTCAGCCTGTCGTTGTTCGGCCACATGCAACGGACTACTGACTACGGACTACTGACAGCTTTTCGTTCACCTTTTTACCGGCAGTTCGGTTAATATCGCTCTACGAGCGATCTGTAATTTCTACGTGCCGGAAGGGTGGGGAGAAGGCGTGCCTGCGAAAAACGAAGACCTGCACGGGTTCGTGCCCGACAAGGCGGAAGTCGCCTTGTTGCTCATCGATGTCATCAACGATCTGGAATTCAGCAGCGGCAGAGAGGTGCTCAAACACGCGCTGCCGATGGCCGGGAAGTTGGCCGCCTTGAAGCGTCGTGCGAAGCAGGCGCAAGTGCCGGTCATCTACGTCAACGACAACTTCGGCAAGTGGCAGTCGGACTTCAACTCCGTGCTCAAACACTGTCTCGAAGAGGACGTGTGCGGCAAGCCCGTCGCCGAATTGTTGAAGCCGGAGGAAGACGACTACTTCGTGCTCAAGCCCAAACACTCCGGCTTCTTCTCCACCACGCTCGACACGCTGCTCGAATACCTACAGGTAAAAATTCTCATCCTGACGGGACTCACCGGCGACATCTGCGTCCTCTTCACCGCCAACGACGCACACATGCGCGACTTTCATCTCGTCATCCCCTCCGACTGCGTCGCTTCATCCGACGCCGACGAAAACCTGCACGCCCTCAAACACATGCAGCGCGTACTGAAGGCCGACACGCGCCCTTCGGACGAAATAAACTTCGACGAGTTGAAACGACCGGGCGGGGACGAGGAAGCGAAGCCGCAGCCGCAGTCGCAGCAGTTCGCAAAAAGCGAGTAGCAGCGGGCGCGAGCCGCACGAGTTGATAACTAAAAAGTTTTTCGACTTGAGGAGAAAACTATGTCGCGCTTTTTTCGCAACAACGGGCTGTCGCTCGTGCTCTTCGTGCTGTTCTTCTTCACGCTCATCGTCGGCCAATCAATCGTCGGCCAGCGCGAATATAACAACGGTCAGCAGGAGCACGGGCAGCCCACCGTCACTTACGCCGGGTATTTACTGACCACACATTTTCTTGAAGCCACGATGGAGAACTGGGAAAGCGAGTTTCTCCAAATGTTCGTCTTCATCGTGCTCACGATCTTTCTCTACCAGAAAGGCTCCGCGGAATCGAAAGACCCCGACAAGGAAGAAGCGGTTGACCGCGACCCGCGCCATGCGCGCGACAAACGAAACGCGCCGTGGCCTGTCAGGAGCGGCGGTTTCATTTTGAAGTTGTATGAAAACTCCCTGAGCCTCACCTTCATCATACTCTTCCTCATCTCCTTCTGGCTGCACGCCGTGGGCGGTGCGGGCGAATATAATCAAGACCAGATCGAACACGGCAAGGCGGGCGAACAAGTCTCCACCTTCGCCTACATGGGCACCTCGCGTTTCTGGTTAGAGTCGCTGCAAAACTGGCAGAGCGAGTTTCTCGCCATCGGCCTGATGGTGCTGCTCACGGTCTGGCTGCGCCAGAAAGGCTCGCCCGAGTCAAAGCCCGTTGACGCGCCGCACTACCGGACGGGCGAATAAAAGCGCAGTTAAAGGGCGAAAGCGAAGAGGCCGTCAACTTCGATAGTTGACGGCCTCTTCTTTTTTAACTAATCGAGCGGACGCGCTTTATTCAAACGTCTTGCGTTCGGGGTTGCGCCCGCGCGTGGCGGCGATGGAGAGTTCCTTCGCGCGCGGCAGCACTTCGATGGCCTTGGCAACCTGCGGGTCGTCGGCCACCTGCACCTGCGACGCCGTCACCGTGCCGTAAGCGGCGGTGGCGATGTCGTAGCGCATCTGGCGCGTGATGAAATCGCGGCTGCGGTCGAGTTGCGCCTCTTTGACCTTGAACGTCTCGTCAGCCGCCACGAATGCCTTGAACGACTTGAAGAGGTTGTCCGTCACGGGATAATCCTCGGCCTTGATGTCGTGCGTGAAATCAATCGGGCGCGCGATCTTGTAGTCCTCAAAACCCTTGATGCGACCGTTGACGAGTTCGCGCACGAAGGCGAAGATCGGATCGACCATGCGCTGCTGCGCCGGTTCGATGGTGCGCGGCTTGACCGGCTCGTCGGGCGCGATGCCGCCGCCGCCGTAAACCTTGCGCCCCGTGTCGGTCAAACTCTCAGGCCCCGCGGGCTTCGCCGGAGCCGCCGCACGTTTCTCGTCGTCGAGACTGCCGACGCCGCCGCGCGTGTAGTAATCGTAGAGACCTTCGTTGGTGTAGTCGCGCTGGATGAGGCGACCCGAAGGCGTGTAGTACTTCGAGGAGGTGAGCGTCACCGCCGTGCCGTACTCCATCGGAATGATGCTCTGGACGAGACCCTTGCCGAAGCTCGTCTCGCCGATGATGAGCGCGCGGTCGTGGTCCTGGAGCGCGCCCGCGACGATCTCGGAGGCCGAAGCGGAGTTGCGGTTGACCAGGACGACGAGCGGCACGTTATCGGGCGAACTGTTGCGCGATTCATACGTGCGCGCGCTGCCCTCGACGCGCCCTTTTTGCGAGAGGATCACTTGACCGCGCTGCAAAAATCGCTCGGCGACTTTGACGGCCTGATCGAGCAAGCCGCCCGGGTTGCCGCGCAGGTCCAGGACCAGCGAGGTCATGCCCTGCTTGTGCAAATCTTCCAAGGCGTTGGTGAACTCTTCAGCCGTCGAGCGGTTGAAGCCGCGCGTCATGTCTATGTAGCCGACGTTGGGCTTGAGCATGTAGGCGTCGGGCACGGTCGGCTGGCCGACGGCGTCGCGCACGATGTCAACCGTCTCCAGAGCCTTCGTCGAAGCGCGCTCGACCGTGACCTTGACGGTCGAACCCTTCGGCCCGCGCAGGCGGTCGCGCACGTCGCTCGAATTTTTGCCCTTGATG
Organism: Pyrinomonadaceae bacterium; assembly: GCA_035296385.1. GTDB lineage: Bacteria > Acidobacteriota > Blastocatellia > Pyrinomonadales > Pyrinomonadaceae > JAIVJZ01. The sequence goes on along the minus strand of DATHBB010000249.1, from coordinate 31,335 downwards.
GCCTCGCCGTTCACTTCGACGATGCGGTCTGCGAAGCGAAGCCCGGCGCGCGTGGCGGGCGCTCCGGGGAAGGTGGCGAGAATGTAGGTGTCGGTCTGCCCGCCGATGGTGCGGTCGCCGATGGTCGCGCCGATGCCGTAATACTCGGAGCGCCAGTCGGCTTGCAGTTCCTCGAATTCTTTCGAGTCGTAGTAGTTCGAGTGCGGGTCGAGCGAGCGCAGCATGCCTATGATGGACGACTTGAAGGCGGCGTTATAGTCGATCTTGACGCCGTCAACATAGTTCTCCTGCACGATGCTGAGAGCCTCCGCGAAGTCCTCTTCGATGGCGGCGGTTGCGCCGGACGAAGCGGGGACGCGCTGGCGCGGCCTGCGCGCCGAAGGGCCGACGTTAGGCGGCATCTGCTGTTGACCCTGCGGCGTGCCGGTTCTGCCGGGCGCGGCGGGTTGTTGTCCCAAAACAAACGTGGGGAGCGAAAGCGCGACGAGCAGAAGCGCGACGAGGGCGGATGAAAGTTTTTGTTTCACTACAGGCAAACCTCTTAAGACGATTTTTCCGCTGAGACCGAGATGAACACGCGCCGGAAGCGTGGCCGACCGAATGCGACCGCCGCCGATGGCAGTTTTTGTATAGTACTGGATGAGCGAAAAGGCGGCAAGGTTGCGTCTCGCGCCGGACGCTAGCGTCCATTTTCTCGGATACGAACGTAGGAAACGGTGAAAGGGAAAAGGGTAAGGGGTAAAGGTTAAAACAGAAGAAACGAATTAGCGGAAGTCGCTTTTTACCTTTACCCTTTCCCCCTTACCCTTTCCCCCTTACCCTTTCCCCTTCCTCATTCGGGGCGGCTGTTTGTTACTTTCACTCCGATAACTTAAAATGACGTTTAGCGAACAGCAATCACATTGCACGAAAAGCACGACAGGCGCGCGACGCTCTTTTTGACACGCGCGCGTCCGTCAACCGAAACGAAGGAGATTCATCGTATGAGCAGCCCTTACGATCCGAACAACCCGAACCGCCCGCCGCAGCACGACCCCGCCGCAAATCAGGGCGAGATGATTGACGACTTGATGCTGCGCGATGGCGACGAAGACGACGCGGGCGAACACGCCGCAGACCGCGAACGCATGTCTTCTTCCGTGCGCGACATCGCCTCGCGCATCCCCGAATCGCTCTCCTCCATCGGGCGCGACATCAGCCGCACCATCGAGCGCGCCATCTCCGCGAAGGACGACTATGTCGTGGCCGTCAAAGTCTCGCACGAGGCGCAGGAGAAACTGGAGAATCTGGTGCAGGCGGGAGTCTTCCGCTCGCGCGCCGAGGCCGCCGCTTTTCTCATCGACGAGGGCATCAAATCGCAGACCCCGCTCTTCGAACGCGTGCAGCAAAAACTACACGAGATCGAACGCCTGCGCGCCGAACTGCGCGGCATGATCAACACGCCGCCGCAAACTTAAAGCTCTTAGTGTAAGTGCGCGCCTGTGTTGACAACCACTTTCGCGCTCCGGCCTTCAAAGTTTCGGAAGAGTTATGAAACGCGTTTTCGGCCTCGCCATCGTCATCTGTGCTTTCGCGTACGCGTTCGCGCCCGTCGCCCTCGCGCAATCCGGACGCGCGCGCCGCGCTGAGCCGACGAAGGAAGAACGCGCGGAGAAGTCTGAGAAGTCTGAGGCGAAAGAGGAAGCGCGCAACGCACCAAAGGACGACGAATCAAAGAACAAGCCGCGCGCTGACGGTGGCGCGGCGCAAGCCGACGGCGACGGGGGCGGCGAGAAGGTGTTTACGAGCAAGGAAGTCAGCGTGCGCGCCGTCATCAAGTCGAATCCGCTCCCGGGCTATCCGCGCGGAGCGCGTCCTTACGGGGTCGAGGGGGAAGTCAAACTCCGCATCATCCTCGGTGCGGACGGCAGAGTCCGCGACGAGATAGACGTGCTCGAAGGTTTGCCTCATGGGGTGACGGAGGAGGCCATCAAGGCGGCGCGCAAGATCAAATTTGAACCGGCGCGGAAAGACGGTCGCCCCGTCTCGCAATACGTCACGCTTATTTATAATTTCAATTTATTCTGAGGTCTTAATTTGTCCGCTAGCTTCACACTGCCGCACATTCCCATCGAACAATTCACGCTTGAGAACGGCCTGCGCGTCGTCTTGAGCGAAGACCACGTCGTCCCCGTCGTCTCCGTCTGCGTCTATTACGATGTCGGCTCGCGCAACGAACGCGAGGGGCGCACGGGCTTCGCGCACCTCTTCGAGCACATGATGTTTCAAGGCTCGGAGAACGTCCCCAAAGCCGCGCACTTCCAGTACATCTTCAATTCCGGCGGCACGATGAACGGCACGACTTCGACCGAGCGCACCAACTATTACGAGACGCTTCCGGCCAACCAACTCCCGCTCGCGCTCTGGCTGGAGAGCGACCGCATGCGCTCTCTGAAAGTGACGCAGGAGAACTTGGACAACCAGCGCAACGCCGTGCAGGAGGAGAAGCGGCTCAACTACGACAACCGCCCCTACTCGAACGCCTTCCTGCGCCTCAACGAACTCATCTACAAGAACCCCGCGAACGCGCACTCGACCATCGGCTCGATGCAGGACCTCGACGACGCGACCATCGAAGACATACGCGAGTTCTTCCGCATCTACTATGCGCCGAACAACGCCGTGCTCGTCATCTGCGGCGACTTCGATCCGCAGGAGGCGCGTGCGCTCGTCGAAAAATATTTCGCCACCATACCGCGCCAGCCCGCGCCGCCCTCAGTTGACGTGAGCGAACCGGCAGAGATCGCCACGCCCTTCGAGACCTATCGCGATCCGTTTGCGCAACTGCCCGCGCTCATGCTCGGCTGGAAAGCGCCCGCGCGCCGCACGCCGGATGCTTACGCCTTAACGCTCGCCGGCGAACTCCTGCTCGAAGGCGAAAGCTCGCGGCTCTATCAAAAACTCGTTAAAGGCGACGAGTCGGTCGTCGCCGTGCAGGGCGGCGTCGGCGAGCGTCGCGGTCCTTCGTCGCTCTACCTGTTCGCCATCCCCAAGCCCGGTCGCACGACCGACGAAATCCGCCGCACGATAAACGAAGAGATCGCGCGCCTCGCGACCGAAGGGCCGAGCGCCGAGGAGATGGAGAAACTACGCAACGGACTCCTGAACGACTCCGTGCGCGGGCGGCAGACGACGATGTATCGCGCGCAGCGGCTCGCCGAGTACACGCTTTACGACGGCGACCCGCATCTCATCAACACGGAGATCGAACGCTACTTGGCCGTCACGCCCGAACAGATCAAGGACGTGGTCGCGCGCTATCTCCACACGGACAATCACGCGCTCATCGAAGTCACGCCCGCGCCCGAAGGCGCAGCGGCGGCGGAACCCATTCCGGCATCGACGGCGGACACGCAAGGCTCGGACGAAGCGGAACAGCCCGGCGCGCCGCCACCCCAGGTGCCCACGCATCCGCCCACGCCGGAACCCGCCCCCCCGACCGAAACACCAATGACCCCAGTGACGAGTGACAAGTGACGAGTGACAAGTTAAAAACAAGGAATCTCAGTCTGAGACTTGAAACCTGAAACTTGAAACCCGTTCTTATCTCGTCACCTGTCACATATCGCTTGTCACTGTTTTCATATGATGCCCGACACAGAACTCGAAACTTTCCGCCGCGAGCCGCCCGCACCGCTCGCGCCGCGCCCTCTGAATCTGCCCGCGACTGAGGAGACCGTGCTCGCGAACGGCCTGCGCGTCGTCTTCGTAGAGAACACGCGCCTGCCGTTCGTCACCTATCGCCTCGCCTTCCGCACGGGCGACGCGCACGACCCGCCCGCGCTGCCCGGCCTGACTGACATCCTGACCGGCATGCTCAACGAAGGCACCGGGACGCGCACGAGCCGCCAGATCGCGGACGCCGTCGCGCGACTCGGCGCGACGCTCGGCGCGGGCGCGAGTTCCGACAACACGACCGTCGCCGCTTCCTCGCTCTCGCAGTTCAACGACGAAATCCTTGAGTTGATGGCCGACATCACGCTCCGGCCTTCGTTCCCCGAAGACGAGTTGGAGTTGACGAAGCAGAACGCGCTGCAAAACCTGATCGCGCAGCGCGGCCAGCCTTCTTTCCTCGCCAACGAACGACTCGCGCGCGTCATCTACGGCGAACACCCTTACAGCATCATCTCGGCCACGCCCGAATCCATCGCCGCCATGTCGCGCGACGACCTCGTGCGCTTCCACCGCCGCCGCTTCATCCCCAACAACGCCGTGCTCATCGTCGGCGGCGACATCCGGCGCGAGGCGGCGCTCGCGCGCATCGAGGAACTGTTCGGCGCGTGGACGGCGGGCGAAGTGGAGGCGACGGAGTTTCCCGCGCCCCCCCCGCGCGCGCGGCGCTCTCTCTACCTGGTGGATCGCCCCGGCTCCGCGCAGTCCAACATCGTCATCGCAAACCTCGGTATCACGCGCACCGACCCCGACTACTTCCCCACGCTCGTCATGCACACCATCCTCGGCGCAAACGCCTCCTCGCGCATCTTCATGAATCTGCGCGAAGACAAGGGCTACACCTACGGCGCTTACACCTCACTCGACACGCGCCGCAACGCCGGAACTTTTCGCGCCACCGCCGAAGTGCGCACGCCCGTCACGGGCGAATCGCTCAAAGAGTTCTTCTACGAACTCGAACGAATACGCGAGGAAGTCGTCACCGAGAAGGAACTCGCCGACGCGCAGAGTTATCTCACGGGCATCTTCCCCATTCGTCTGGAGACGCTCGACGGCATGATCGATCAGTTGATCCAGATCAAGATGCACGATCTGCCGGACGACTATCTGCAAACCTACCGCGAGCGCGTCTCTGCGGTGACGCGCGAAGAAGTGCAACGCGTCGCGCGCCGCGTCGTCACGCCCGAGCGCGCGGCCATCGTCATCGTCGGCGACGCGGACGCGCTCACGGACGAGATCAAAGATTACGCGGAAGAGATCGAGATATACGACAGCGCGGGGCAGCGCCGCACGGGTGCGCCGCACGCGTCAATTGAAACTACAACTAACGGGAGAGATATGAGCAGCACAACACCAGCAGGAGACAGCGCCGGGTTCGTCGGCACATGGCAACTGGAGATCACGTCGCCCCTAGGGCCGCAGACGGCGACGCTCATCGTGGACGAGGACGGCGGCGCGCTTCGCGGCAAGATGAGTTCGTCGTTCGGCGACGCGCAACTCGACACCATCGCGCTCAGCGGCGACATCTTCAACGCCGCCCTCGCGCTCAAGATTCAAGGCATGGCGATTCAAGCCAACATCGAAGGCCGCCGCGAAGGCGACAACCTCAGCGGCACGATCCGCACCAACATGCCCATCGTCCCGCCGCTCATGTTCACGGGGCGAAAGATTAGTCAGTAGTCCGTTGTCAGTCGTCAGTTGTCCGTTGTTTTAGTGGTACTTAAGCGAGACGCTAAAGATGAAGGTGACAACCTGCCATAGACAAAAAACAACGGACTACTGACGACTGACAACGGACAAACACAAAAAAACCGCCCGGTGTGTGCTCTCACACCGGGCGGAAACCACAGGAGAATTGCCCAACTTTGCGAATCGCCCCCTCGGCGATTCATTGGGTCATGCTATGCTCGCCAGTTCTGATGCACGCGCGCGGGCGCGAGGTTGCCCCGTTTTTCAAACGCGTCTTATCCCCGTTTTCATTGACCTTTGAGCGTTTTACCCACGGAGACGACAGCAGATGCGAAAACTTTTCTTACACGCGGCCACGCTCGTCGCCACCGTCGCCGCCATGTCGGCCTGCGTCCAACAACCGCAGCAGCCGACGCCGCAGCAGAACACGAATCAGGCGCAAACCTTCGGCGGCGACCAGAATTTCAAGCGCATTCACGACGCCTACGTGCGCGAGTTTTTGCGCCGCAACCCGACCGTCAACACTTACCTCGGCGGCGCCGGACTCGATCCCGCCCTGCGCGAAGTGGACGGCCAATTGCGCGACCATTCCGCCGCCGCAATCGAAGCGGAAGATAAATGGCTCGCCGAGACGCAAAAATCTCTCGACGCCATCGCCCCCGACACGCTCACGCCCGCGCTTCGCATCGACCGCGAAGTCGCGCTCGCGCAAATACGCTTTCTGCTCCGCCAGCACGCGACGCGCAAGTATCAACAGCGCGCGCTCGACACCTACACGGACGAACCCTTCCGCGCCATCGACTGGCAACTGCAAGGCATGACGCAGACGGGCGAAAAGAGTTACGGCACGCCCGAAGAATGGTCGCTCGTCGTACGGCGCGTGCAGGCCGTGCCGAAGTATATGCAGGTCGCGCAGGAACAACTCGCCGCCGGAATCAAATCCGGCAACACCCCCGACCACCGCATGCTGCTCCGCAACGGCATCACGACGGCGGAAGCCAACGCCGAATATTTCGCCTCCACGCTCCCCAAACTCGCCCTCGAACGCGTCACCGGCGAGCAGCGCGACGAACTTCTCAAGCAGCTTAACGAGGCGACGGCACAGGCGTCTTCCGCCTATCGCGGATTGCGCGCCTTCATCGAGCAGAATTTCTTTGACCAGAAGGGGAAGGACGCGCCGGCGGTGAAATCGCAGTTTGCGCAAGACCGCTACGCGATGGGCGAGGCGGAATACGACTGGGCGATCAAGAACAACTTGCGCATGCCCGAGGCCACCGCCGCCAAACTCTTCGACGAGTCGATGGCGATTGTGAACTCGACGCAGCAGGAGATGATCACGCTCGCGCGCGAGATCGGCAAGAAGAAGACGATGGAGTTGCCCGAAGAGGGCGAGGCCGCCGTGCTCAAGGTCTTCGAGGAACTGGGGAAGGACTACCCGAAGTCTGACGCGGAGATGGTCAGGTGGTACGAGGAGGCCGCGTTTCGTCTCGTCGAGTACGGGCGCAAGTCCGGCGTCTTCGACGTGCCCGCCGATTACAAGTTGGAAGTGGTGGAGACGCCGCCCCCTTTGCGATCCTCGATTGACGGCGCGGCCTATTACCCTGCGCCGCCCTTCAAGACGACGGGCGTGGGTCGCTTCTACGTGACGACAACCGGCAACGACGAGGCCGCGCTCAAAGACAACAACCGCTCCGCACTCGCAGACCTCTCGGCGCACGAAGGCTTCCCCGGCCACGACTGGCACTTCAAGGTGATGACGCAGTATCGCGAAGAAATTGCGCCCGTCCGCTGGTTGACGCCCGGCGCGGTCGAAGATTCGTCTTCGATGTGGCAGGATTCGATGGCGTCGGAAGGTTGGGCGCTCTATTCCGAAGCGCTGATGGCCGAGCCGCAGCCCGGCTTCCCCACGGGCTTCTACACGCCCGAAGAACGCCTCTATCAACTTCGTGGCAAACTCTACCGCGACCTGCGCGTACGCATAGACACGGGGCTGCACACCGGTCGCATGTCTTACGACGACGCCGTCGATCTCTTCTCGCAGGTGGTGGACTTCCAGCCCGGCTCGTGCCGCGACACGAACACTGCGAAGACTGACGCCAAGCGTTCGAGTTGCAAGAGCGCAGAATCGGCCATCTTCCGTTATTCCAAGTGGCCGACGCAGGCCATCACCTACCGGCTCGGCAAAGACCAAATCTTCGCCCTGCGCAAAGACGCCGCGCAAATCGCGGGCGAACGCTTCTCGCCGAAAGACTTCCACGTCCTCTTTATGAAGCAGGGCACGATCCCCGTCGGCTACTTCCGCGAGGAATTGCTCAAGGGGCTTCAAGGCAAGAAGTGAGCGGGCGGGAAATGAACCGGCGACCGCAAAGAGTTTAACCGCGAATAACGTCAACGAAAGAGACGCGAAGGGCGCAAAGTGACTACTCCACTTTGCGCCCTTCGCGTCTTCTCTTTCGCTCTCTGCGGTTAAAAATATTCTCGCCTAAAACACTCACTTGTCTTCGACAAATATCTGCCGCAGGTGGCTCTTCAAGTGCCCGATGTAGTCGGTCATTAAATATTCGAGGGTGGCCGGTTGACTCGTATCAATTGCCTGCCAGGCGATCTTGTCGAGCGTGTGCCGCGTGCGCGGTTGAGTTAACTTCTCCTCCTGTGCGGAAGCCATGACGTGCAGCAAATGCAGGTTGTAATTCTTCCAGAGTTCGACGAGCAGCGGCCATGACTCTTCGTTGTAGCGCTGCGCGCTCACCCAATGCTCCTGCTCGTAACCGTCGAAGACGAGATCGTCCGTGAACTGCGCGCGCACGAACCGCGCGTGGTTGTTCGCCGCAGAGTCGATCAAATGCCCGACGATCTCTTTCGGCGTCCACGCGTCGCCGCCGCGCGACGTGCGCACGTCCGCCTCGTCGAGCGCGCCGAGCCGCGCGGCGTTCGTCTCAATCGTGCGCCGGAAATCTTCAAGCACGTCTTTCATCGTAAACGCTCCTTCGCTTCAAACGCTCGTTCGCTTCAAACGCTTGAAGGATTTCATTCATCCCTCACCCTTCATCCCTTGTTTTCAGCGCTCGTACTGCAAGACCATCCCGTCGCCGCCGACCGCCCAGTTCTGTTTTTTGCTGGCGAACAGCGCGTAGAGGTTCTGCTTCGTGCCGCTCTCCTGCCGCGTCCAGGTGCGCCCGCCGTCGTCGGAACGCAGGATGACGCCGCCGCGCCCGACGATCCAGCCCTGCTCGTCGCCGACGAAACGCACGCTCAAAAACGTCGTGCGCGCGAGGTCGCGGGGCACGACCACGGGCGTCCACGTCTCGCCGCCGTTCACCGTGCGCAGGATCGTGCCGCGCTCGCCGACCGCCCAGCCGCGCTCGTCGTCTGCGAAGTCCACGTGATAGAGCGTCGCGTTCGTGCCCGCGCGCTGGCGCGACCAGGTTGCGCCGCCGTCCGTGGTCGCGAGGATCGTGCCTTTGGCGCCGACGATCCAGCCGCGTTTTTCGCCCGCGAAGTCCAGATGAATCAACTCGTCGCGCGAGGGCGCGCTCTGGGGACGCCACGTTGCGCCCGCGTCGTCCGTGTAGAGCAGGAGGCTGTCTGTGACGACATCGCGGCGGCTGACCGAACCGACGATCCAGCCCTTCTTCTTGCTCGGAAAGCGCACGCTGTAGAGTTCGGGCACGCTGCCGCCGAAATCCGAGGGGCGGAAGCGCCGCGCCTCGCGCCAGGTGCGCCCGCTGTCGGCGGTGATGAGGATGCCGCTTCCGGCGATGAGATAGCCGTCCTCTTTGTCGCGGAAGTAGAGGTCGTTGATCGGTTCCCTCGTGCCGACGGCCTGCTGCACCCAAGTGCGCCCGCCGTCTTCTGTGCGATAGACGAGGCCGCCGTCGCCCGCGATCCAGCCGCGCTTGCCGTCCGTGAAATAGACTGTGTTCAAATCCTTGCCCGCCGCGCCGTGCCGCGTGCCCTTCCACCCCGTGCCGTCGCCCTGCGCTCCGGCGCGCGCGAACGCAAACACGACGACGACGACGAGCGCACACGACGCCGGAAACAACGCCGCACGCGCCCCCCGCACGCAAAAGCCGCGCACTACTTTCTCAACACCCATTCGACAGTCTTCTCCAAACGATTTGATACTACGGATACAACGAGGGACGCCCTGTGCACGATATTTCCGGCGCGTGAGGTAGGCTTTTGTTTTACACGAATCGTGGGCTGCGAGACAAGGCCGAGAAAGCATTCGGGTAAAGGGAAAAGGGGAAGGGGTAAAGGGGAAGAAAGAAGCGTCGTGCTTCCTCCTTTACCCTTTACCCCTTCCCCTTTTCCCTTCCTTTGGCCTTAGTTCGTCGCGGCGTTGATGCGATAGACGCGTCCTTTATAGACGACGATCACGCGCTCGCCGAGGGCGAAGAATTCGGCCAGTTTGCGCTCGCGTTTCACGAGTTCAAAGTATGCGTCGCTCCCGAAGACGAGCACGGTTTCCGGCAACTTCGCATCCGCCTTGAAGTCGGCGTCCGTCCAGACTTCGTCGCGCAGGTAGAACGTTTTGTCCGCGACCTTACGCATGACGCTCTTAGCGGATAAGTCTGCGTCCGCGCCGTCAATGACGAACAGTTGCTCTTGCTGCTCGCGCGCGCGCTTGCTGTCCTTGACGGCTGCCGCGCCCGTCACAGGCATCGGCGGCGGAGTCGGTGTGGGAACAGGCATGGCTACCACCGGAGCATTCGCCGTGTTTGCCGTGAGTCCGCCCGTGTTGCGCCCGGACGACTGCGGCGTCATCTTGCGGGGAGGATTTCTGTCGCGCCTTGAGATGATTTGGTTGTTAGTCCTCAGCGGGGCTGCGCCGCCGCGCCCCGTGCCTGTAACGGTCACGGTCTCCGTCGCCACCGCGCCGGGTTCGAGCGCGAGATAAGAGGTGTAAGGCGTGACGATGCCGTAGCGCGTGCCGAGGTCAACTACTTCGTCGCGCAATTCGCGCGCCTCGCCGTTCGAGCGAATCTGCTCCATCAGCCAGCCGACGCGGCGCGTCGCCCACAGGCGCGGCAGAAATTCGTTTTCGTCCGAGTTGACGGGAAAGCGCAAGTTCTCGTAGGCGAAACTGCGCGTCTCGCGGTTGCTGCGGCCTGACAGGCGCAGGCGAATATTATTGAGGTCGGTCGCGTTGCGGTAGCGACCGAGCAGCGTCACCTGCGCGCCGCGAAAGAGATCGGGCATGGCGCGCGGGTAGACGAGATCGGTTTCGACGCCGCCCATGTCGAGCGCGAGGTCGGTGAGCACAGGATAATTGACTTTCGAGAAGAAGCCGGAGACTTTCACCTCTAGGTCTTCTTTCGGTTCGACATAATCCGCCGCGCCGCCGTTCTCGCTCGCCAGCCGATCAAGCAACGCGGTGTTTACATCGTAGCCGACGCCGAAGGTGAACAGGCGCGTGTTACCTGTCCTTTCCTTGCGAGCGTTTTCGATGATCAGTTGCGGGTTGGTGACGCCGACGGTCGGCAGCCCGTCCGTCATAAAGACGAGCATCTTCGGTCGGTCGCTTGAGTCGAATTGTTTGAGCGCGGCTTGGAGCGCGCCGTTGATGTTCGTCCCGCCTGTGGGCTGCAACTTCCCTACGAACTCCACGCCGCGCGCGCGCCCGCGCTCGTCCGCCCGGATGAGACCGGCCTCCATCAGATGCTCCTCGCCCGCGAACGAGACGACGTTGAAGCGATCTTCGGCGCGCAGGGTTTTGACGCCGAAGAGCATCGCGGCGCGCGCCTTCTCCATCTTCCCTTCTTCGGCCATCGAGCCGGAAGTGTCGATCACGAAGACGATGTCTTTCGCCGTGTACTCGTTCTCCGCCCAGTTGTCTTTCGGCGAGATCATCAGCAGGAAGTAACCCTCCTTGCCCGGCTCGCGGTGCGTCAGGAGCGACATCCCGAAGTCTTCGCTGGAGAGCGTGTAGAAGAGTTGGAAGTCCTGCGGCTCGCGCCCGCCCGCCGACTCGAACGACACGCGCGCACGTTGCCCGCCCTGCGACGGGCGCACGTCAACGGCGTGGCTCGGCGAATAGATGTTGCGCAGGGGCTTGTTGCCCTCGATCTCAAGCGTGCCCGACACCCTGCCGATTGAGGCGAGGTTGTGGTTCGTGCCGAGCGGGTAACGGTAAGAGACCGTGCCCGACTCGGCGCGCAAGACCTGCGTGTAAGTCAACTCCAACTTCTTGTCCGCGTGCGGCGGGATGGGGAAGATGCTGGCTTGAAACAAATCTTTACCGGCGTATTCGAGGAGTCCGGGGTCGCGCTGCTTGCGCACGATTTGATCGTAGATGCGCCGCGCCTCTTCGCGCGAACGCACCTCGCCGACGAGCCTGCGGTCGCCGTCCCAGAGGACAAACTCGGAGACGGAAGCGGTTTCGGGGATGGGGAAAAAATATGTGCCTTCGAGCGTGGCGTCCGAGTCGTTGCGGAAGATTTGTTCGACGTGCGTGGTCGCCACCTGCGCGTTCACCTTTGTGTCAATCTTGATCGACTTGACGGGCAGCGCGGGCGGCAACTGCACGGGGCGCGGCGGGCGCGGGCACGTCTCGCACGGGCGCGGCACGATGACGCCCTGCGCGTAGGCTTGCGTTGCGGCGCTCAGGGCGAAGAGGATCAGGAAGCTGAAAAAGAGGCTGGCGGCAAACTGTCGGCTACGGCGCATAAAGCGGTTCTCCTCGAAAATCCAAATTGACGACGGGTGGGCACATTTTTGGCCGCTCCCATCAACTAGAACGACCGCGCGCGGGTTTCTTGCGAGAAGAACGTAAATCGTGAATCGTAAATCGTGAATAGATTCAAAAGCCGTGAATCGTGAATCGTAAATCGTGAATAGAGAAAAGCAGTTTCTATTTACGATTCACGATTCACGATTTACGTTCATCTCCTATTCACGATTTACGATTCACGATTTACGATTTTGGTTGTCAGCTCATCGCGCGCAGGCGCGGGTGGCGCACGGCGTTATAGGCGATGAAGAGGACGATGAAGAGTCCTCCGGCGGCGAGCGTGTAGGGCGCACCGTAGCGGCGCGCGGCGACTCCGGCGAGGAAACTGCCTATCGGCCACGCGCCGATGAACGAGAGCATGAACATGCTCATCACGCGCCCGCGCATCTCGTCCGTCACGAGTTCCTGCAAGAGCATGTTCGTGACGGCGATGGAGCAGACGATGGAGAAGCCTATGCCGAACAGCATCACGAGCGACAGCGGCAAATTGCGCGACAGCGAAAACCCTATGATGCACGCGCCGAACGCCGCCGAGCCGCCGAGCACGAACAGACCTTTCGCGCGCAGGTTGCCGAGGAAGGTGAGCATCAGCGCGGCGAAGAAAGAGCCCGCGCCCGCCGTGCCCATCATCACGGAGAGTCCGGTTTCGCCGAGGCCGAGCACGTCGCGCGTGAAGAGCGGCATCAGCGTCATGTAGGGCGCGCCGAACAGACTCGCCACCGCAGAGATCAAGAGCAGCATCGAGACGCGCCCGCGACGCCGCACGTAGCGAAAGCCGTTCGTCAGATCGAGCCACATGGACTGCCGTTCGCCTGCGGCGCGCGGAACGACCGTGGTTCCGTCCGGCGATTCGATCCGCACGAGCGCGAGCGCGAAGATGATCGCGACGAACGACAGTCCGTTGACGAAAAAGCAGCCCGCCAGCCCGAAGAGTTGGAAGCCGACTCCGGCGAGCGCGGGGCCGACGACGCGCGAGAGTTGAAACTGCGTCGAGTTGAGCGCGATGGCGTTCGACAAGTCTTCGCGCCCGACGAGGTCAATCGTGATGGCCTGATAGGAAGGCGAGGCGAGCGAGAAGCAGCAGCCCGTGATGAACGAGGCAAGCAAAATAATCCACACGTCCGCCGCGTCGTTCACGACGCCGGTGGCGATCAGGAGCGCGAGCGCGAGCGCGGTCAGCCCCGCGCCCGCCTGCGTGAAGATGAGCAGGCGCTTGCGGTCTATGCGGTCGGCGTAGACGCCGCCGAGGAGCGTCAGGACGAGGCCGGGCGACGTGGCGGCGAAGCCGTCAACTCCGAGCCAGAAGGCGGAGTTCGTGAGTTTCAGGACGAGCCAGCCCTGCGCCACCGTCTGCATCCAGGTGCCGATGTTCGAGAGGAACGCACCCGCCCAGAACAGACGGAAGTTGCGATGCGTGAGCGCGCGAAACATCTCGCTCGAACGAGTGGCTTGCGGCGCGTTTGGCTCAACGAATGCGGGCATGATTTAACTTGATAACACCGGAAGGGCGTCCGACTCAAACTCTCGCCGTCTCCCTCCCAACTTTAGCGCAACTTTTACGCGCCGCCCCACGAATAAGAGGTTTTGCGACGCGGCCTCAAGTCGTGGTCTAATCGCGGCACGCGTATGAAGCCGACGCTTCCGCGTCTCAGCTTTTATCTCAACCTACAGGAGATTTTTCATGCACAGAACTCAAACGCGCCTGACCTCGTTCATCATAAGTGTTTGCCTGATTCTCGTCGTCTGCCACGGTGCGGCGACCACCACGTCACAGGTTCGTGCGCAGTCAACTCAAACGCAGCCGGCGCAACCGCAATCAACTCAAACGCCGCCGGGCAGCTCACCAACTATGCAGCAACCTACGACCGACAAGCCCGCGATTCCGGCGGCCAATCCTGCGGACGTTAACTCGCTCGACGCCATTCTCGCGGCCATCTACGATTCCATCTCCGGCGCGAAGGGCAAGGCGCGCAACTGGGATCGCTTCCGTTCGCTCTTCATTCCGGGCGCGCGCCTCATCCCGACCTTCAAACGCCCGACGGGAGAATTCGTCTCGCGCGCACTGACGCCGGAAGAGTTCATCACGTCGTCGGGCAAGTTCATGGAGGAGCAGGGATTCTTCGAGCGCGCCGTCGCCAACCACGTCGAGACGTTCGCCAACATCGCGCAGGTCTTCAGCGTCTATGAAGGTCGGCACGACACGGCGGACGCCAAGCCGTTCGTGCGCGGCATCAACAGCATTCAACTGATGAACGACGGCAAGCGCTGGTGGGTCGTCACGATCTTCTGGCAGGCCGAAGACCCCGCGAACCCGATCCCGCAAAAGTATCTCGACGCGAAAAAGAAATGATGTATGAAAAGCTGTCCGTTGTCAGTTGTCCGTTGTCCGTTGTATGTGATCGTGCAGCTCGCTCTCTAAAGATTGAGACTCAAATCGGGTCACACGAAACAACTGACAACTGACCACTGACGACGGACAGTATTCAGTCATTTAACCTGCGAGCCCCGCGAGAGGGTCAAACAACGATGATTCGCGAAAAGTTGATCGAGCAGGGGATCGGCGTGAGCACGAAGTTTCGCATGCGCGGGCGCGAGGTGTCGCGCGTCGAGGCGCTCAGCGACGCGGTGTTCGGGTTCGCCATCACGCTCCTCGTCGTGTCGCTCGAAGTGCCACGCACGTTCGACGCGCTGATGGAGATGATGCGCGGCTTCATCGCCTTCGCCATCTGCTTCGCGATGCTGATCCTCGTCTGGTATCAGCAGTACAAATTCTTCCGCCGTTATGGTCTGAACGACGCGCTGACGTTCGTTCTGAACGCCGTGCTGCTCTTCGTCGTGCTGTTTTATGTCTATCCTTTGAAGTTCGTCTGGACGTTGCTCGTCAATATGGCGCTGGGCGTTGACAACCGCGTGCGTTTGCCGACGGGCGAGATGGTTGCGCCGGTAGCGAATAGTCAGATGAGCAAGATGATGATCGTCTTCAGCATCGGCTACGTGGCGGTCTTCGCGGTCTTCACGCTGCTCTACCTGCGCGCTCACACCAAACGCGCCGAGTTGGAACTTAACCGGCTCGAAGTGTTGGACACGCGCACAGAGTTGGAAGAGAATCTGCTGCACATCTGCATCGGCCTGCTCTCAATCGGCCTCGCCAGCATCAACACTACCGGATACGTCGCGCTTTCAGGATTTTGCTACATGCTTATCGGCCCGGTGCTGACCGTCCACGGCATGATGATGGGGAAGAAACGAAAGAAACTGGAAGCGACTTTGACGGCCAGCGCAGCCGACGCCGAAACCACGACAGACGAATACGAAACGAAGCCAGCGCAGATCGCTGATGTTAGCCCGCGCAACTAAGAAAACCCGGCCATGCAAAAACTGTAGCCGCGCGCATCACACGAAAGAACACTAACAATATTCGTGTTCTTTCGTGTGATGCGCGTGGCTACAGTTTTTTAGCTACTTTACTATTGACGCCGCCACTCGGAGAGCGGATTTCCGCTGCCGCCGCGCCTCACGGCGACGATCTCTGCGAGCACTGCGAGCGCGACCTCTTCCGGCGAAACCGCGCCGATGTCCAACCCAATGGGCGCGCGCACCTCGCGTAACATTTCCGCCCCGACGCCCGACTCGCGCAAACGTTCGAGCACGATGTTCGTGCGTCGGCGGCTTCCGATCATGCCGACGTAGTCAGGACGTGCTGCGACGGCGGCGCGCATACACTCTTCGTCCTCGTTGTGCCCGCGCGTGACGACGGCGACGTACGCGCCGCGCCCGCCGCCCAGGGCAGTTTGCACCGCGCTCTCCCAACCTTCCAGAGCCACGACGAGTTCGATCTCCGTTTCGGGAAAGCGTGCGCGCGTGACGAAATCGGCGCGGTCGTCTATGAGCGTGACACGATAGCCGACGGCGTGCGCGAGGCGCGCGAGCGCCGCGCCGACGTGTCCCGCGCCGCACACGACGATGCGCGGCTCGCGCTCTATGCGCTCGAACATGACGCGCGACGCGCCCCACGCCCGAGCGAGTTGCGGCGCAAACTCTTCGACGTTTAATGTTTGTGCTTCGGCGCGCGAGTTGAGGAAGGCCATGGCGCGGCGCGCGATCTCCGTGTCGAGCGCGGCGTCGCCCGTGCCGCCCGCCGCGCCTTCGCCCGAACTGTTGACGAGTAATTTTGCGCCCGTGTGCTCCGGCGTCGTGGACGCGACGAGAGTGGCGAGGACTGCGACAGCGCCGTCTTCAAGCGTGCGCGCGATAACGTCGGCGATGCGCCGACGCGCGGCGTCCGGCTGGTCGCCCGCTTCGTTCATCTTCAACGCGCGCGTTTAACGGCGGAGGAATCGGCGGCAGCGGGCTTCGCCAATCCGATGGCGGAGAGCGCGCGGCGCGCGATCCACAGCGGCCCGATGATCAGGTAGACGGGATTGCGAAAGAACGCGGGCTGGTTGCCCTCTATCCAATGGCCGACGAACTGTAGAATCCAGCCGACGACGAACAGCGCGAGCGCCCAGCGCCAGTTGAAGAAAAAGAGCGGCAACGACAGGACGATCAACGGGATGCCGATGCTGTGCGTCAGGCGGTTCAGCGGGTGCTTGTGCTTCGCCTTGTAATCTTCCATGAATGACGACATGGGCAACTCTCTTTCGTGTCGAGGAACTATTGAAGACGGATCACTACAAAGTCAACGAGCGTCGCAAGCGTTGACGCGAACAGCGACGGACGAGCATCCGGCGACTTGTGGCTCAAGGCAGCCGGTTCCGGCTAATTCTGCCCGTTCGCGCCCCACACGTCTATAAAAATCTCCATCGTGCCGCCGCAGACCATGCCCTCTTCGCTGGCCTCGTCTGCCGTGAGACTGAATTTGTGCAAGCCGCAAGCGCCCGTGCGCATCGCCTCGCGCGCCTCAGCCCACACTTCCGCTTCGATGCAACCGCCGCCGACCGTTCCCGCCACGCCGCCGTCCTCGAAAAAGAGCATCTTCGCGCCGCGACGCTGCGGCGTCGAACCGCGCGTGTGCGCCACCGTCGCCACCACGACGCGCTCGCCGCGCGCATTCGATTCCGAGATCAGACGATAAAGCTCGGCCTGTGAGATCGTACCCATAGAAGCAAAGTATGAAGTAGGAACGCGGAACGATGAACTAAAAACATCTTGCTTTTACTTCATCGTTCCGCGTTCCTACTTCATCGTTTCATCGTGGTGGCGGCGTGGCCGCGGGCGTCGGCGAGGGCGTGGGGCGCGGGGTGGCTAAAGTGCCTGCCTCGCCGCTTTCGAGTTCGCGTTGCGTTGCGTCGTCCAGTTGCGAGCGGAGTCTGTCCACGAGTTGATCGGCGTTGCCTAGCGCGGTTTCGAGCCGCGTGCGACTCGCGCGGAGCACGTCGAGTTGAGTTTGGACGCGACGCTTCTCGGCTTCGAGTTGGCGGCGAAGCGTGTCGCGCAACTCGTCCGGTCGAAACGTGCCCGTCAGCGCCGTCTGCCGCTCGATGCTTTCGGGGCGCGATTGCTCGTCGAGCCGATCCATCTGCGCCTGCAAACCGGCCTCCTTCTCCAACACGTCGCGAAGTTGCGTCTGCAAGCCTTCGGCGCGCTGCTCGGCGCGCGTCAGCCGCTCCTGTATGAGATCGGCGCGACGCTCTTTTTCCAGATCGTCAACCTTCCTGTTGAGCCTGCCAAACTCGTCGAGCAGGGTTTGCATCGTCTTGAGCGTCTCGTCGGGCGTGGGCGCAGGCGCGGGGCGATTGCGGCGCGAGCGCGGCGTCGTCTGCCCCTCCTGTGCGCCCTGCTCATCGGCGGTGCTCACAACGCGCGGCTCGTAGTCCGGCGTCGTGGCGGGCGCGGGCTGCGCGGAGGTCGAGCGCACCGGATTCGTCGCGCGCCGCGACGGACGCCTGCGCTGCTGCGACTGCGCCTCAAACGCACCCCACGCCAGCAGCACCGCAGTAACCAACGCCAGCACCGCGCTCGATTTGAAACCTGAACGACTTCGCATTATCAAACTCCTTAAAGATTGTCCGTTGTCCGTAGTCCGTTGTCGGTTGTTCTTTGTCTCTGGTCAGTTGATCAATTCAATCTTTAGCAACTCGTGCGGTGACCACATGCAACGGACAAATGACTACTGACAATTTACAACTGACAACTTCAAATTACACGCTCGTCAAAACCCGCAGTTCCAAACGTCTACGGCGCGCTTGCGGCCTTTAGCCCGGTTGAATCTTGAAGCTGATGTCCATGGCGCGCGCCGAGTGTGTGAGCGCGCCGACGCTGATCAGGTCAACGCCTGCCTCCGCATAGGCGCGCACGTTCTCCAGACGGATGCCGCCCGACGCTTCGAGCAGAACATTGGGCGACAGTTCGCGCGCGAGCGAGACGAGCGGGCGCGTCTCTTCGGGCGTCAGATTGTCGAGCAGGAGTATGTCCGCGCCGCTCTTGATAGCCTCGCGTAAGTCGCGTTCGTTCGAGACTTCGACCTCAATCTTGTGCAGGTGGCCGACAGAGGCGCGCGCGCGTTCGACCGACGCGCCCACGCCGCCTGCGAGCGCGATGTGATTGTCTTTGATGAGCACGCCGTCGTCCAGGCCGAAGCGATGATTGCGCGCTCCGCCCGATTCCACCGCGTACTTCTCAAGCATGCGCAAGCCCGGCGTCGTCTTGCGCGTGTCAACGATCTGCGCGTTCGTCCCTTCGATTGCTTTCACGAACGCACGCGTCGTCGTCGCTATTCCAGACAAACGTTGCAGCAGGTTCAGAGCGACGCGCTCGCCCGCGAGCAAAACGTCTGCGAAACCGTTCGTGCGCGCGATGACCTTGCCCGCTTCGACCTCGTCGCCGTCGGAGAAGAAGGCTTCGAGTTGTTGCTGCGAATCGAGCGTGGAGAAGACCGCCTCCGCCGCTTCGAGTCCGGCGATGACGAGCGGCTCTTTGGCGAGGAAGCGACCGCGCGCGTGCGCGTTGCGCGTGATGGTTGACTGCGTAGTGATGTCGCCGCGCCCCAGGTCTTCGTTAAGGAACGCGCCGATCTGTTGAAAGAGCGCACCTTCGTCAAGCCATTTCATTCCGCGAACGCCTCCATGTTCTCTCTGAGCGCTGTTGTTCGTTGCCCGATGTCGGCCAGGCGTTGCCGCAACTCCGCGACCTTTTCGGCGGGCGCGCGCGCCACGAAATTCTCGTTCGCCAGTTGCCCCTCTAAACGCTCCGCCTCCTTCCCCAACTTCTCCTGCTCTTTACGCAAACGCTCGCGCTCGACGGCGAAGTCTATCAACCCTTCGAGCGGCACGGCCACCTCTGCCCCGCCCGCCAGCACCGCACGCGCCGATGCGCGCGGCGCGTCCAAGTTTTCACTAACCGAAATACTCGACGCACGCACGAGCCGCGCGATCTGCGACGCGCCCGACTCGAAGACCGCACGCAACTTCGCGTCCGCCGCGCCGACGACGACGGGCACCGCCTCGCCCGGCTTGATGTTCATTTCGGAACGAATGTTCCGCACGCGCGAGACGAGTTCGATGATCGACTGCACCTCGCGCTCGGCCTCTTCGTCAATCAAAGCCTCTTGCCCCTGCGGGTAGGCCGCGAGCATGATCGTCAGGGGCGCGCCCGCGTAAGCGGGATGCAACAGCTGTTCATTGATGCCGGGCAACATCTGCCAGAGTTCTTCCGTGATGAATGGCATGAACGGGTGGAGCAGTCGCAAAGCCTGTTCGAGCACCGTGAGCACGCGGCTGCGCGCCGCATCGCGCGCGGGCGACGCATCCACAGCCGTCACTTCCGATTTCGATAGTTCGATGTACCAATCGCAGAAGTCGTCCCAGAAGAAATGATAGAGCGTCTGCACCGCGAGGTGAAACTGGTACTTCTCAATCGCCTCTCCAACCACCCGCGCCGTCCGGTTCAGACGCGACACGATCCAGCGATCATGCAAAGCCCATTTAGCGCGATCCTCATCAAACCCACCGCCGACCTGCGCGCCCTCCGAGTTCATCAGGCAGAAGCGCGCGGCGTTCCAGATTTTGTTGGCGAAGTTGCGGTAGGATTCGACCTGATTTTCGTTCCAGCGCGTATCGGTCGTCTCGATTGAGGCGAGCACGAGGCGCGTCGCATCAACGCCGTACTTGTCGAAAATCTCCAGCGGGTCAACGCCGTTGTTCTTCGACTTCGACATGCGCTGCCCGTGCTTGTCGAAGATCGTGCCCGTGATGAACACGTCGTCGAAAGCCTTCTCGCCCGTGAACTTCATGCCCGTCATCATCATGCGCGACACCCAGAGAAAGATGATGTCGCGCGCCGTGATGAGCACCGACGTTGGATAAAACGTGTCCAGGTCCGGCGTCTCGTCAGGCCAACCCAGAGTCGAGATCGGCCAGAGCGCCGACGAGAACCAGGTATCGAGCACGTCGGGGTCTTGCGTCAACTCGCTCGTGCCCGCGCGCTCGCGCGCCTCTTCGATGCTTCGGGCGACGTAAGTATTCCCTTCCTTGTCGTACCACGCGGGGATGCGATGTCCCCACCAGAGTTGGCGCGAGAGCGTCCAGTCGTGCAAGTTTTCGAGCCAGTTCGTATAAACTTTTTCATACGGGTTCTCGGGCACGAAGCGCGGCTCGTGGCGCTCGCGCATCAACTCAAGCGGACGGCGCGCGAGTTCCCCTTGTTTGCAAAACCACTGTAAAGAGATCAGCGGCTCGATCACAGTGCGGCAACGCCCGCATTTCGAGATCGAAAATTCGTAATCAACCACTTTCTCTAAGAGTCCGAGTTCTTCAAACTTGGCGACGACACGCTCGCGGGCTTCATAACGATCAAGCCCTTCAAACTCACTTCCGGCGTCCGCCGTCATACGCGCGTGCTGGTCTATGACTTTGACGAGCGGCAACTCGTGGCGCAACCCAAGCGCATAATCGTTCGGGTCGTGCGCGGGCGTCACCTTCACCGCGCCCGTGCCGAATTCAGGATCAACGAAATCATCTGCAACAATCGGAATCTCGCGCCCCGTTAAGGGCAACACGAGCGCCGCGCCGACGAGGTCTTGATAACGTTCGTCCTTAGGATTGACGGCGACCGCCGTATCGCCGAGCATCGTCTCAGGCCGCGTCGTCGCCACCGTCACGCGGCGGTCGCCGTCGCCGCCGCTCACGGGATATTGCAGGTAGTAGAGTTTTCCCGCCTGCGATTCTTTATCCACTTCGAGGTCTGAGAGCGCGGTCTGATCCTTCGGACACCAGTTGATCATCCCCTCGCCGTGATAGATGATGCCCTCCTCGTAGCAGCGCACGAAAAACTCGCGCACGGCGCGCGACAAACCCTCGTCCATCGTGAAGCGCTGGCGCGACCAATCGACCGATGCGCCCTCGCGCCGCATCTGCTGCATGATGCGTGAACCCGATTCGTGACGCCATTGCCAGACGCGCTCCAAAAATTTCTCGCGCCCGAGATCGTGGCGCGTCAGTTTCTCTTTTTTGAGTTCGCGTTCGACGACGATCTGCGTGGAAATGCCCGCATGGTCTTCGCCGGGAACCCAGAGCGTGCGGTAGCCGCTCATGCGCTTGAAGCGCGTGAGCACGTCCATCAGAGTGTGTTGGAGGGCGTGCCCCATGTGGAGCGAACCCGTCACGTTCGGCGGCGGGATAACGATTGAATAAACGGGAGCTTGCGGGTCACGGTTGATTTCGGGCGCGAAGCAGCCCTGCGATTCCCAGTTCGCGTAGTGGCGTTCCTCAGCCTGTTTCGGATCGTAAGTCTTCGGGATGTCCATGTGTCGAATGAGCGATCAGCTATCAGCCGTCAGCTTTCAGCAGTTAGATACGTTAATATTTTTACTCCGCAGCATTGTAAAGGAATCGGCGGCGCTTTTCGACTTTGGCTGATGGCTGACGGCTGATAGCTGACGGCTGATAAAAAACGGATCGAGCGTGGCGGTTTGAAATGTGTCCGCCTCGACTCGATCCGTTCGCGTGTTCGTTTGTCTTTCGACTTATGGCTTCCGGCGCGCGCTTTCTTCTTCGAGGCGTTGCTTGATGAGCCGCTCGGCCAGATCGGGGACAACCTCCCAGGCGATCTCGCGCACGACCTGCTCCGACATGTGCGCGACGACGCGGCGCACCACCTCGTCTAACATCTCAGGCGATAGAGACGACGGCGATGCGGCCTGAGTCTGTGCGGCCTGAGTCTGTGCAGCCTCACTTTGTACAGCCTGACTTTGCGCGCCCTGCGTTTGTTCGGACGCTACGACGGCTTCGGACGCTACTTGTGCGGCGGCGGCGGGGGCGCTCTCCTGAACCGCGATTGTTTCGTGCTCGCTCGACAACTCGTTATCGACGTACGTTTCGGCAAACGCGACATGACCCGCGTGTGCGACGGCGCTCGCCGCCGCAGGCTCTCCGTCCCAGACGGCGTCGTGCGCGTCCGCTGATATCTCTACGCCTTGCCAAGCGTCTGCCTGCCCCGTTTGTGCTTCCGGTTCCGTCTCGGTCGCGAAGAGCAACGACGGCGCTACGGACATTTCAGGCGCTTCGAGTTCCTGCATCTCTGTTTCGTGTTCGTGCGCCTCTTCTGGTGCGGGCGACGCGGGCGTGGCGGTTGTCGCAAGCATGTCGGGTTGATCGAATACTTCGAGTTGATCGAATGCTTTCGGCACTTCCGTCGTTTGCGCTTGCTCCGCGAAGAACATGTCCGCTTCGGCGGCCTGTGCGGTCGCGTTCTGCCGTGCTGCCGGAGGAGCGTCGAACGCGTCGTCGTCGCCGATGTCGAGGATGAAGTCGTCGGCCTCGTCCGTCGCTTCGCGCGCGGGCGCGATGTCGCCGATGTCGCCCATGTCTAAGAGCGCGTCGTCGGCCTCGGCGGCGCGCGCGGCGTGTGCGGCGAAAGATGAACCCGCGGCGGGCGCGCTCTCGGATGAAGCAGCGGACGATGACGATGCCGCCGCTGCGGCGTATGCGCGCACGGGCGAATCGTCGTCCTCACTCAAGACGAACGCCTCGTCCGTCTCGATGCGGTCGGTGAATTGTTCTTCCACGTTGATCTCGGAGAAGGCGTGCGTGTTCGTGTCGCGCGCTGTGGTGGCGGCGGCGTTGAACGCTTCGGCGGGCGTTGCCTGGATGGTTGCGTCGTCCATATCGAAATCGTTGAAGACATCGGCGGTCGTGGTCGCGTGCGACGACGCAGCGGTCTCGCCCGTTGGTTCGGCGGCGCGCGCGTCGGCGGCGAAGGGCGAGAGGTCGCGCGTCGCCTCGTCTTCGCCGCGCTCCGTGTCGTGCGCGTGATTGGCGTCCGGGTTCTTTTCGTCCGCGTGGCCGCCGAGCAGGCCGCCCACTTTGTTGACGAGGTCGCGTATGGATTGGAAAGGTTTGGTCAAGACTTCGTCCGCGCCGACTCTGCGCGCCTCCGCTTGGTTGAAAGGTTCAAACGTGCCGACGAGCAACACCACAGGAATGTGACGTGTGCGTTCGTCGGCCTTGATGCGTTCGCACAAACGGTAGCCGTTCGGCTCCGGCATGAACACGTCCGCGAGGACGATGTCGGGCAAACTCACGCCTAGATACGCAAGCGCCTCGGCGCCGCTGCCGACGGTCGTGACCTCCATCGCTTCGTCGCCGAAGGTCAGGCTCACCACCTTCTGAATGGTTAAGGAATCATCGGCGAGCAGCAGTTTGCGTCCCGTTAGCAAAAACTAAACTCCTTGAGGGCGGGCGTCGTTACTGTTTGGCGACCGGCAACCCGCTCTTGTTGCGCTCTTTTAGAGCGCGCGGGGGAGGCGCGAACGACGCGGGGCGTGAGACTTCAAAACCGGCCTGCCCTTCTGCAAACAAGCCACTATTTGAACCTAACAGACGCGCCGATAACACGTCAAGAAGTAAAAGCCGTCAGTTGTCCGTAGTCAGTTGTCCGTTGCATGTGACTACTACACAAGCTGCTAAAGATGGACTTGAGCAACTGACTACGGACAACGGACTACGGACAGCTTTTCCTCATCATTTTCCTATTGTGATGTCGTCCGCCGTGTTCGATTTGCCGTCTGCGCCGGGGGAGCGGAGGGTAAAGCGTTCGCGCGTGCCCTGATATTCGTAGGGGCGATGCCAGGGGTCGAAGCGTATGTAGGCGAGCGTGTGTCGCGGGTTGAGATGATCTATGAGGGCGGAGGCGGAATCGCCGACGACGTAGAAACCGCGCGCGCGGCGATATTCTTCGAGCGCGGCGGCCAGTGTTTCGAGGTCGGCGCGCGCTCGCGCGAGCTTTTCCGCGTTGAGCGCACGCTCGAAGGCGTCGAACTGATCAAAGCCCGGTCCGTCGTCGCCGAACCGCACGCGCGCCACCTGCCAGCGCCCGCGCGCATCGCGCACGAAATCCAAGGACGTTTCGACCTCCAACTCGACCACCGCCGACGAGCCGAGCGGCGCGAGTGCCGCCGCCGGATTCTTGACCGAGAGCGCGCCGCGCTTCAATTCTTTCGCGGGCTGGCTGCTCTCGTTCTTAACAGTTTGGTTTTCGTCTTTAGCGGTTTGATTTTGCTGCTCTTCGGCGCTCGCGGCTTTGCCCTTCTTGCTTTCGGCGAGGGCGAGGGCGTCGAGTTCGGCGGCGAATGCGTCTAACTCCGCGCGCGTGTGCGCGACCTGCTCGCCGCCGAGAGAGCGCGCCAGCAGATCGAACGCCTCCCACTGGCGGTCGCCCGTTCTCACTTCCATCACGCGCCACGCGCCCCCCTCGTCGCGCACGAAACGAAACGCCAGCTTCACGCTCGCCAGCACACTAACGGTCGCGCCGGGCGGCGAGATTTCCTTGACCGTGACCACATCCTTGTTGAGTTCGAGGATTGAGGCGGCGGCGATCAACTTGCGCGCGTCGTCGCGCTTGATGCCCTGCTTTTGCGCCACGACTGTTGCGACGGCGAACGCGCAGAACGCCACTGAGACGCTCAAGATGAAACTCGTCAGGCGTGTTTGTGTCTTCATACGTTAGCGCGTGATTCGCGAGCGGGCGCGGGCGGTGGCGGCAGAAGTTCATGTTGAAGGCGGCGTCAATTTCAAGTTGACGCGCTGCCTATCAGGACGCGCACCATGACTTGCAGTTGCGAGGCCGTGAAGGGTTTGGGGAGGAAGACGATTGCGCCCGCGCCGAAACTCTCGGACGAGTGCTTCGGGTTCTGCTCGGCGGTCATCATCATCACCGGAATCTTCATCAGGCGCTTCTCCGTCTTCATGTGGCGGACGAGTTCCGGCCCCTGTATGTGTGGCATCACCACGTCGAAGATGGCGGCGGTGAAGTTCGAGTCGGATTGCAGAATCTTGTAAGCCTCGCGCCCGTCGCTGGCCGTCACCACCGTGTAGCCCTCTTTCTCGACGAGCGTTTTGACCAGACGCAAAATCGCCGGATCGTCATCCGCGACCAAAATACGACGTGAGGTTTGTGAAGTGTGCTCTGCCATATCTTTTAAGTGACAAGTGACAGGTGACAAGTGACGAGTTAAAGACAAGTTTCAAGTTTCAGGTTTCAAGTTTCAGGAAAGAAGCTCTTCTGTTTTTAACTTGTCACTCGTCACCTGTCACTTGTCACTGCTTCTTCGTCTTCCATGCGCGAAAATTCGGCGGCGAGCGTGATGGCGGCGACCATGCTGGAATGTTCCGCCAGGCCGCGCCCCGCGATGTCGAACGCCGTCCCGTGATCGACCGAGGTACGTATGAACGGCAGCCCGAGAGAGACGTTGACCGCCTCGCCGAACGAGAGGCACTTGACCGGAATCATCGCCTGATCATGATAACAGGCGACGACCGCGTCGAACTCGCCGCGCGAGGCGCGCAGGAAAACCGTGTCTGCCGAAAACGGCCCCGCCACGTCAATCCCGAGCGCGCGGCACGCCTCCACCGCAGGCACGATCTCCGCAGACTCTTCGACGCCGAACAAACCGCCCTCCGCGCCGTGCGGGTTCAAGGCGGCCATCGCGAGTCGCGGCTCGGCGATTCCCCAGCGTTTAAGCTCGCGGTTCGCCAGTCTGATGATCGGCTCGATCCGTTCGCGCCTGACGAGGCGTATGGCTTCGGCCAAAGGCACGTGCGTCGAGATTAGCACGATCCGCAGGTTCGCGGCGACGAAGGCCATCGCTACTTCGGGCGTGTGCGTCAGTTGCGCGAGAAACTCCGTGTGGCCGGGGAAACTGTAGCCGCCGAGAAACAGCGCGCGCTTATTTATCGGCGCGGTCGAGATCGCGTCGAGGCTCCCGCGCATGCACAACTCCACAGCCGCCTCTATGTATTCGCCCGAAGCGCGCCCCGCCGCAGACGATTCCACGCCCGGCTCTATGTCCGCGCGTATGTTGTCGAGGTGATAGATGACCGGCCCGTCCGGTCGTTCGGGGAGCGGTTCGTCGCGGCGTACGACTTCGTAGCCGCATTGCAGGTCGAGTTTGCGCGCCGTGTGCGCCAGAAGTTGCGCGTCGCCGATGATGACGGGCGCGCACACCTGCCTGACCGCGGGTTCGGCCACGGCCTTGAGGACGACTTCGGGGCCGATCCCCGAAGGGTCGCCGATGGTGATGCCGATGCGGGGGCGGCGACCGGCGAGGGACGCCAACTCTTCCGCTGCGGAGGCGTCGGGTAAACTTTGACTGCTGCTGCTGTCGCTCATCACACGATGCGAAAATAAGCGGGCGCGGCTGTCGGTGACCCGAAGCCGCGCGCCCGCTTTTGATTGAAAGAGAGTTGACAGGCGAAAGACTTAGCTGCTTTTTCCGGTAGCCGCGCCGTCGTCGTCGCCGTCATCGCTTGAGCCGCCGCCGTCGCGGTCTTCGGCCTTGAACATGTACTTGATGTTGTGCTTGAGCAGCAGGATGTTCGGCTCGCTCTTGCGGTTGATCTTCAGCGCGGCGCGATCATACCACTCAATAGTTCCGACGACCTCTTCGCCGTCGTTGAGGACGATCACCATCTGCGTGTGCGCGTCCATCTGCTTCTTGTAGTAGAAAATTTCCGCGTTCGTCTCCGACGGCGGGATGCGCTTGCGTCCCTGCGCGGCGGCAGACGAAGACGCGCCGCCGCCACCAGTGCGCTCGCCGGAGTCGCGTTGCGGGGGACGCGATTGATGTGTGGATGCAGCGCCGCCGCCTGCGCCGCCGCGCGCCGCCCCTCCGGTGCGCGGCGCGCCGCCTTCGCTATAGCGGTCGTTGCGCTCGTTTTGCTGGTTCGGCTCGCGGTTTTTCACGTCGGCCAATTTCGGTCGTATAAGTTGACGATTACTCACTTTGCTTAGCCTCCAACGGGTCTGACAAGTAGGAATACGGCGCGCTGGATTCTGCTCAAACCCCAACTCGTTTCAGGCGAGTTGCCAAAAGAAGTGGCGCGCTTGGATGCGCCTGTTTTTACAGGCGGTGGTCGTTTGCAAGACGAGAAACGTTTGGTCTCGTTATTTGAATTACAATCCTGTCAGGAATGGGCGACATGCTACACGAGCAAAGTTACTTTGGCAAGCCAAACGAAACAGTGACAAGTGACAAGTGACGGGTGACAAGTTAAAACAGGATTTCTGTTCTAACTTGTCACCCGTCACTTGTCACTTGTCACTGTTTTTAGTCTGCCTTCTTGCGTATGAAAGCGGGCACGTCGAGGTCGTCTGTCGAGCGCGACTGTCCGGCGGCGGTGCTGCGCGCGGGCAACTCGTCGGCGCGCGGCGGCATATAGCGCGGCTGCGCGGCGGGCATCACGTTCGGGTTGGGCACGAGTCCGGCATCGGCAGACTCTTTATCGAAGCCCGTCGCGATGACCGTGATCTTCATTTCGTCGCGCATCGATTCGTCGATCACCGCGCCGAAGATGATGTTGGCGTCTTCGTCCGCCGCCTCGCGTATGATCGAAGAGGCTTCGTTGACTTCAAACAGGGTGAGATCGAGTCCGCCCGTGATGTTGATGAGCACGCCCTTCGCGCCGTTAATGGATGCCTCTTCGAGGAGGGGCGAAGAGATCGCTTCCTGCGTCGCCTTGAGCGCGCGGTCTTCGCCGCTCGCGCGTCCGGCGCCCATCAAGGCCATGCCCATCCCGGCCATGATCGATTTCACGTCGGCGAAGTCCAGATTGATGAGGCCGGGCACGGTGATGAGATCGCTGATGCCCTGCACGGCCTGACGCAACACGTCATCGGCCATTTTGAAGGCGTCCGTCAGAGACATGTCTTTCGTCACGTTGCCGAGCAGGCGTTCGTTCGGGATCGTGATGACTGTGTCCACGCACTCGCGCAGTTCCCTCAAGCCCTGATCGCCCTGCTGCATGCGCCGCTTGCCCTCGAAGTGAAAAGGCTTCGTGACGACGGCGACCGTCAGCGCGTTCAACTCGGTGGCGAGCGACGCGATGATCGGGGCAGCGCCCGTGCCCGTGCCGCCACCGAGTCCGGTGGTGACGAACACCATGTCCGCGCCTTCGAGCGCCTCGATAATTTTTTCCGTGTCTTCGAGCGCGGCGTTACGTCCGACGTCGGGGTTCGCGCCCGCGCCCAGGCCTTTCGTCAACTTGCCGCCGAGTTGAATCTTGATCGGCGCGCGCGAACGCTTCAAAGCCTGCAAGTCCGTGTTGGCGACGAGAAACTCGATGCCTTCTATTCCAGCCTCGATCATGCGATTGACGGCGTTGCCCCCGCCGCCGCCCACGCCGATCACTTTTATGCGCGCGCCGGTGATCGGAGGGTCATCGTCTATGAAAATATTAATGCCACTGCCCGGCTGACGGCTTTCCGGTGTCATATCGTATAAGTCCTTTCTCTTCTTTGAACGCCCACCGCCGCAGGAGACCCTGGGCGGCTATTTTGGGCTGTGCGCGCCGGTGACACCCATATATTGCGGACAACATCTTGTGCCGGCTGGCGCGGCAGCATACAACAACTTGTCAGAAAATACTACTAAAACGATTCCGAAATTTCGAAACGAAGGCGGTCAATCCGCCCGTCGCACCGCGTTTACCGCCCGCCGCACGCGCTTCGACGGCGTTCGCGCGCTGGGCGACGAGCGAGAGTCCGGCGGCGGACGTCCACGCCGGAGTTTGAATGTCTTCGACGAGACCGCCGAAACGGTCGCGTTCGGGGTAGCCGAGACGCACGGGCGCGTCGAAAACCTGCTCCGCAACCTCGACCATCCCGCCTAAGAGCGACCCGCCGCCCGTCAACACCACGCCGCTCGACAACTGCCTGTCCCAACCCGCTTCGCGTATCTCGTCGGCGACGTGCATCAACACCTCTTCGGCGCGCGGCTGCAAGATGTCGCACAAAATCTGGCGCGACAACTGGCGCGGGCCGCGCCCGCCGACCGAAGGCACTTCGACGAGTTCGCCGCGCTCCATCTCGCTGAGTCCCGTGCTCGAAGCGAACCCGACCGTGCGCTTGATCTTTTCGGCTTCCGGTATCGGCGTGCGCAAGCCGAACGCGATGTCGTTCGTGAAGTGCGAGCCGCCGAGCGCGAACACCGCCGTGTGCTGCACCGCGCCGCGTTGATAGATCACAAGCCCCGTCGTCTCCGCACCGATGTCAACGAGCGCCGAACCGAACTCCTTGTCCTCTTCCGTCAGAGACGCCTCGGCGGCGGCGAGTTGTTCGAGCACCATGTCGGAGACGACCAACCCCGCGCGATTGACGGCGTTGATGGCGTTTTGCCGCGCCGTGACGGGACTCGTCACGATATGAACCTTGACGGCCAATCTAGCGCCGATCATGCCTACGGGATCATTGATGCCGTCCTGATCGTCAACGATGAATTCTTGCGGGAGTCGATCAACGATCTCGCGTCCCGCCGGGAGTTGAATGGCGCAGGCCGAATCAATCGCGCGGCGCACGTCGTCCGGAGTGATCTCGCGGTCGCGCCCCGACACGGCGACGATGGCCTGCCCGTTGAAGCCCATGATGTGCGAACCGGCGAGATTGATCGTGACTTCTTCGGCTTCGAGTCCGCTCATGCGCTCGGCGGCTTCCACCGCGTGCTTGATCGCCTCGACCGCGTTTTCGGGGTTGACGATGACGCCTTTCCGCAGGCCGCGCGCTTCCGCCTCGCCGATGCCGACGATGTCGAGCCTGCCCGACGCGTCGCCCGGTTCGCCGATGATGCACGTCACACGGCTCGTGCCGATGCTCAAGCCGACCGTGTGTGCTCCGCGTTTCGCCATGCTGGTCTCCCGTCCTCCTCTAAACAGGCACGGCCACGCCCGCGCCTCTCGCGTCCTTGCTCGCTCTTACCCGCTTCGCCCGACGCGGCGCGGGCGTTCGATCCCGCCGCGCGTCTGCCTCGTCGCCGTCGTGCGCTCGCTCTCGCGCGCCGCGGCGGTGCCGCCCGCCTGCGGCTTCTTCGCGTCTTTACTCTTCGTTCCCTTTTCGCCACGCGTGCGACTGGCCGTTTGAACTACTGGCTTCTTCGTCTCCGTCGAGCGTCGGTTCGCACCAGAGACGGCGACGCTCGCAGCAGCATCCGTCTCATCAGGCGCGCCGACAACGTTATCGCCCGCGCTATCGTTTGCCTTCTCGCTCGCGCTCTCCTTCGCTCCTTCGTTCGCCGCCTCGCCCCGATTGAAGGCGTGCGCTTTGAAGCCGATGACGGCGCGCTTGCCCTGCGTCATGTCTATGTAAGTGATGAATTGGCCGCGCGGCGTCGCGCGTTGCTCGTCGAGCGCTTCGAGCGATTGCCTGAGCCGCTTCGTCAAATCCTCATGACCGAGCCGCACCTCTATCTGCGAATCGTCGCCCGTCAGTTGCGCGCGCACGTCGCGCAAGTCGTCCAAATTCACTTCGCTCACGCGCGCGGCGATGCCTGCCGCCTCCCACTCGCGCGACAGTTCGAGATACTTCTCCACGCGGCGCCGGTTCTCCGTGCGCCCGGACTCCGTGCCCGACTCGTCCCAGCCGCGCATGAAAAAAGCGGGCGCGTTCTGCGCGGGCGCGACCGTGCCCGTCATCACGCCGTCGTCGTCAACCCAGACGAAGCGCCCCGCCGAAGTACGCACGACGGCGCGCGCTGTGCGTTCCGTGATGCGCACGCGCAAGCCCGAAGGCAGGACGCGCGTAACAATCGCTTTGCGCACCCACGGCTGGCGTTCGAGTTCCGCGCTGATCGTTTCGAGGTCGGCCTTCCACACGCCGCCTGCGCTCGCGCCGCGTCTGACCGCAGCCTTGATCTGCTCCTCCGATGCCTGCGAGACGCCGTTCACGTCAATCGTCCGCAGTTGAAAGAACGAAGAAGAGGCGGCGCTGCGATAAGCCGT
>DATHBB010000248.1:0-8398 GCA_035296385.1 Pyrinomonadaceae bacterium | reverse complement strand
GTTCCCCACCCAAAGGTAAATTACCCACGTGTTACTCACCCGTGCGCCACTGTCCCCTCCCCGAAGGGAGGTTCTCGTTCGACTTGCATGTCTGAGGCACGCCGCCAGCGTTGATTCTGAGCCAGGATCAAACTCTCGTTAGTTTTTGATTCTGGAACATTATCTTATACTGGTTAAAAGTATCCGATAATGACTCTTTTCGAGTTTTATCTGCGTCGAGCCTAAGCTCGAACGCTCCAACTCTCAAAGGTCTTAACATGGACACGCTCTATCTAGTTTTCAAAGATCGGTTTTCATTTTCCGAATCCATACTTAGTTGCGTATGAACCCTTTTCCGTTGCCCCGCAGACGAAAAATTTTCGTCTCAAGCAAACCGCAACCTTACGTGATTGCGTTCAACTTGTCAAGCAGGTCAGCCTTAGACGGCAACAGCTTTTTTCGAGTTGCCTCTGCCGGACGACTTTTTTCGGCGACGAAACACCCGCCCTCTCTCAAATCTCTAAAGAAGAGAAGCGGCTGTGACCAACGCGTCGTGTTGTCGTCTGGAATGTCAATTGCCGTGTTTCAGGCGAATGGGCATTATAGACGGAATCTTTTGTTTGTCAACACCCCAGGGCAAAAAATTTTCAACGACCGAAATTCGGCTTAAATTCGGCTTATGCGTTCGCACCGCCAACCTAACAGTTCAACTATTTCTTCTTCGTACTTTTCGGCAGCGTGCCCTGCGCATCCACCTTCAAATTGCCTCTATCGTCGCGGTAAACTTTATAACGAACGTCAACCAACTGTCCGCCGTCGTCCGCCTTGACGGTGAAAAACTTCTCGCCGCCGTTATTCTCTACGCGCAGCGGCAGACGGCCAGCTAAATCGGGGCTGCGGTAGGCCGTGTAGTGCTCTTGCCTGCTCTTGTCATAACCCAGCACGAAGATGCGGTCGAAATCCGGTTCGTCCAGCGTGCTCGGCTTGTCGGAACTGCTCTTTTCCAAAATCACCCAACTGCCCGGCTGCACTTCCTTCGCCGCGTCCTTATCTTTCGGCACGGTTTGGTTCGCGTCGCCCGCGTCGTCGAGCCTCTGCCAGGCCACAAACTCGCGCCCCGTGCGATAAAAGATGATGTCGCTCGGCACGGTTAATTCAACTTGCTTGGCGTAGACCCAACCGGAGGGCGCGGGCGAAATGGCTTGCGGCAGGCGCACCTTGTACCAGAGTTCGTTCAACTCCTCCGCCTCTTTGGCCGCGCCGTCGTCCTTCTTCTTGTTCGCGCCCTGCGAAGCCGCACCCGCTTTCGGCGCGTCGTCGCTCTCAGTCGCCTCCGATGCTTTGGGCTTCGGCACGCGTTTCCAACCGACGATCTCGAAGTGTGCGCCGCTCTCTAATTTCAACAGAATGTTATCGGCGCTGCTTCGATCCGCAGACGAACGCAGATTGGTGCTCGCGCGCAGTTGGCCTGTGGCCTGCGCCGGGATGTCTTTATCTTCCTCGGCCACCTGGCGAGAACGATCCAGTAAGTCCTGCGGCATGACGTTGCGCGCTTCGATCCATCCTTCCGTGTTTTCCGCGTCGTGCGCGCGCACGCGCAGCCAACGCTCGCCGTTCTCCGCTGTCGTCGAATCCAAAATATCCAAAACATCGCCGCGAACAACCTCGGACAAATCCGCAGCCACGACGGCGACCGAACTTCGCACCTGCGCCCGTCGCGCGATCACAACTCCCGTGTCCGTTTTGCTCGCGAGCGTCGTGCAACTCACGGAGAGTATCGTGACGGCCAGTAATAAAAAGAGGCGCGACGGGGCGACGCGGCAAAAGTTGAAATTGATACTTTCGTTGATGCTAAATATTTTCATGCGGCGGATGATGGATGCAAAGGCTGCGGCGGCGCGTGCGGAAGATTTCTTAAATAGAAGTCGCATCAGGACAATTTATTTACAGTCGGCCTGTTCATTCGACGATTCCGAGACCGCTCTAATTGTAGCCCATTTGACGCAATAAATCGCGTTGGGCACGGCTCAATGAATCGCTCAAAGTGATTCGCGTTCTCGCTCCGTTGCGACCGACGTTTAAGCCGAGCGGTGCGAAAGCGTCTGTCAATTCGAGCCGGTTTACGCTCTCAATATAATGTTTGGAAAAGTCGCTCCCGCCCGCGACGCTATTGAGCGCGTCAATCACGGCGGCATTTCCCTCACGCCTTTCAGCGCCCGTGTGATGCTTGCGAAACAGCGCGCGATAGACATCGTCGAGGCTGCGTTTCCCACGACTGCGCTGCCTCACGCTTAGATCATAAAGCGCGGCCACCAGCATTCCCTTTTGATAAGCTAACACCCCGCCCGCACCCCAACGACGCGTGGAAGTGGCGACCAAAGAAAGGTCGTCTCCTTCGCGCGCGGCCAGATAGATGTCATAGGCGCGCGCTAACGAATCGAGGTAATCCTGAAAAGTTAAATAGCCGAGTTCGACGCTCGCGCGCGTCGATTGATAGACGGTGAAGCCTTCGTAGAACCAATCATAATCGCCTTCGAGCGCGAGAGCGTTTGGAACCCAGAGATGCCAAAGCTCGTGCGCCAGCGGCACGCTCAGACGCGCGAGTCCGACAGCCTTCGAGTTAGCGCGCCCTGAGAGAAACAGGATTGTGCCGCCGCGCGTCTCCGCGTTCCAACGTGAGGCGTCCGCTACCTGTGGAAACGGCGCGAGCACAACCAACGCACGTTCACGCGGAATTGTACCGGCGGTGCGCTCATGCCGCGCGAGCACATCGCGGATAACAGTTACGACATCCGCATCCGCGAACGCCCATTCGCCCGCCGTGGCAAACGCAACCTTCATCCCGCGCACGTTCGTCTGCGCGACACGCAGATCAGCACCGACGAAAAAGATGGATGATTCGGCGTCCTCGATTTCGTACTGCCCGCCGCCGTTTCGAGTTTCGAGCGTGGCGATTTTCCAGTTCTCCGGCAGAGTCAAACTCAACCTTGCGCGTGCGAGCGGAACGGGCAGAAGGTCGCCCGTCATCAACGCGCCGCGCTCCTTCGTCAACCAGGAAACGTGCGCCGTCATGTTCGTATCGCGCGGCGGGTCGAGTTTGAGTTCGTAACGTACTTTCGTAGCCTCGCGCGCCGCCGTGTATTCGCCCGAAGCGAGTTTGCGCGCGACAACTTCGCCGCCCTGCGCGTCGGACAACGACAAATTCTCGATGCGCTCGCCAAGATTAGTCGCTCCTGCATATACGTTGCGAAACGACCAGACCTTCGTGCCTTCCGCGCGCTCCGCTTCCACCCTGACGCGCGGAGGCGTGAGTGAAACGATGCTGACGCGGGCGCTAATCGTTTGGGCCTTCGCCGCGAGATTTACGAACGACATAAAAAGCAGCGCTCCACAGATGAGCCATAAGCGAGACGTTCTTCTCGCAGGAATTTTAGCGCACGGCGACGGCGCGTTTTTAGTTTCAAGGTCTGAGGTTTCGTGAAGCATGCTTTGACCGGAACGGTCTTGCGTGGATGAGTCTCGGTGGTGTGGAAGGAGTTGCTTTGACACTGGTGCGCGCTAGCGTTTATAGTTGCCCTTATCCATACGTCTCCCGACTGTAACATAATGCTCGAAGTAGTGCCCAGCCACATTAAAATTGGGTCTCACTGCCGCCGAAAATATCTGGCGCGCACGCTGAACTCCGTCTTGCTCCTCCTCATTTTTTACGGGGCAACGTTCGGTCTGGTTCACAACCACACAATTTACCCGCCGCCGTTATCGACTTCCGAAACAACTCTCGACGGCGCGCGCGAAGCCGATCTAACGACTAAGCTGTTATCCACAGGCAAGAATTGCCTGCTCTGCCAGTTTCATCAACAACTCTCGCACGGGCTGTTTCAGGCGACGCCCTTCGCGCCGCAACCACCGGCGCGCGCCGTACGCCTGCTCGACCCGGACTTCAACAACTATGCCGCCCCGCACGAGTCTTCGCGCGGGCGCGCCCCGCCCGTCGCCTCTCTTCTCTAAATCCGTTCGCTTAATTCGACTGCTTCGCCGTTCAAACAGAGCGCGCGAAGCGTTTAAGAATATCAGGACGCTCAGGCCGATTGCCGCCGCTTAAGGTTATGAAACCGAAGCGTGGCGCGTTATATCGGGCGAGAGCGTCCGGCGGCGCACATGCCGTTTATTAAAGAAGAGAGGCTTACATGTTTCGTGAAAGCATTTATAAGTTCGCGTTGGGTTTGGCGTTCGTATGCGCCTTCTGCGCTCCGGTCTGGGGGCAGTCTCACATCGGCACGGTGCAGGGCACGGTGCGCGATCCGAGCGGTGCGCTCTTGCCGGGCGCGACCGTTCGCATCGTTGATCCGACCAGCGGCTATCAACAGACGACGCAGACCAACGAACAGGGCGAGTATAAATTTTTCAACGTCCCGTTCCACATCTACACGGCGCGCGTCGAAGCCGCGGGCTTTCAGACAATCGAAAAACCCTTCGACGTTGAGACGGCCATCCCGCTCAACATGGATTTCACGCTCGCGGTCGCCGCCGCCAGCGAGACCGTAACGGTTACGGAAAACGCCTCGCTCATCGAGGCCGACAAAACTTCTTCCGACACGAATATCTCTCAGACGTTGCTCGAACGCCCGCTCGGCGCAGTGCCCTCGCGCGGCATCGAGGCTATCGTGGCGAGCGCGCCCGGCTTTGCGCCGGACGATAACGGTCGCCTTCACCCGCGCGGCTCCGAGTCGCAGGTGCAATACGTCATTGACGGCGTGCCGATCACAGACAACCTCTCGGCCATCTTCGCCACCAGCCTCGACGCGCGCACGCTGCGCACGGTCGAAGTTCTGACCGGCGGCATCTCCGCAGAGTTCGGCGACAAACTCGGCGGCGTGGTCAACGTCAACACGCGTTCGGGGCGTGAGACGCCGACTCAAGGCAGCGTCACACTATCGGGCGGCAGCTTCTCGACCGGCGAAATCGGCGCGAACTTCTCGACGCGCACAGACAAGCTCGGCCTGCTGACGAACCTCTCCGCCACCACCTCGCAGCGTTTCCTCGATCCGCCGACCATCGAAAACTTTCACAACTTCGGGCGCACCGGCAAAGGCTTCCTGCGTCTTGACTACCAGTTCACGCCGAACGACACGCTGCGCGCCACGTTTCTCGCAGGCGGCACAAACTTTCAGGTCGCCAACCGCCTCGCGCAAGAACTCGCCGGACAGGATCAAAGGCAACGCTTGCGCGACCACTCGGAGTTCATCACCTACGAGCGCATCTTCTCGCCGAGCACCTTCGGGCAGTTCTCCTTCTTCAATCGTTACGGCAACGCGCGCTTGACGAGCAATCCGTTTTCCACGCCCGTCGCCGCCTTTCAAGATCGCTCGCTGCAAAACACGGGCGGCATCGCCGCGATTTCGTTCACGCGCGGAGGCCATAATTTGAAAGTCGGCGGCCAGTTCACCGTCACGCCCGTGCGCGAAGAGTTCAGTTTCTACCCGACCGAATTATTCGAGGACTTCACGGACGAGGACGGCGAGACCGTGCCGAATCCCGTCAACTCGTTCGACGCCGCCAACCCGTTTCGCTTTCGCGGCAGACGCACGGGGCGTATGCTCAGCGCCTACATACAGGATCGCTTCTCGCCATTTCGCAATTTCACGATTGACGCGGGCGTGCGCTACGACAACTACAAGCTCGTCATTCAAGAGGACGCCTTCAGCCCGCGCATCGGCGTGGCCTATTTCATCCCGCGCACGCAGACGACGCTACGCGCCTCTTACAATCGCCTTTTCCAAACGCCGCCCGCAGAAAATTTGCTGCTCGCGAGTTCCGCCGAAGCCGCCGCGCTCTCGCCGCTCGCGGTGGTGCAGGGTCAGGCGGGCGTGCGACCGATTCTGCCCGACAAGCAACACGTCTATGAGGTCGGCGCGCAGCAGGCGGTCTCGCGATATCTTCGCCTCAACCTGACCGTCTATCAAAAGCGCATCACCAACTTCGGCGACAAAGATCAATTCTTCGACACGGGCATCATCTTCCCGATCACGATCTCTGCGGGGCGCGTCACGGGCGAAGAACTGCGCCTTGAGACGGCAGACATCAGAGGCTTCCGCGCCTTCGCTTCTTTCGCCAACGCGCGCGCCTACGGCGTGACGCCGATCAACGGCGGCCTGTTTCTCGGCGAAGCCGTCGAGAGCCTCGAAGCGCCCGGCCTCAAGTTCGCAAACGATCACGATCAGCGCAACTCGGCGCAGTTTCAGTTGAGCTATAACCACGCGCGCTCCGGCGTCTATACCATGTTCGGCGGGCGCTACGATTCCGGCTACCCGACCGACGTTGAGCCGGGCACGACGCTCGCGGATTTCGTCGCCGCAGGCTTCGATTCGCGTCTCTACAAAGAGATCGACTTCGAGCGAGGCCGCACCAAGCCGCGCACCATCCTCAATTTTTCCATCGGCGCTGACCTGCTGCGCGAACGCCGCGCTTCGCTCAACGTGCAGTTCGACGTGCAGAATTTGACGAACACGCTTTTTCTTTACAACTTCGAGTCGGTCTTCAGCGGCACGCACATCGGCTTCCCGCGCCTCTTCAGCGGGCGTCTGTCCGTGCGCTTCAAATAAACAGTAAGCATTTTCACCGCAGAGACGCAGAGCAAAGCCGCAGAGGGGCGCAGAGAAAAGATTACTTCTTCTCTGCGCCCCTCTGCGGCTTTGCTCTACGTCTCTGCGGTGAATTCTTTTGTCGGCCTCCAACTGCAAATCGCTAAACTTCTTAACGAAAGTTGGAACTTTCGCGGCCTGCCATGCGTCTAACGAGATGTAAAAGCAAAATCACGCGCGGCAGGCCATTCTTGCTCGCAGCGTTGACACTTCCCGCGATGCACCGATAAAATACAGCCCTTGCTAATGGCTAACGCTGGCCGACGGCCAGTTTGAGGATCAAGTCGTGAGTCTCGTAAAGATCATACTCATCACCATCGCAGTCATCCTGTCGATCCTGTTCTTCGGGCGATTTTTGTTCTGAGCCTGACGGCGGCATGACCTTTCCTCGTCCACTTCACGTCCGGCGACACGTCTTCACACGCGCCGACCGCCAGCGACTCCTGCTCCAACTGTTCGCGCCCTTTCTCGTCATCATTTTCCATATTTGCGTCTGCGCGCAGCAAACGACGGGCGTGCCCGATGCGGACGAAGTTTTGCGCGTCAACACCGACCTCATCACCGTCCCCGTCGTCGTCGCAGACGCACGCGGGCGGCGCTTCGCTGGTTTGACGCTCTCTGACTTCCGTGTCAGCGACGGCGGGCGCCCCGTGAAGCTCAATTATTTTTCAGCCGGAACCGAGCGCGTCGCCGTGTTGTTTGCGCTCGACGCTTCCGGCAGCGCGCGCGAGCACATCGCCCGACAGAGCGAAGCCGCGCTCGCCATGTTCACGCGCTTCGGCAACAACTCGCGCATCGCCGTGCTGCCGTTCGCCGCAGAGGCCGCGTTCGCGCTTCCCTTCACCACGGACATCGACGGCGCGCGTGCCGCGTTTCAACTCTCCGCACGGCGCAACCAGAAGACGGCCATCTTCGACGCCGCCGCCGTCGCCCTACGCGCCTTCAACGTCGCCGGAGCGGACGCGCGTGAACGCCGCATCGTCGTGCTGTCGAGCGACGGGCTGGACACGGCCAGCCATACCACGCCCGACGCCGTCATCAATCAGGCGCGGCTGCGCGGCGTCTCCATCTACGTCATACATTTTCCGCTCTACACGCCGCAGGGCAGTCAACTCGTCGTGCGCCGCCCCGCCAAAGGTTTTCGCGAACTGGCGGAGCAGACCGGCGGCCACTATTTTCGTCTCGGCGACGCGCGCGCCGCGCTCGACCCGCGCGCCACATACGATCTCGCGCCGGTCTTTCGCGCCATCGCCGAAGACTTACAGAGCCAGTACATGCTCGGCTACTATCTCGACGCCGACGCGCGCCACACAAGCGAACATCGCATTCAAGTAAGCCTCGCTCCGACGCACAAGCGGCTCCGCGTGCACATGCTCCGCGA
The DNA here is from genome assembly GCA_035296385.1 of Pyrinomonadaceae bacterium. Taxonomy (GTDB): domain Bacteria; phylum Acidobacteriota; class Blastocatellia; order Pyrinomonadales; family Pyrinomonadaceae; genus JAIVJZ01. The sequence goes on along the minus strand of DATHBB010000248.1, from coordinate 397 downwards.
ACCAACTTTGAAAGCAGTGACGAGTGACAAGTGACGAGTGACAAGTTAGTAAAACCGTGAATCGTGAATCGTGAATCGTAAATCGTGAATCGTGAATAGATAAAATCTGCATTCTTCTATTTACGATTCACGATTCACGGCTTTTTGCGATTCACGATTCACTGTTTTATCTTGTCACTCGTCACTTGTCACTCATCACTTAAACCTATGCCTGAACAGAATCAACAAGGATTGCGAAACATACGCCGCGCGCTGTTGAGCGTGTCGGACAAGACGGGGCTTGTCGAGTTTGCACGCGCGCTCGAAGGCTTCGGCGTCGAACTGTTGAGCACGGGCGGCACGGCGAAGGCTTTGCGCGACGCAGGGATAGAAGTGCGCGACGTGGCGGACGTGACGG
>DATHBB010000247.1:0-13101 GCA_035296385.1 Pyrinomonadaceae bacterium | reverse complement strand
TGTTGGGTACAAGGATAACGACTGGCCGCTACTGCGACGGCTCTTCAGCAGGCGCGGGTAACGCTTGGCATGCAGCGGACGCGCCACATAGCGGCTCTCTCAAGATGAAGTTGTGCGTGCCGCTGATGCCGGGCGTTAGATATGAATTAGGGGTTTTTTAACATTATGAGCATAGCGACAAAAGCGGGTGATGCGGGGCGGACGGCTTTGATCGGGGGCGAGCGTGTCTCGAAGGCCGATCTCAGAGTCGAGGCTTACGGGACGATTGATGAGTTGACTTCCGCGATGGGCTTCGCGCGTTCGATCTGCGAGGACGCAGAGGTGCGCGCGTTGACGAAGGAGATTCAGCGCGAGTTGTTCGCGCTGAGCGGAGGCGTGGCGAACCCGCAGGGCGCGCGGCGCGAGCCGCCGTATGTGACGGAGGCGATGGTCGAGGCATTGACCACTCACGTCAACCGCATCGAGGGGCTGGAGGGAATTTTGTCCGACTGGTCCTTGCCGGGCGAACACGCGGCCGCGGCGGCCTACGACGTGGCGCGCACGGTCTGTCGTCGCGCCGAGCGTGCGGTGGTGCGTCTCATCGAAGCGGGCGAAGAAGTCACGCCGCAGACGGTGGCTTATCTCAATCGCCTCTCCGACCTGCTCTGGCTATTCGGACGCCTTCTGGAACTGCGCGCCGGAGTTGACGCGCGCCTGCGCGACGACGAACACACGGGGCCGCGCTGGTCACGAGCGTGGTAAAACAGTGACGAGTGACGAGTGACAAGTGACGAGTGACGAGCATAAGCCGTAAATCGTCACTTGTCACTCGTCACTTGAAAGATAACTTGGCGTTCGCGTGCGCCGTCGAACTCGCAGAGGAAGATTCCCTGCCAGCGTCCTAAAAGTAGTTCGCCGTCGTGGAAGGGGATGGTGAGGCTTGTGCCGACGAGCGATGTTTTGATGTGCGCGTCGGAGTTCTCTTCGTTGTGGCGGAAGTTCATGCCGTGTTGGGGGATGAGCGTGCGCAAGTGCTGGAGCATGTCGCGGGGCACGTCCGGATCGGCGTTTTCGTTGATGGTCAGACCGGCGGTGGTGTGTTGCACGTAGAGTGTGCAGACGCCTTCGCGCGCGCCCGAAGCTTTGAGAAGGCGGCGCACTTCGTCCGTGAACTCGACCAACTGCTCGCGCTCGCGCGAACGCACTTTGATGATCTCCATGGGCGTTGCTCTCCGGCGCAGAAGATAAGAATCGTGAATTTAACTCGGGCGGGCGCGGCGGCGGGCGCGCCCTTTGCGCGCGTTCGGCGCATCTTTTTTCGTGGTCGCGGTCTTCCCCGGCGCGTGGCGGCGCAGCAGCGGAAGCCGTATGCGGAAGGTCGCGCCGCGTCCTTCGCCCTCGCTCTCGACGGCCACCGTCCCGCCGTGCAGTTCGATTAAGCGGCGCACGATGGCGAGGCCGATGCCGAGTCCGCCGTGCTTGCGCGTGCTGGTGCTGTCGGCCTGACGGAAGTGCTCGAAGACGTGCGGCAGAAAGTCCGCGCTGATCCCCAAGCCGTTATCGGCGACGACGAGTTCGGCCTGCTCGCCCGCGCGCTTGAGCGAGACTTCGACACTCCCGCCCTCGGGCGTGAACTTGACGGCGTTCGACAACAGATTCCAGACCACCTGCTGCAAGCGGTCGGGGTCGCCTGAAACCATGCCGACGTTGCGCCCGTAGCGCGCGACGAGTCGGATGGATTTCGCTTCCGCCGCCGGATGCACCACGTCCATCGCCGCCTTTATGATGGGCGGCAGTTCGACGGGTTGCACTTCGAGGCGTAGTTTGCCGGAGATGATGCGCGAGATGTCGAGCAAATCGCCGATGAGTTGCGCCTGCGCGCGCGCGCTCGATTCGATCACGTCGAGCGCGTGGCGTTGTCCCTTCTCGTCGAGCATGCCGAGTTTCAGGAGTTCCGCCCAGCCCATCATGGAGGTCAGGGGCGTGCGCAGTTCGTGCGAGACGGTGGCGAGGAAAGTGTCTTTGGCGCGGTTGGCTTCCTGCGCGAGACGGTAGAGGCGTTTCTGATCGTCGATGTCCGTGTTCGTGCCGAACCATCGGATGATGCGCCCTCCGGTGTCGCGCATGGGGAGCGCGCGCCCCAGGTGCCAGCGATAGTCGCCGTCCGTGCCGCGCCGCAAGCGAAACTCGACTTCGTAAACCTCGCCCGTCGCAAGCGACCTCTGCCAGACTTCGAGGCACGAGGGGAGATCGTCCGGGTGGATCACCTCCTGCCAGTTGTCGCCGATCATCTCGCCTTCGGAGCGCGCGAAATATTCGACGGTGCGCTGGTTGACGTAGTCGAGCAAGCCGTCGGGCTGCGCCGTCCAGATTTGCTGCGGGATGGCTTCGGCGAGGAAGCGGTAGCGACGCTCGTTGGCTTCCGCTCCGGCGCGCGCCTCCTGCTCGCGCGTGAGCAACTCCGTGCGCTCGCTCTCGACGCGTTTGCGTTCGGCGATCTCGCGGTCGAGCTTTCGATTCAGTTCGGCCAGCGTGTTTGAATTGCGCCGTAGCTGGAGTTGCGTCATGGTCTGGCGCGCGAGCACATGCAACGCCTCGTGCTGGTGGTCGTCGAGCGTGCGCGGCGCGTGGTCAATCACGCAGAGCACGCCGAGCGCGTGCCCGTCGGGGGTGATGAGCGGCACCGCCGCGTAAAAGCGGACGTGCGGCTCGGATACGACGTAAGGGTTTTTGGCGAAACGCTTGTCCGCCGAAGCGTCTTCGATGATGAAGGCTTCGGGCTTGAGAATCGCCTGCGTGCAGAAGGTGGACGCGCGCGGCAACTCGCTGGCGTCGAACCCGACTTTCGCTTTGAAGAACAGGCGCGCCGTGTCCACCAGACTGATGAGCGCGATGGGCGTCCCGCAGATGTAGGCGGCGAGGCGCACGATGTCGTCGAAAGACTCTTCCGCGCCCGTGTCGAGAATGCCGCACTCGCGCAGCGCGGCGATCCGCTCCGCTTCATTACAAGGGACGGGCAATTTAACTTTCGCCGGAGCTTTTTTACTTGCCTGTTTCATGAAAAGCGAAGACGGAGAGAATTCAGAAGTCAGAATTCAGGAGTCAGAAGTTAAAACCACTTCCTTGCAGTTTTTCTGGCTCCTGAATTCTGATCCCGCTTCCTTATTCTTTCCTTCTCAGGAGCGCCCAGCCGGACGGCAGCGCCGCCGCCGCGAGCGCGATCTTGATGATGTCGCCGACGATGAACGGCGCGACGCCGAGCGCGAACGCCTGCCCCGCCCCGTAGAAGCGCAAGAGTCCGAGCCACCCGCCGAAGAGGACGACCGCAGAGCCTAACGCGATGGCCGCCGCCGCCGTCAAAAATCGCTTGTCCCAGCCGCGCTCCGCGAGCCAGCCCGTGAGGAACGCAGCAGCAGGGTAAGCCAGCAGGTAGCCTGCGGTCGGGCTGACGGCGAGATAGAGCGCGCCGCCGTTGCCGCCGCGAAAGAAGGGCAGCCCCATTGCGCCCTCCGCGAGATACAAGACGAGCGCGAGCGCGCCGAGACGCGATCCCAGAAGCGCGCCCGTGAGTAACACCGCGAACGTCTGCAACGTGATGGGCACGGGCGTGAACGGCAAAGGGATAACGACCTGCGCCGAGAGCGCGACGAACAGGCTGAACGCAACTACGAGCGCGGCTGACTTCACAAAATCCAGAGGCGCGAGCCACGCGCCCGTCAAAGTTTCGGCTTTGGCGTAAGTATGCATATAACCTCAGTGACAAGTGACAAGTGACGAGTGACAAGTTTAAGACAAGTGACGAGTGATAAGTTTAGGACAAGCCGCTTTAACTTGTCACTCGTCACTCGTCACTTGTCACTGTTTTCAGATAAAGAGCGGCGCGAGCACAAGAGTAATGGTCGAGAGCAATTTGATCAAGACGTGGAGCGACGGCCCCGCCGTGTCCTTGAACGGATCGCCGACGGTGTCGCCCACCACCGCCGCCTTGTGCGCTTCCGAACGCTTCCCCCCGTACTCGCCGGTCTCGATATATTTTTTGGCGTTGTCCCACGCGCCGCCCGCGTTGTTGAGAAAGAGCGCCATCAAAATGCCGACGATGGTTCCGATCATCAACATCCCCGCCACCACCTCCGCGCCCGTCGCCAGATGCGCGTAGCGCGGGTTGCCGACGAGCGAGGCGACGCTGTTCATACGGTCGTCCGTCCCGACCTGCGCGTAAAAGAGCGCGCGGAAGATGAGACCGACGGCGATGGGTAAGCCCACGGCGAGCACGCCCGGCAAGATCATCTGCTTGAGCGCGGCGCGCGTCACGATGTCAACCGTGCGCCCGTAGTTCGGCTTCGACGTGCCTTCCATGATGCCCGGGTTCTCTTTGAACTGCGCGCGCACGTCGCGTATCACTTCGTAAGCCGCCTTGCCCACAGCCTTGATCGCGAGCGACGAAAAGAGGAAGACGAGCATCGCGCCGAGCAAGCCGCCGATGAAAACTTCGGGCTTCGCGAGATTGATGACGAAGAGTTCCGCGCCGCGCCCCGCCTCCGCCGAACCAAGCCCGCCCGTGCCGAGATTCAAACCGTAGTTCTTAACTTCGTCGAGGTAAGCCGAGAACAGAAGGAACGCGGCGAGCGCGGCGGAGCCTACGGCGTAACCCTTCGTCAGAGCCTTCGTCGTGTTGCCGACGGCGTCGAGGCGGTCGGTCTTGCGGCGAATCTCTTCCGACTGCTGCGACATCTCGACGATGCCGCCCGCGTTATCCGTGATCGGCCCGAAGGTGTCCATCGCGAGAATGTAGGCCGCCGTGCCGAGCATGCCCATCGTGGCGACCGCCGTGCCGAAGAACCCCGCGTTGTTCAAGCCCGACGCCGTGCCGAGATAATACGAACTGATGATCGCGGCGGCGATGACGAGTATGGGAAACGCCGTGCTCTCTAATCCGACTGCGACGCCGCTGATCACGTTCGTCGCGGGGCCGGTCTGCGAAGCCTCCGCGATCTCGCGCACGGGACGGTAGCGATACTCCGTGTAATACTGCGTGATGAAGACGAAGAGGATCGCGGTGGCGATGCCGATGAGGCCGCAGAGGAAAAAGTAGAGCCACGCGTTCGGCGCGGCTGAGGCTGATGCGCCCGCCGGACGCAGCAGCCAGTAGCAGGCGATGAGGAAGCCGACGGCGGCGAGCGCGGAAGTTAAATAGTAGCCGCGATTGAGCGCGGCCATCGGGTCGCCTTCCTCGCGCGTGCGCACGATCATGATGCCGAAGATCGAGGCGACGAGGCCGAAGGCGCGCGCGACGAGCGGGAAGAGGATGATGCCTAAGAGTTGCGCGGGCGTGAAAAAATCCGGATTGGAACTGTAGAGCGCGGCGGCGAGGATCATCGCGCCGATGTTCTCCGCGGCGGTTGACTCGAACAAGTCCGCGCCGCGACCCGCGCAGTCGCCGACGTTGTCGCCGACAAGGTCTGCGATCACGGCGGGGTTGCGCGGGTCGTCTTCCGGTATCCCCGCTTCAACTTTGCCGACGAGGTCTGCGCCCACGTCCGCCGCCTTCGTGTAGATGCCGCCGCCGAGTTGCGCAAACAGCGCGACGAACGACGCGCCGAAACCGTAGCCCGCGATCAGCAGCGGAATCTTCGTCGAAGGCACGTCCGTGAACGTGCGCACGAGTTCAAACAAAATCGCGACGCCGAGGAGCGAGAGCGCGACGACGAAGAGGCCGGAGACCGCGCCGCCGCGCAAAGCCGTCTGGAGCGCGCCGTTCAGGGAGCGCGTTGCGGCAGAGGCCGTGCGGATGTTGGCGCGGATGGAAACCCACATGCCGATGTAGCCGGAGGCGACGGACGATGCCGCGCCGAGCACGAAGGAGAGCGTCGTCCAGAAGGCCAGCCCCGTAGGGTTGATCGGGTCGGCGGCGTTGTGCGCGCGCACGAACCCGTAGACGATGAAGATGAGCGCGGCGAGCGCGACGGCGAGTAGCGCGATGGTCGTGTTCTGACGGCGCAAGAAAGCCTCCGCGCCTTCCTTGATCGCGTCGGAGATGTCGCGCATGGCCTGCGAACCCGTGTCGCGGTCGAGCACGTTTTTGATGAGAAGGACGGCGAAGCCGAGCGCGGCGATGCTGATCAGAAAGACAAGCAGCATTTGTACGTTCATGATGAGTCTCCCTTTCTCTCGCGCAAATGAAGTTCAGCCGCCGTTTGAGTGAACAAACGGCGGCTGAAAAGATCGAACGACCGGCAGGGAAAGTTGAACTAAATCGCGGCGGGTTGCCAGCGACCGCGCCGGAGGTGTCGCGCACAAGGCCGGACCACTGGCCGGCAGCTACCTTATCGAATGAACCACGGAGCCAGCACGAGGCTGACGACCGACATCAACTTGATCAGGATGTTGAGCGACGGCCCCGAAGTGTCTTTGAACGGATCGCCCACGGTGTCGCCGACTACCGCTGCCTTGTGCGGGTCGGAGCCTTTGCCGCCGTGCGCACCGCCTTCGATGTACTTCTTGGCGTTGTCCCAAGCGCCGCCCGCATTCGCCATGAACAGCGCGAGCATCACGCCGGTCACGGTCGCGCCCGCGAGCAGCCCGCCGAGCGCCTCGACGCCGATCAGTTTGCCGACGATAATCGGCACGGCCACCGCGCTCACACCCGGCACGATCATCTCGCGCAGGGCTGCGCGCGTCGAGATGTCAACGCAGCGCGCCGAATCCGGGACGACGCCCGGCAGCCCTTCACGCAGACCCGGGATTTCGCGGAACTGGCGGCGCACCTCCTCGACCATCCCCTGCGCTGCGCGCCCGACAGCCGTCATCGTGCTCGCACCGATGAAGAAGGGCATCACGCCGCCGATGAAGAGGCCGATGACGACCATCGGGTTGATCAGATCAAGCCCGGTCGTGCCGAGGCCGACAGCCGAAGAGTAGGCTGAAAAGAGCGCGAGCGCCGTGAGCGCGGCGGAGCCGATGGCAAAACCCTTGCCGATGGCGGCGGTGGTGTTGCCGAGCGCGTCGAGGCCGTCAGTGATCTTGCGTACTTCGGGGCCGAGGTGCGACATCTCCGTGATGCCGCCCGCGTTGTCGGCGATGGGGCCGTAGGCGTCCACAGACATCGTCACGCCGACGGTCGCCAGCATGCCGACCGCCGCGATGCCGATGCCGTAGAGTCCCGCGAAAGAGTAGGCCGCGTAGATCGCCGCGCAGATGACCAGGATCGGGTAGATGCAGCTCTGCATGCCGACGGCGAGTCCCGCGATGATGTTGGTCGCCGCGCCGGTCTCGGAAGCTTCGGCGATGCGGCGGACGGGCTTGGACGACGTGTAATACTCGGTGATGAGACCGATCAGGATGCCGGAGAGCGTCCCGGCCACGACCGCCCAGAAGGGGCCATACGTGCCGTAGGTGGCGCCGGCAGCCGTGCGCTGATCGATGGGTAGCAGCCCCGTCAGGAAGTAGGCGAAGACGAGAAAGAGTCCGGCGGCGATGAAGGTCGTGCCGCGCAGTGCCGTCGCCGGGTTGCTGCGCTCCAGCAGGCGCATGAAGCCGATGCCGATGACGGAGGCGACAAGCCCTGCGACCGTGTAGGCGATTGGCAGGCTGACGGCGTTGAAATTGTTGGTGATGAGCGGGCTGGTGGCGGCGATGGCGATGGTCGCAATGATCGCGCCGACGTAAGACTCGAAGATGTCGGCACCCATGCCCGCCACATCGCCGACGTTATCACCGACATTATCGGCGATGGTCGCAGGGTTGCGCGGATCGTCTTCGGGGATGCCCGCTTCGACTTTACCGACGAGGTCTGCGCCCACGTCCGCCGCCTTCGTGTAGATGCCGCCGCCGACGCGCGCGAAGAGCGCAATCGAACTGGCACCCATTGCGAAGCCCGAGATGACCTCGGAGAATTCGCGCCACCCCGCGTCGGTCATGACGTGCGTTGTCAGCAGTGTGAAGATCGCGCCGATGCCGACGAGGCCGAGGCTCGCCACGCTCAAGCCCATCACGGCTCCGCCGTTAAAGGCCACGCGCAGCGCCATGCCCTGCCCCTTGCTGCGCGCCGCCTCGCTCGTGCGGACGTTGGCGCGCGTCGCCGCTTCCATCCCGGCCAGCCCGGCGATGATCGAACATAGCCCGCCGCTTATGTAGGCGAGCGCGGTGTAGGCGCCGATGGCCCAGAAGAGCAGGGCTGCGACGATGAGCAGGAACGGGACGACCACCGTGTACTCGCGTTTGAGAAAGGCCATCGCCCCGGCATGTATCTGCGCGGCGATGGCAGTCATGGTGCTGTTGCCTTCGGGCTGGCGGCGCACCGAAAAATAGATGAGCACGGCGAGGACGAGGCCAAGGAGCCCCGTCCAGAGTGCGAAGTAAGCGATGTCGGTGATGGCGAGTAGGAGCAGGCCGTTCCCGGCGGGCGGCAATAGTTCCACGATTGAGTGATTCCTTCCTGTTGTTCGTATGTGATATTAGGCAGAAAATTTCCGTGTCGCCCGGCGCGCGGACTGAGCGTAAGCGGACGGCGGCGCACAGGAAGCGCGTCCCGTGTCCAACTGCCATCGGCAAGTCGCGCCAGGAAACCGCCATTATTGCGGATTTTCGCCCGAACTGTCCACCGGACGGCGCACACACGCTGCGCCCGCGCGGACAAAGGGTGTGCGCTGCCGGAGGCGATTTTTGACTGTCTTTCAGAAACTCTGGCCGGAGCGGTGGTCCGGCAGAATGGAAGAGGCGCGCCGCAAGCGGCGACGCGCCTTTGATCGTCAGTTCAGATTTTGAACTCGAAACTGTGGTCTGTGAGAAATTCCGACGACATGCGCCCGCCGCTCCTGGCTTCGAGTTTGGGAATCAGCCTCTCGATTGCCTTCATGTGTTCGCGGTCTTTTTTCTTGATGGCCGCGCCCGAGTTGCTGTTGAACCAGAATTTGAACTTGCGCTTGTCGCCCGGCTTCATGCGCGCCTCGAAGTACATTTCTATGATGTCGAGGTCGGGGTTTTCGTGCGCGCCGTTGCCGCAGAAGACGTAGTGGTCTGCCGTGACCGCGTCGCAGAACAATTGGTCGGTGTTGAACTCCGCGCCGTGATGCGGAATTTTGAGGACATCCACGTGCATGCGCCCCGACTTGTCGAGTTTCTTGTAATGCTTGAGACCCTTGAGGATGTCTTCGGCGTGGCCGTCGCCGGTGAGCAGGAGCGTCTTCTTCTTCGCGCCCGTGCCCTCTTCGACGAGCAGCATGAGCGACGCCAGATTGGCCGTCGTCACCTTGTCGCGCCGCCCGATCAATTTCTTCTTCTTCTTCTCATTGTCCGCCAGTCCCAGTGCCTTCGCCTCCGCTTCCAGTTCCTCGACCTTGGAATTCAAAAGGTTGACCGATTCGGCGAGCATCGAATCCTTGATGCCTGAGATTTCGTTTGCGACGAGCGAGTCTTCGTCCGACTTGGCGCGGCGCTGGATGTCGCCGAGGCGGTCGCTATTCTTACTAAGCCATGTGTTCCATTCCTCACGCAGCTTTATGAGTTCTTCCTCGAAGGGGCCGATGATGTAGATGGACATGTCGCCCAGTTTGATCGGCGTCTTCACCTTCTCGCGCACGAGCAGGAGCTTGCGCTCGGCGGGCTTTTTGAGAGGTTTGTTCAATTCCAACTGGTTGACGGGAATATTCAACTGTTTCGCCCCGACGCGGCGCGCGAGTTCGAGCGCCTGTGCCTGACTCGTGACCAGATTCTGATGCACGCGCACGACCGCGTTACGAATCTCCTGTTTGGCCTCGGAGAGTGCGGCACTGTTGGCGTTGGCCGAGAGGATGACGGCGTTTGCGGCCAGCATGTTCTCGATCTCTCCGGCGTTCTCGCCGATCTGCTCGTGGAAGGCGTTGTGCCAGATGTGCGCGATCTCGGGCGGGCGCGGGAAGTCCGGCTCTTTCTTGGCCTTCTTCTTGACGCCAGCCTTCTTGCTGCTCGGCTTCGACTGGTAATCATAGACGCGCCAATCAACCAGATCGTCCACCATACGCAGGATGCCGGAGATGTGATCGGCATCGATGTGCGAGACGTAAACCAAATCCAGCTTCTTCAAGGCGCTGAGCGTCTCGGCGACGTGCTCGCGGTAAGAGGGGTTCATGCCGCCGTCGATGAGCATGCGCTTGCGGTCCGCGCCCGTGAGCAGCAGGCAGTCGCCCTCGGCGGATTGGAAAACTGTGAGCCTCATTTCTTAAACTCCTTTCGGGTGTTCACCTTCGACGCCTCCAGGATGCAGGCGTCGGGGTTGATGCGACCGAAACCCGCGTCGTTCAACCAGGTGTAGCTCGCGCCGGGAAGCGGGCGCGCGGTGCGTTTGATGATGCCCTCGATCTGCGCGGCGGTGAGGTTCTTCTGCGTCGAGAGCATCAGCCCCACGACGCCCGCCACGTAAGGACTCGCCATGCTCGTCCCGGTCATCTCGATCCAGCGTTCGTTGTCGCCCGCGAAGCCTTTGGCGGCGATGATGTTCGTGCCGGGCGCGGCCACGTCCGGCTTGTTGCGGTCGTCGCGCGTCGGCCCCTGACTGCTGGTGATGTTGATGCGCTCGGCGTCCAGATCGAGATTCGCGACCGAGATGACGCGATGCCCGCAGGCGAGCGAGCCGACCGAAGAGTTGTCCACGTTCGAGCGCGCGGAGAAGAAGGAGGGGAAACTCCAAGCCTCCTGATCGCCGACGCGCCGCCCGATGGGGCGCGGGTCGTCGCGCTCGATCCAGCCGTGGTAGCGCCCGTCGCGCACCTCCTCGCCGTGCAGCCGCACCGTCCACTGGCCGGCGCGCACGCCGCGCGTTCCGCGCCGCGAAAGAAACGGGCTGAGATAGATGGCGATGTAGTTCGCGCCGTTGGCCGGATGATAAAGCTCGTTGTAGATGCTGACGAAGGTGCCGTCTTCGAGTTGCAGATTCTCGCAGAACTCGCGCGGCTCGACCGGGCCGATCCAGCCGCCGCCCGGCGGGCGCACCGAGACGCTGAAACGATCCTGCGGGTTGTACCAGATTTCGAGTTCGTTCTCGGACACGTCGGCGATGGTGTTGCCGACGACGAGCCAGTCGATGTCGGTGTCCAGCCCGCGCGACGCGACGGTGCCGCTCGTGTGTATGCGCCCCATGAAATAGCTGCGGTCGCCTTCGAAGGCGGGCTTCTCCTGCCCGGCGTTGCCCGCCGCCACCGTGACGCAACGACCGGGCAAAGCCATCGCCGCGTCGATCCAGCGGTTGACCGTACTCGTCGCGTCGTGCGCGTGGCCGTTCGTGCCGAGGCTGATGTTGATCGAGATGGGGAGACGGCGCTCTTTCGCCAGCGCGAGCAAATATTCGACGGCGTGGACAACGCGCGTCGAGTCGTAGAACGACTGCCGATCATCGAAAAACTGACTATCCTCCGACTTCTTGCGCGGCAGCGAGACGAGCACGGCGGCGATCTCGGCCTTCGGGCACAGCCCCGCGTACTTGCCCGCCGCGATGCTCGCGACGTGCGTGCCGTGAGAGCCTTCGACCGTCTCGGACTGTCGCGCCAGTTCGTGCGGCGGCACGCCGATCTTGGGCGCGGCCTTGAGCGCGCGGTTGAGTTCGTTCCGGTCGAACTCCGAGCCGTAGTTGAAGGGCGGTTTGTTCGACGGGCTCGGCTGGTCTTCGGGGTCGCCGCCCTGATCCCAGATGCGTATGAAGCGCGTCCGGCCTTTGGCGTCTAAGAAATCCTCGTGGGCGAAGTCGAAGCCCTGCACGTCGATGATGCCGATGAGCACGTTCTTGCCGTACTGGTGGAGGTTCGGGTGCTTGATCTGGCGGGGCTTCGGCTGCTTGTCGATGAGGCGTGGGGATTTGACGGGCGTGGGGTCGATGAGCGGTTCGCCGAGTTCGATGTAAGCCACGTCGGGGCGCTCGGCGAGCCGCTTGAGGTCGGAGAGCGAGACGGTGGCGGCGGCGATGTTCGTCTTACGCATGGTCTCGCCCTCCACCTTCAACTTGCCCTTGCCCGCCGCCTGCCGCGAGGGGGTGAGCGGCTTGCCGTCGCCGCCGCGCCCCGTGAGATTGACGGTGTTGTCGTCCGCGTCAATCGTCTCGATGAAGACGTTGACTTTGATCTCTTTGGAAGGCGGGAGCGGCTTATGCTTGCCGCCGTCGCGGGGCTTCGCCCACTTCTTCGTCGCTTCCTCTTTCCCCAGCAGCGTGTCGCGGTTCCTCGTTATCACATTCAAGCACTTCGCTTTCTCCTTGACGGCGACCGAAGAGGCATATTCCGCACGCATCACGTTCACTTCCGTGCTGCCGTTCATGATCATGCGCAGCTTCGGCTGGAGCTTGCGGTTGACGAAGTCTTTCCCAGCCGGTGAAGATTTCCGCTTACGATTCGCCATCTGATTTTTCTCCTGTCTGAACGGAGGGCGCGTGACACGCTCTCGGAATTCCCGCAAGAGGGTCAAAAATACCGCACACGTTACGCTGACGCTTCACACGGCCTTGTGTGTATTCGTGTGGACCACCCGTGCGCGCGGGATCAAGGTTCGCGCCGACGAGGAAGACTCTGTGCGCAGGCACGATATTCCGCGCGGGCGGTGCTGTCAATTTAAAAATTCTGCGCGCACGAAGGAATCGAGGCTGTGAACAGCGAGCCGTTTTCAACTCTCCGAACCGGCTGCCGCCTCTCCTTAAATTGTGAACGCGCGAGAGTCAAACGTCCCGCTACGGTCTCAATTTACTAATGCGAGTTTGAGGCAAAATATTTCATGCCGCCGGAAGTTATCAAAAATCAAGCGGCTCCGGACGAAGCAGACCTGCTACGGGGCTGTCCACGTCAACAGGCTTCTTGCATAGGCTTCTTGCATAAGCTTCTTGCGCCGACGCGCCGCTCGCCCGTCGTCTCAACCGGCGGCGGAGGCGAGCGGCGCGGGCGCGTTCGCGTCAGGCGTGCCATCGGGCAACTGTTCGCCGCGTCGCCCGCCCGTCCAGCGCCGTATGGAGTCGGCGAGGATGATGACGGCGGCGATCATCAGGATCAGTGTGAGCGCGGTGTTGATGTAGCCTTGCGCCGCCGTTTCCGGTTTTTGCGCGAGCGGCCAGAAGATTTGCGTGATGGATTGATAGCCCGCAACGAGCGTGGTCGTGCCGACGAAGACGAG
>DATHBB010000246.1:0-2508 GCA_035296385.1 Pyrinomonadaceae bacterium | reverse complement strand
CGCTTTCGGGCGGCGCGAGCAGCCACGCGAGGCGCAACGTTCTCAACCTCGAAGCCTCATCGAGTGCCGTTAAAAAGCCGGCGGCCAACTCTTCCAGCCCTTCGGCTGCGGTTTGGTAAACGCGCCGCGTGACGAGGCTTTCCACTCCGGCCAACTCGAAAATATTTTTGAGCGCGGGTTTGACCTGCGCGTCGAACCGTTCGAGCGCGCTCCGGCACGTCGCACCGCGCTCGGCGGTGGTCTGGTAGGTTTTGACTTCGTAACGGTAGTTGCGAAAAGCCTCCGCGAAGAGCACGTCGAACTCGTCTTCCACCGGCCCCAGTATCTCGTTTTCGTATTCGTGCGCGAGCGCGGGCGGCAGCAGGGGTAAGCGCAGCACGTCGAGCGCGCGGCGCGACAACTCTTGATCGTTTTTGAGGATTCCGTCTTTCGCGATCTCCGCGACGGGCGAGGTGACGAGACGCCACGCGCGCCCGCGCAAACTTTTGATCTCGCCGAAGGTCGTCACCTGCTCGAAGTCGCCCTTGAGATCGGAGGCCATCAGGAGCGACCAGAACTCGCGCGCGTCGATCAACTCTTTCCAGAGCGCGTAAGTGCGCCGCCAATCGTCCGCGAGCAGCAGGAGCGGGTCGAGTTCGAGCATGGCGGCGAGCGACAGGAGCGCGATGTCGTGTTGCGCGGAAGGCTGTGCGGACGCGCGCAGACGTTCGATTGATTCTTCGAGAGTCGTGAAACTGAGTTCCGCCGCCGCTACCGCCTGCGGCTCGAAGAACCAGAAGAAGCGCTCGTAGCTTCGCTGCGCGGGGTCTGCGAGGCGGCTCAGAGCGTCGCGCACGCCGTTCTCCGTGCGGGCGGCGGGCAGGCCGAGCCATGCGAAGTTATGTGCGTTCGGACGCTCGACTCCCAACCTGGACGCGCGACGTATGGAGGAGGCCGCCGCATAAATCTCCTTCTGCGATGCGTGGCACGACAGGCCGAGCACGCGGAAAGCATTACCCGCCACCGGCATCAATTTTCGCTTTTCGGGACTCCCGGCCTGAGCCGCGCGGGGTAATTCGGTCGTGGTCTGCATTAAAGATTAGGGCGAGACTTGCAGTGCTGTCGTACGAATTGATGACGCGGCGTACGCCCGACTCCCCGCCGCCGTAATAAAAAGGCGTCCGAATTTTACCACCCTCGCGCGCGCGTTTGTGCGGAAGATTCGAGCACCGGCGCGCGCCGAACGCTTCCCGTGAGTTTCTGTTTTTCGATCTCGGATAAATTGCTGTCGAAGGATTTCAACGCGTCGAGAATCGTCTCTACTGCGTGGACGTAGAACGTCGGGTGGATGTTTTGAAAATCGTCGGTCGGCCTGTGATAGTCCTTGTGATCTTCGACGCCGAAGTAGATGAAGGGAATTTTCGCGCGATGGAAGGCGACGTGATCCGATTGCGTCGTCCAGTTTTCGGCGGGCGGCGTGTCGGGGCGGTCGTGCCCGAACAGGAGTTTGACGGGCGCGTTCTTCGCGATCTTTTCGAGATAGGGTTTGAGGAACGGATAATGATATGTCCCGGCGGCGTAAAGCTCGTCGCGTTCGTTGCGGCTGATCATGTCGAGGTTCACGTTCAAGACGATTGCCTGCCTGTCAACGGGCGGCTCGCTCACGAACTTACGCGCGCCCGCACCGCTTCCCTCCTCCGCGTCGCACGCGACGAAGATGACGGAATGCGCGGGGCGATGGCGCGCGAAATACGAGGCGAGCGCGAAGAGCGCGGCGGTGCCCGAAGCGTTGTCGTCAGCGCCGTTGAAGACGCCGCGATTGTCCGCGCCGAGATGATCGTAGTGCGCCGTCACGACGAGGTATCGCGCGGCATGCGCCTTCGACGCCTTGCCCCGGACGAACCCGACGACGTTGGCTCCCTGTTGCGCGTCGCTCTTGCCCGGATAAGTAAAGGTGAAAGGTTGCAGGTATGAACCCGCGAAGGCCTCCAGCCCCGACTCCCTGAATCTCCGCACGACATACTCGCGCGCCTTCACGCCGTCGGGCGTGCCCGCCTTGCGCCCGCCCATCGCGTCGGATGCCAGCGTTTCGACATCGCGCAGGAGTTGTACGGCGTCGAAGTGACGCGAACGGGGCGCAGTCGGTGTCGTCTGAATTGTTTGCTGTTTTGGCGTCTGGGCCGGTAAGCGTGCCGGGGCGCAGACGAGCGCGTGCGCGGCGAGCATGAAGGCGAGCGGCAACTTTTTCATGCGTCTATTTTAACGCCGTTTGCCCGCGCCGCGCCTCTAAAAATTCGCCGCGAACGACCCGACCGCAGGTGCGCACGCGCACGCCTCCTTCATACAACGGGGCGCACAATCGTTTGATTGACAGCTTTTGCGAATAGGTATATAACCCAAGTTGCGGGTTATTGAATGAACGCCTTATCAACTTGATAGGCGAATAAAAACAGACTGATTTTCAAGATAAAGCCTGAGAGCGTCGTCGCATGTATCTTCTTGGGGAACAACTTCGTGATTTCACCAAAG
>DATHBB010000245.1:0-3828 GCA_035296385.1 Pyrinomonadaceae bacterium | reverse complement strand
TCACCCGACTCCGTGCGGCCTAAATCCACTTGCCCCGTCTCGTTCGCCCTCTCCCTTGCTCACCCCTTGTCATATCCCTCAGAATGTCCCTTCAACACCCCTCGCCCGCTACTGTGGCTGTTGCTGTGGCTGCTGCTGCTGCTGTGGCTGCTTGCTGCTGTGGCTGTTGCTGCGCCTCTGACTCTACTCTCCTGACCCTATTCTCCTGACCCTACTCTGCGTGCCTGCGACACACTCCTGCGGCCTGAAGGTGCATCACCTGACACACTGCTCCCCTGTCCCTGATAACTCCAGACGGGCTGTGCACGAGGTGTCGGCTACCCGTGTAGCACCATCATCATGAGCAAAGCCTGCAATGGCTGAGATTGAGAGGCCTGGAGGGCGCGCACGTCGCCACGGTTGAGACAGCAGGCACGTGCGGCTAATAGATAACTTTCGCGGACATGGCGCGCCGACAGAAAAAGGTCTCGGCGCTTACGTATCAAATGCTCGGAGGGGAAGATAAGCCATGTATCACGGAATTGTCAAGCCTGCGTGTGCGTTTTGTGACAAAATATACATCTAGCCCTATTATCCCCTTTATTATCAACGTTAACGCTTTTTTCAGGGATGCCGGAATTGCCGGAAGATTACGCCTGTTCGATGGTGCTCGTCTCTAATTCCACCCCTGCTATCTTGATTTTGAGCAGTCGGGAAGGCTCAGGCTGCGTTGATCATTAATATCAGCGCGCCGGAGGTTAAGAGCGCGTAACGGCTCTGGCACATGCTTCTCAAGCCTTTAGTTGACTCGTCCCGGATGACAGCTTTGCCTATGAAGAAGAGGAACTACGTGACGAAGAAGGGCGAAATAGACCTGCGTGCGACGCCTGGGCTTGTCACTCTGCTTTTTCGTCACGGGCGCTCTCCTTTCGACAATGGAGGCCGAGTCTACACCCGCTTGCACTAAGCCTCAAGAATTATCCGTGCAAGCAATTTAATCGGCGGGCAACGCTGGGGGCCAATGTCGGGCAAAGCTTGACGCTTCGTTAACACCTCTTATTTCGTCGCTCCATTTTCTCCTCAGACTAACGCTTCCGTGTCCGCTCGCGTTATAATCGCGCGCAACTGCTCAAGCCTTTTCATCTGGCCGCGTTGACGGGCTTCTCACACATTCGCATTCAGGGCGAACGTGTCAACCGGCAGTTTTTGAATAATTCGACGCTTATTCCGGTGCGCCTTCCTGCGTCAACGCGGTTGCGGCGTGTCGCGTATGATCGAGGCTTGAGAGCGATGAAACATTCTGTGTTTTATTTCGACGACGACGCCACCCTGCTGGACATTTTTCAGGAGATGTTTGAGGACGAGTACGACGTGAGCACGGCGACGACGCTTGAGGCGGCGCGGCGTATGCTCTCCGAGTGTGCGGCGGACATCATCATCACCGATCAGAGTATGCCGGAAATATCCGGCTCGCAGTTTTTGCGCGAGGCCGTCGAAAAATGTCCCGATAGTTTTCGTATTATGCTCACGGGTTATTCGGTCGTCGGCGACGTGTTCGGTGAGGTCACGAGCGGGCTGATCAATATCTTCATCGTTAAGCCCTGGAAGGAAGAGCAGATGCGACAGGCGTTGGAACGCGGCGGCGCGGCGGTTGAAGCCCGGCGCAAGAAAACTCAAGATTAAACGGGGCAACGCGCGCGCAGCAATCACTTACGTCTCTCTCACCTCGCGCCTCTCTTACCTTGCGCCTCTCTTCACTCACGCCTCTCTCTTTTTTTGCACGAGCACCTGAAAGCTCCCGCTCATACCGCCGGGGAGAATCATTTCGCGTGCGCCGAGTCGCAGTTGCAGCCGTTCGGCCTCTGTTGACGCTCGCGCCGTGAGACGCTCAAGTTGATCGAGCGCGCCTGCGCGCAAGAGGAATTCGTCTTGTCGCTCAAGCATGACCATGTCCAGCCCCGCCGCTTCGCCCGCACGTATCAACGCCGTCCAGTTGATCGTCGTGGTCAAATCATGCTCGCCGGGCTGCGAGAGCACGTCCGCGACGAATTCGTGCGCGCGAAACCCTCGCAGCGTGCCGCCCGCGCGCTCAGGTGTCTGGAATAGCTCTGCGGCTTCCGCCCCGTAGTCAACCGTGATGACGTAGCCGCGCCGGAGCGCCGACGCCGCGCCCGTAATCCAATCCTCCGCGGTCAGGTTAACTTCCGCGACGTGGCCTTCCGCGAGCGCGACGCCCGAACGCTCGAAGTGTTCCGCAAGCTGCGCCGTCGCCGGCTCCTGCTCGCTCCAAACGAAGTCGCCCGCGTCGTTTAAGCCGACGCACAACTCGCGCAAACGGCCTTCGCGCATGAGCACGCGATGGACCGGAAACGCGTCGAGCAGTTCATTACTGAAAATCAACCCTTGCTCGAACGAAAGTCCGCCCCAGTTGTGTTCGTAAAACTCTATGCGGTCGGCGAAGGCGGCCAGATTCTCGTGTGCGCGTGCGCGCGCGTCGGGGCTGATCTCCGCGATACAGTAGCGCGTCGCGTGAAAGACGCGCGGGTGGACGCGTTCCAGAGTTTCGAGCGCGACGCGCGCGAAGTCGCCCGCGCCCGCACCCGCTTCGAGGATCGTCCACTGCGTGGGTGATCCGAGTTCCGCGTAAAGCGTGGCGAAGTGGTGCGCGAAGGTGGCGGCGAAGAGCGGGCTGCGTTCGGGGCTGGTGCGGTAGTCGCCGCCGCGCGCGGCGCGTCCCCAGCGCTTGCGCCCGGCGCGGCAGTAGTAGCCGTCGCGTTCGTCGTAGAGCGCGGCGGCCATCCAGTCGCGGAAAGAGATCGCGCGCGACGGCGTGCGCCTGATGCGTTCGCGGAGACGTTCGGCGAGCGACGACTGGTCCGTCGAACTCATCGCTCCGACGTGTCGGATTGTTGTTTGTCGAGCAGGCGCGTGGTGTGATCCGTGACGCTCGGCGGGTGCATGATCTCTGCGGTATGCACCTGCGGCTGGCGGTAGTCGTTGACGGGCACGCCCTGCGCGGGCGGCAGAGACTCTTGAGCGTTCGCGTGCAGGCGCGACGCGAACGGAGGCGTGAAGGCTTGCGGCGGCGCGGTGAGCTTCGGCGCGCGCAGTGCGCCCTCCTCAAAAAACGTCGCGTAGACGAGACGCAGCACCGCGATCATACATACGATTGCGCCGAGCGCCATAAACTCCTCTGGGAATCCGGTCACTTCGTGCATGATGCCGAAAAAGGGAAAGAGGAAGATACCGATGAGCATTATCCCGATGCCCCGCTTCACGCCTCGCCTGCGCCGCGACACGGGCTTCTGTAGGTTGCTTCCCTCGCCCGACATGTGTGCGGGGAGCGCGCCGCCCGTCAATAACAGATCGCCGACGGCGACCAGCGGAAACCCGCAGCGCGAACAAAAGCGCACCTCCGCACTCACTTGTGATTGGCCGCATTTCGGGCAATACATCAGGAGAGACCTCTCAAATTATTTATTCATCACGTGCGCCGCGTCACATACTTGTGATTCGCGCGCCCTATAGTTTAACGCCGCACGCGCGGCTAAAGTTCGACGCGTGCGTTCGCGTCCTTTAGAGCAGCGGAAGCCGCGCGTTCGAGAAGAGTTGAAACATCGCGAACGCGCGCCCCTGATGGTGCGCGGCGCGCACGAGCGTCTCGTTCAACAATGCGAAGAGCGTGAGCATCTCGCCGGAGGGCGCGGCGATCTCTTTCAAAAGATCGTCGTCGCGTTCGACGAGCGCGAGGCCGCGCCTGCGCGTCGCCTCGACTTCCGCCAGATATTCGGCGACGAGCGCGTGCGTCGAGAGCGTTTCCGGCAGCGTCCACTCGAACGGGTCGTCCCA
>DATHBB010000244.1:0-18639 GCA_035296385.1 Pyrinomonadaceae bacterium | reverse complement strand
ACGTGCGCCGTCAAAGCCTCGACCATCGTCTCCGTCACATACGGCGGCTCTTTTTGCGCGCCTAGAGGATTCGCCACCCCGCCGCTCAACGCAAACAACTCGCGCTGAATCTCCTTCGTCAACGCGCGCACCTCCGCGTCCTCGCAGATCGAACGCGCGAACCCAAGCGCGGAAGTCAACTCGTCAATCGTCCCGTAAGCCTCGACCCTCAAGTCGGCCTTCGACACGCGCTCGCCGCCGATGAGTCCCGTCTCGCCAGCGTCGCCTGCTTTCGTCGCTATACTCATAAGCACTCCTTCGGAGTGCAGAGGTCAGAGGCTAGAGGTCAGAGGTTAGTAAAAGCATCTGTTTTGGTTTACTAACCTCTGACCTCTGACCTCTGACCTCTGCCCGTTACATTGCCGCCAAACGTTGCTGTCGTCTGAGCAACCACAAAAAGACGGGGCCACCCGCGAGCGCGGTGATCGCGCCGACGGGCAGTTCGCCGACGCCCAGCACGGTGCGCGCGAGCGCATCGGCCAACATCAAAAACGCCGCGCCGAGCAGAAACGAGCACGGCAAAATCACGCGCACGTCTTCGCCGAACAGGAGGCGCACCGCATGCGGTACGATCAAACCGACGAAACCAATCGTGCCGCCGACCGCCACCGTCACGCCGACGATCAAGGAACTCGCCGCATAAACCAGTCGCTCGCTGCGACGCACGTTGACGCCGAGGCTCGCCGCCGTCTCCTCGTCCAAAGCTATGAGGTGCAGGTCGCGCGCCATCAAGGCGAGCACGATCCAGCCGGGTACGAGAAAAAGTAGCATGCGCCAGATGAGATCGAAGCCCACCACGTCGAGGCTGCCAATCGTCCAGCGCAAAATTTGCAACGCGCGCGAGTAGTCCGTGAAGTATTGAATGATGACGACGAAGGACGCGGCAACGAAGTTTAAGACGACGCCTGCGAGCAGCAGCGCGCCCGGCATCACGACCGCACCCGTGCGCGCCAGCCGGTAAACGACGAGCATCGCCGCGCCCGCGCCCGCGAACGCCGCGAGAAAGATGAACGGCACGCCCGCCACCTTCGCGCCGAACCCGAACGATATGGCGAGGCTCGCGCCGAGCGCGCCGCCGCCCGACACGCCGAGCGTCAGAGGCTCCGCGAGCGGGTTGCGAAACAGGGCTTGCAGCGACGCCCCCACCATCGCCAGCGACGCCCCCACCATCCCCGCCATCAACACGCGCGGCAAACGCAAACGAAAAAAGAGCAGCCGCGCCATCTCGTCGCCGCGCAAGTCCGCAAACGCAATCGGCGCATAACCAACCCACAACGCAACGAAGGTCGAGAGCGCGAGCACGAGCGCCAGCAGCAACAGCGCGCGCGGCAAACGACCCGCCGACGACTTTTGAATCTTGATTTGCGATGTGCTGTCTGAAATCAATTTGCGCCCACCAACTTTAACTTGCCGAGAAGCCGTTTCAACAACTCATCGAATAAGCCATTTCACTCCGACCATACGAACGTACGCCCGAACGCCTGCCGCGCGCGCACGTGTTCGTCCGCGTACACTTCGGCCAGCACTTCATCGCGCAACACTTCGGCGGGCGTGCCCTCTGAAGCGACCGCGCCGTCGCGCATCGCGAACACTTGATCAAATGCCGGATCGAGCAGTTGCAGATCGTGCGTCACGATGAGCGCCGTGATGCCGCGCACGTCTCTGAGTCGCATCAGGTGTCGAATCAGTCCCGCGCGGTGTTTCAGGTCGAGCGCTGCGGACGGCTCGTCCAGCAGCAGGCACTCCGGCTCTTGCGCGAGCGCGCGTGCGAGCGCGACGAGTTGGCGCTCGCCGCCCGAAAGCTCCGTCACGCTGCGCGCGGACAAGTGCGCGGCGTCAACCGCTGCGAGCGCGTCGTGCGCGACATTCAGGTCGCGCTCGTTCTCGAAACGAAAACGCGCAGTGTAAGGGCTGCGCCCCATCAACACCACTTCGAGCGCGGTCAGCGGAAACACTCCCGCCGCCGCCTGCGGCACGTAGGCGATGCGCCGCGCACGCGCGCGCGGTTCGAGCGACGAAAGCGGCACACCGCCGAACAGCACTTCGCCGCGCGTCGGCTGAACCAGCCCGCAGAGCAGGCGTATGAGCGAAGATTTCCCCGAACCGTTCGCGCCGATCAAGGCCGCGAGCACGCCGCGCCGCAAGTCGAGCGACGCGCCGCGCACCACCTCCGGCAGCCCCGCCGCGTAAGCGAAATGCAACTCGCGCGCTGCGAGCAAAACGCCGTCGCCAACGCGCCCCGCGCCCGTGTCGTTAGTCTTCCCGCTCATTTCCCCTGCGCGCCGCCGAACGCCTGCGGGTGGATCAGTTCCGCGAACTTGCGCGCCGTGTCGCCGACGAATTGCGAAGGGTGCAGCATCGTCTCGTCGCGCAAACTATAGACGCGTCCCTCGCGCACGGCGCGCACGCTCGACAACTCTTTCCAAACTTCCTGCGTGTTTTCGGCGAGCTTTCCCTCGCCGGTTTGCAGCATGTCGAAGATGATGTCGGGGTCGAGCGAGACGACGGCCTCTTTGCTGATCTGGCCGAAGCCGTTCGAGGCGGGCGGCGCGATGGATTCTCCGCCCGCCGTCTCGATCAACTCCGCGAAGAAACTCCCGCGCGTCGCCGTGTACAGGCCGCGCAAAGTGCCGGGCACGCGATCCACTATGCATAGGACGCGTAGGCGTGGCAACGTGCGCGAGCGAGCGCGTACGTCTTCGAGTTTCGCGCGCGTCTCCGCGACGAGTTGGCGCGCGGCGTCTTCCCTGGCCGTCGCGCTCCCGATCAACTCGATCCCTTTGAGCGCGTCTTCGACCGTGAAACTGGGCACGGTCAGGGTGCGCACGCCGAGCGCGTCGAGTTTATCTTTGATGAGCGGCGCTTGCGAGGCCGTCATGATGATGAGGTCGGGCTTGAGCGTGGCGACCTGCTCCAGATTCGTGTTGCTCCACCCGCCGATCCGTGGCAGACGCGCGACCTCCGGCGGAAACTTGTCGTAGTCCGACACGGCCACCACGCGCTCGAACGCGCCGACGCCGTAGAGCACTTCGGTCGTGCTCGGACTGAGCGAGATGATCCGCTGCGGCTGCGCCGCCGTCGCCGACGCGGACGCTTCTTTAGCGCCCTTGTCAGTCTCCACGTAAACCGCGTCGCCGCACGCGGCGAAACCGAGGGCGACGAGCGCGAGCACAAACGCGCGGAAACAATCAACGCGCCTCGTGTCTTTCGGCAACTTCATCTGCGCGCTCCTCCTTTTTGAAACCATACGGGCAATGACGACACCCGTTCTCGCAGCAATAGCCGCGACGCGCGAGATAGCGCGCCGTGAAGACCACGCTCGCGCCCTCCCGGTAAAAATCTTCGCCTTCGACAAGCGGCTTGTTTGGTTCAGCACTCATGCACGATTTTTACTCTGGTGAGTCGCGTGCTCCGCAATCTTAGTTCACCGCGGAGACGCAGAGTGAACGCAGAGGGGGCGCAGAGAGTTGAATGCTTTCCTCTGCGAGTCTCTGCGGCTTTGCTCTGCGTCTCTGCGGTGAGTTGATGAACCTGCCATTCAACCCCAATCTAAAAATTAAACTGCGCGCCCGCCTTGCCCGTTCGCCCGGGCGTGCGGAAGCCGTTCTCAAAATACTCGCGCCCGAACAGATTCTCCACGTAGCCGAAGAAGCGCAAACTGCGCGACTCGGCGAGCGGCCAGGTGTAGTTCGCGCCCGCGTCGGCTTTGCGTATGCCATCGAAGCGATAGACGACGCTTCCGAAAGTCGCCGGATTGAAGATGGGCGCGAGGTACTTGCTCGACGCCGTGAAGTCGAAATTGAACATCAGGCGGCGACCGACGCGCTGTGTCGCCGTCAGGTTGAATTGATGATCGGGAATCGCGAAAGAACGTATCACGTCGGCGACGCGCGGCGTGCGCTCGTCCGCGTTCGTGTAGGTGTAAGACGTGCGAAGGTCGAGCGCGCGCGCGGGAGCGGCTTCCAGACTCAACTCGACGCCGCGCGCAAGGCCGCCGTTCGTGTTGACGTAGCCGCCGAAACGCCCGAACGGGTCGGGCTGCGCGACGAGTCCCGTGAAATCGAAGGCGATGACTTCCTGCAAGCGCGTGTAGAAGTAGGTCGTTGACAGGCGTGCGCGGTTGCGCGCGAAAGTTTGATCGAGTCCGGCGTCGAAGGCGATGGAGCGTTCGGGGCGGAGGCGCGGGTCGCCGAAGGCGGAGAACTGCGGCGAGCCGCCGCCGAAAGGTCGCGGGTCGTAGAAGCTCCCGAAGCGTTCGTAGAGCGAAGGCGCGCGGTAGCCGTTGCCGACGTGGGCGCGCAGTTTCGTGCCCGTCGTGCGAAACGAATAAGCGATGGAGCCGTCGCCTGTATAAGCGTTAGCGGGGCTGTCGAAGTCGAAATTGGCGAAGGGCGACGCGGCGAAGGGCGCGAGGCGCGGGCGCGAGAGCGCGAAGCGTTGTGTGCGGAAGGCGGCGGAGAGTTGCAGGCGGTCTTGCAGCAGGCGCACCTGATTCTGGATGAAGAACGAGTGGCTGCGCTCCGTCACGTCGAGCGAAGAATCGTCGGCTGGTGTCGCCGAACTGAGCGAGCGATTGACGAAACGCTCGCGCTCGAATTCATAACCGGCGGTGACGAGGTTTGCGCGCCCGAGGTTGAAATCAACCCGCGCGTTGAGGGTGTGCGCGCGCCCGTCGAAATCTGCGCGCGTCGTGCCGAACGGCTCGAAGCCCGTGCCCGCAGGGCCGTCGTAAAACGCGCCGTCCGTGCGATTGCCCTGATAAGAGAGGGTGTAGCCGAAGTTGCCCGTCGGTCTTTGCGTGAAGATAAGAGCGCCGGAGAAGAAGCGCGTGGAGCGAGCGGCGTCGCCGTCGTTCGTCGAGGGTATGAAGGTGGCCGCGCCCGTCGTCAACGCCGACGCGGGCGTGCCCGCTTCGTAGCGTCGGAGTTCCGCGCGCGCGAGCGGCACGGCGCGGACTATTCCGGCGGGCAGCGCGACGGCGACGGGGCGTGCGTCTTCGTTGAGTTGGGCGAAAGAGTCTGCGGCGTAGACGCGCGCGTTGAGCGTGGCGGTCGGCGTCAGGCGAAAGAGGACGCGCCCCTGCCCGCTCGTCGTGCGCGCCGCGTCGTCGCCGTCGATGCCGCGCGCGACGTTGAAGTGTGAGACGCCCGCGCTGTACGTGACGCGGCTCGCGCCCGACGCGCCCGCGAGTTGCGCGCGACCGCGAAAGAGTCCGAGGCCGCCGCCTTCGAGGAGCACGCTCCCACGCAGCGGTGAGCCGCCGCCCTCGTCCGTGATGATGTTGACCACGCCGCCAATCGCGTTTGTGCCGTAGAGCGACGAACCCGATCCGCGCAAGACTTCGATGCGGCTCACGTTCGTCGCGTGCAAATCGCTCAGGTAGCCGGAGGCGTCGCCCTGCGGCGACGAAGGATCGCGGAAGCGCAGGCCGTCGAACAAGACCGCCGTGTCCTGATTGCGCAGGCCGCGCGTTTTGATAGAGACGAGCGCGCCGGGGCCGCCGAGTTGCTGCACGCGCAAACCCGGCACGGCGCGCAGGGCTTCCGGTATCGAATACTCGTCGCGCTCTTCCAACTCGCGTTCGCTGATACTCGTGACGGCTTTTGAAACTTCCTCGCTTGCTTGCGGCGCGTCGGCGGCGGTCACGACGACCTCCGCGCGCACGCCCGCCACTTCCAGCAAGACATCGTGCGTCGTCGCACGCCCGCGCTCGACGCGCACTTCTTGCGCGACGGCGGGCGCAAACCCGCGCGCGTCGGCTTCGATCAAATACTCGCCCGCCGCGAGGTTCTCGAAGCGATAAGCGCCGCCCGCGTCCGTGATGGCCGTCAGGCGTTGCGGCTGCGACGAGCGCGCGTAGAGCGTCATGATTGCGCCCGCGATGCCCGCGCCCTGTGCGTCTGCGACGCGCCCGCCGATTGAATTTACAGTTGCCGTCGTAGTTGCCTGCTGCGCGAATAGTGTGGGCGCGCACAGCAACGCCAAGACGAGCGCGCGGCAGGAGGCCGGTAAAAATTTACGCGCACGCGTAAATTTATCAATTGTCGAATATTTATCTGGTGTCGAATATTTATCGTGTCGTGTGTTTCTCATTTTCTTTTCGCCTCCTCCTTTTTGTCTGACGACGGAGGGCGAACGGCGCGGGCGCGCGAAAAAGTTGAGAGGGAAAAGACGAAGATACGCGCGTGCTTCCGTGTAAAAATAAAACGCCCTCGATCCTGCCGTGGCAAGATCGAGGGCGCTTCAAAATCGGTGTCGGATCAAACGACGGCGGTGCGGCGCGCTTTTAACTTAAGCGTTAACGAAAGCAGGGCGCGTGCGGTGCCGGAGTTTGGTCGGGTGCACGTACTTTTGAGTCTAGCCACTCGCCCTTTCCCGGAGCGTCAGCGGTCGCCTCCGTCGTCTCTTGATGCAGGCAAGGTTTCCTGACTTCCGGCTCAGACGCGTCGCTCGCGCGGCCTTCCCCGCCTCCGCTCGGAGACGAGTGACCATTAACTACTTTGGCGTGCGACACAATCGCCGGTACACAGTGGCGGGAACCGTGCGGGCTTTACACCCGACTTCCCTTGTCGCCCGCACACTCTCCGAAAGAGCGCGCGCGGGTCACACCTGCGACGGTCAACTCCGGCGCGCGTCCCTCGATAAGGATGAACGCGCGCCGTGTTGAATAGCGATACGATTATTCAAGCTACAAAGATCACGTCGCCGGACTTTGCCGGCGACTCGCTCGCGCCGCGTGCTGCTGTTCACTCACCAGTCTTTTAAGTTATGCGCAGCGCGGACAAACAACCTATCACCAGACACACACAAGGTCAAGCGGAGCACCGCAGGCGCGCGGGCACGCACTCCGGCGAGAACGACGAATTTTTGAACGGATCAATGCGCTTCGGGGAAGATCAATTCGGCGCGCGGCGCGTGCGCCTGCGCAGGTTGCGCCGCCGTCTCCGCACGCAAAACCCTGCCGAGCGCGGTGCGACCGGCTTCGTCGAATTCGACGGGCGGGAAAGTGAAACTTTCCGCTGCCGTCGCCGTCGTCGCAGTAGCCGCGACCTGCGGGGCTTTGACTTGCGAGGCTTGCGGAGTTGACGCGGAAGAGTTGTCCGGCGCAAAAGCTGCTTCGGGTTGTCGAAGATTGAGGAACGTCAGTTTCCTGCTACGCAACATCTCGGGCAGCATCCAGAACCACTGAATGTAACCGGCGAGGAGCAGCGTTGACCAATCGAGTGTCCACTGCAAATTCCTGCACGCGTCGCACCAGTGGATGGCGTCGCTCAGAGCAAACATCACGGCGCCGCCGAGCGGGAACGAGAGAACGACCATCGCTACTTCGAGCCACGTCCGCACCATCGTGTCCGTAGGATAGTGGGCGAGCGGCGAGGCTTCCAGCATCCGGTGCAGGAAAAGAATAATCAGGCTCGTCACGAGCCAAGCCTTCTCGATCTTCGTCTTGCACGGCAAACGCATTCAACGCACCTCTACGCCCGAACGTGCCGCAACAGAGGGCGACAACAACGCTCGTGAAATCATCCGGCGTAGAAGTTAGACGCGCGGCGTGTGCTTTTGTTCCCGTGCGGCAGGCCAATGCTAAAGCGCACGCTCACGCGCGAGCGCATGCGCTTTCACTGTCGCTGCCAGATTGAGCCGTCCGCGTAACGGATACGCATGACGACGATTGTTTCGCCGAGACGGTCGCGCTCGCGCTTGTCGAGTTTCTGCACGCTGACGGTGTGTGAGGGCGGGTGCGGACTGAAGACCGTGAACTCTTTCTGTTTGCCGGGGCTGATCTTCTCGTCGCCGGTGAACTGGTGGCGCGCGGTTTCGGTTTTCGTCTCTGGGTCGAAGAAGACGTGATCCCAGTCGAGCGACTTGATGGGCTGCGCGGCGTTGTTTCTGAACGAGACTTTGTACATGAAGCCGTAGCGCGGCGGCGCAACTTGCCGCCGTCGAATTTCTTCCAGGTTCGCCGAATCGGCTTTGGCCTCGCGCGTCACGCGGTCAACCTCTATCGAGTTGCCGCCCGCCTTGGCGTCGCTGATGCGCTTCTCGTTTCGCGTGCGCACGCGCATTTGATCGAAACTTTCGACCGGGCCGCTGAAAGGATCGCGCTCCCAATTGATGCGCTCCTTCGACCAGCTGAACTTGACGACTTGCAGCTCGGGCGGGTCGCCCGCTGCGTGTGTTTGCGCGCGTGCGCCCGTAGCCGCCGCCGTCACGAATAGGAGCGCCAGAGCCAGTAGAGGTTTCATATCTCTCCCTCCCGCAAGCTGTAGAAGAAGACCGGGAAATCGTTTGCGCGTTGTTGTCGGCCTCAGCATACTCCCGCCAGGCCGCGAAGAGAAAGCCTGTGCGACAAGCGCGCGTGTACTGTTGAAGACGAACGGGGCTGGCGAAGTTAATGCTTCGCCAGCCCCTCGAAAGTAGCGCGCCGTTGGCGCGAGGGCGAGTCTCGTTTGTGCGCCGACTCGTCCGCGCCTCCGCCCGCGCGCCGAATTAAAAGACGTAGCGGAGGCCGACGATGACGCGGCGGTTGCCGCCGTTCGTGCCCCACTGGTTGAGGAAGTTCGCGTTGTTGATGCGCCCTTCGGGGACGCCGAAGTCGCGCGTGTTCGAGACGTTGAAGAAGTCCGCGCGAAGCTGGATGCGCTGGCTTTCCGTGATGCGCGTGTTCTTCAGGATGCCGAAGTCAACGCGGTTGATGCCGTCCGTGCGCAGGATGTTGCGCCCGGCGTCGCCGACGCGCTGCGCCGCCGTGACGGGCGTAAAGAAGCAGGCCGCGCCCGCAGCCGTCGCCACGCCCTGCGCGTTGGGTCTGCAAGTGGTATTGCCCGCCGCCACGCGTATCTCTTCAATGGACATATTGCCGAGCGGGAGCGTCGTGTTCAGGTTCGGGCGGATCGAGTTGCCGACAAGACCGGAGATGCCGGAGAGCGCGCCCGCCGGATCGGTGCCTTGCAGGACGGTGAAGGGCGAACCGCTCTGGAAGGTGAAGAACGAATTCATCTGCCAGCCGCCGAGGATGTGACCGACGACGCCCTGCTGGTCGCGGTAGAAGGGCAACTCGTAAACGAAGTTGCCGGAGAAGCGATGCGGGCGGTCGAAGCTCGAACGCGCGCGCTCGATGCTGCGGTTGAAGGAGTCTTGCGAGACGGCGACTTCCGCGCCCGACGGGTTGAAGATTTCCGAAGCCGTGTCGATGAACGAACTCCAGGTGTAATGCGCGCCCGCGCTGAAGCCGCGACTCAGACGTTTCTCAAGGCTGAGTTGCATCGAGTGGTAGATCGAAGAGGCCGCGTTGCCGCGCAGGCGAATCGGCCCTTGAATCGAATTGACGCGGCAGGTGTCTGCGTCAGTCTCGGCGCAGGTGGTCGTGTTCAAACGGCGCGGGTTGCCGTCAATGGACTGGAACAGCCCCGTGCCCTTCGTGCCGACGTAGCCGATGCGCATAACCAGATCGCGCGTCAACTCGCGTTGCGTCTCAAGGCTGAACTGCTGGTAGTAGGGCGAGCGGAAGTCTTCGGCGACGATGGTGCGCACGAGGCGGTTCGGGTTGAGACCCGTCGCGCCCTGAATGGTCGGCAACGTCGTGAAGGCGTTGGCGACGCCGGGGCCGCCCGCTTGCGGGGTGGTCGCCAGATCGACGGCGGCGAGGAACGGGAAGGCGCTCGCGATGTTCGACGCAATGTTGGTGAACGCATAATCGTGCGTCACGGCGTAGCCGCCGCGAATCACCATCTTATCGCCGCCCGTGAGGAAGCCGAGCATGCCGCTTTCGCTTGTGCGGGGATTCCAGTTGAAGCCGACGCGCGGCTGGAAGTTGTTGTTGTCACGCTTGGGCACGGGGCCGAAACGGAAACGCTCGTCGCCGCCCGCCGCCTGCACGATGCGGTCGTTGATCTGCGCAAGGTCGGCGATGGGCTGTCCCGGCGACTCGTAGCGCAGGCCGAGCGTCAAGGTGAAGTTCGGTCTGATCTTCCACTCGTCCATGCCGTAGGCGAAGAAATCGTGCCAGTCGTAGTAAGTGATCTCCTGCCCGCCTTTGAGAGGCTTGTTGATGGAGGCCGAATCGGCGATGTCGTCGATGAAGCGTTGCAGCGAGCCGTAGGCCAGCCTGCCGCGAATGGTGGGGACGAAGAACTGTTTGAGTTGGTTGCGGCGAATGTCCACGCCGAATTTCCACGAGTGATTGCCCTGCGAGATCGAGAGGTTGTCTTGCAGTTGATACGTCTGCCGCGTGGCGAACTGCGGGAAGTTGACGGCGAGGCCGATGGCGGTGCGATTGGCTGCCGCGTTGAAGCCCGTCAGTCCGAGTTCGGTGATCTCGACGGACGGAATCTCCGCCGCGCTCGGGTCGGCGCCGGTGAACAGTTGGCCCTGCCGCAGGTAAGCCCCGCGCAACTCGTTGACCACGCGCGACGTGAGCAAACTGTTGAGCGAGACGTTGACGGCCTGGCTGCGAATCAGAGAGTTCTGGCTCAGGCCCGACGGCGTCGCCTGTCCCGCGCCCGTCTGGTCCTGGTCCTGGAAGATGTAGCGACCGAACATCGAGTGCTTCTCGGAGAAGTTATGATCGATGCGGATCGACTGCTGCCAGTCGTTGAGCGCGCCGGAGGTCGAACCCGTCAGAGAACCGACGGGCACGCTGAAGGTCTGCCCGTTGGCTGTGAACGTGCGCGGGGCGCAAGAACTGCCCGTGCAAGCGCCGTTCGCCGTCGGGAGGAATCTCAGGAGCGCAGCGACCTGCGGACGACCGCCCGCGCCTGATTGCAGAGCGGCGCGACCGGCATCGTTCGGCACGCCGTTGATGGTGAAGCCCGAACCGAGTTGGCGATCCCACCAGCGTTGGAGCGAGAAGAAGAAGAAGGTGCGGTCGCGCCCGCTGATGAAGCCGGGGCCGCCTTCGCCGAAGCGCGGGAGGTGGAGCGGGCCGCCGAGCGTGAACCCGGCCTGATTCTCGACGCGGAAGGGGCGCTTCTCGCTCTTGAAGCCCGGCGTGCCCGGCGTGCTGCAAAAGCCGCCCGCCTTGTCGAGGTTGTTGCAGGCGTTCAAGGCGTTATCGTTGTGGAAGAGGAACGCGCTGCCGTGATAATCGTTCGTCCCCGACTTCGTGATCGCGTTGAAGACGGCTGAGCCGTTGCGCCCGTACTCGGCGGAGAATTGATTGGTGACGAGGCGCACTTCCTGTATGAGGTCGGGGTTGTTGAGTCCGACGGTCGCACCCGCGACGCCGAAGTCGTTGTTGTCCTGACCGTCGATCATGAAGTTGTTCGAGCGGGTGCGACCGCCGTTGGCGGAGAAGCCGATGCCGCTGGCGAACTGCGACTGTCCGGTCACGGTCTGGCTGACGCCCGGAGCCGAAAGCGCGACGTTATAGACGCTGCGGTTGGTAGCGATTGGCAGTTCCGAGAGCCGCTTCGAGTCGAAGCGCGTGCTGACCTCGGCGTTCGTCGTGTTGAGGAGCGCGGCGTTCTCCGTCACGGTGACGATCTCGCTGACGCCGCCCAGTGTCATCGTCACGTCAACAACCGCCGTCTGGTTCAGCAGGAGCGTGATGCCGCTCTGGCGGTACGTCTTGAAGTTGGCGGCTTCGATTGTGACCTCATACGCGCCGACGGGTAGGTTGGCGAAGCTGTACCGCCCTTCCTCGTTGGTTTGAGTGGTGCGCGAAATATTTGTATTGACGTTGCGCGCCGTGACAGTTGCGTTCGGCAGCGCGGCCTGTTTCTCGTCCTGCACCGTGCCCGAAATCGAGCCGGTAGTTTGCGCCGACGCGGACAGGGCCACTGACAGCACTAAGACGAGCAGCGCGAGAAATTGTCTGACTACTCTCGACATTTCTTTGCTCCTTTTGATTAAGAAGGTGGAGAAGCGGTTGAAAACTTGAACTATTGACTACTAATCGCTACAGCGTTTGACGGGTGAAATTCACACCTGCCGACACGATCCGTATAACCTGAGTTTGCGTTCTTAACAGCTAAGTTTCGTCGGAGCCCTGTCGGGCATCGGACGAGGGATTTAGGGTGCGGGTTCTTCTGTTACTCTTAGCTG
The DNA here is from genome assembly GCA_035296385.1 of Pyrinomonadaceae bacterium. Lineage (GTDB taxonomy): Bacteria > Acidobacteriota > Blastocatellia > Pyrinomonadales > Pyrinomonadaceae > JAIVJZ01. Next base: position 6,555 of record DATHBB010000244.1, on the reverse strand, counting down.
TCGGGCAAGCAGCCCTTTGAGGCACGACTACGCGCGATTTCGCTAGGCAAGCACTATGCCTGTCGGCGAGGGAGCGCAAATTGGTGCAAATTAAAGCCAAAACTTGGACGTTCCGCGCTCTGCGACGCACGGATTATCCATATTTTTGAATGCTCCGGCTACAATTTTATGCAGAAGCGCGTGCGCGCCGCGCCGACAGGGCGAACCCTATGCCGAGGAGTAACAACGCTTGAAGAGGCAAACGCCGCCGACCAGGCCCCCGCGCTACGACGCCTACGCGCCGCACTACGAGCGCGTGATGCGACCGCTCGAACGCCTCCTGCTCCGGCGCCTGCGCGCCGCCGCGCTACGTTCTCTCCACGCCGGCGACGGCTCACGCCTCCTCGAAATCGGCGCGGGCACGGGACTCAACTTCCCTTACTACCCGCAGGCCGCACACGGCGCGGCCACCGAACCGAGCCGCGAGATGCTCCGCCTGGCGCGCCACAAGCCGCGCCCTGCGCGCGTTCATCTTTTACAGACACGCGCGGAGGCGCTGCCCTTCGCCGACGACACGTTCGACGCGGCGTTCGCCACGCTCGTCTTCTGCTCTCTCGCTTCGCCCGAACGCGCGTTCGCGGAACTGCGCCGCGTCGTGCGCGCGGGCGGTCGCGTCGTGCTGCTCGAACACGTACGCCCCGCAGGTCTGCTCGGCTTCGTCTTCGACGCCATCAACTTCTTCACCGTCCGCCTCTTTGAAGATCACTTCAACCGCCGCACCGCCCTCGACGCCGAAAGCGCAGGCTTGCGAATCCTGTGCGTCGAACGCCATGCGCTCGGCATCGTCCAGATCATCGTCTGTGAGGTTTGAAAACTCCGGCATGAAGATCAAACTTACGCCCGCACGCTCAATCCCTTCCTGCCTTCCTTCGCGCCTTCCTCTGCATCTCCAGCGCCTTTGCGAGAATCTGATGTCACGCCGGAGGACGCGAAGAAAGAGAGTTGAAGTTCGCCGCTTCGCTTTGTGCCTTCGTCTCTCTGTGGTTAATTTATTCCGATGACCGACGAAGAACCCGACGCTATGAACACACAACCGCCCGCCTCATCCCGCGCGCACATCGGCTGTCAGGGCTGGAACTATGACGACTGGGTGACCGGCCCCGCCGCAGACGAACTCGTCTTCTACCCGCGCGGCACGCGTCCCGCCTCCATGCTCGGCATCTACACGCGCGCCTTCGACACCGTAGAAGTGGATTCCACCTTCTACGCTGTCCCCTCCGCCGCGACCGTTGACGGCTGGCACAAACGCACGCCCCCGCGTTTCACCTTCGCACTCAAACTCCCTCAACAGATCACGCACGAGTCCGGCCTGCGCTTCAAATCGAGCGCCGACCTGCTCGCGGAGTTCTGCGATCATGCGCGCCTTCTCCACGACAAACTCGCCGCCGTGCTCATCCAACTGCCCCCGCAGTTTGAAGCCACGCCCGAAAACCTGCGCGCCCTCGAAACCTTCCTCCCGCGCCTGCCGCGCGACCTGCCCTTCACCATAGAGTTTCGCCACCCCGCCTGGATCACGGACGAGGTGCTCAACCTCCTCGCCTCGCACCGCGTCCCCGTCACGCTCGTCGAAGGCCAATGGATCGCACGCCGCACGCTCTTCCGCACCGTCGAACAAATGGACGCCGACTTCGCCTACATACGCTTCATGGGCGCGCGCGACCTCACACGCTTCGCACACATCCAACGCCCCGAGGACGCCAACCTCCAACTCTGGGCACAAGCCATCACACGCCTCTCCGCACGCGTCCCGCGCGTCCTCGCCTACTTCAGCAACTACTACGAAGGCCACGCCCCCGCCTCCGCCAACAAACTCAAACGCCTCCTCAACCAACCCATCGCCTCGCCCGCCGACTTTGAAAATCAACCCTCGCTTTTTTGACGTTCAACGAGCCTCAATCACCACATCGAAAGCGTAGTTGCGTTGCGGCTCGTCGCGCAGTCAGGCGCCCGTCTTGAGGCTATACCGCGACCGATAGAATTCTTTTCATGCTCTTTCCGTGCGATAGGGTAGAATGCCGCTCGCTCGCGGCGGGTCGGTTCGGGCATCAGGCAAACCGCGAGTGGTTTTGGTGAGTACTATTCTAAATTACAGGAGGACTGACCATGATAAGATTTGCATCACAACGACAGGAACGGGAGTGGAACGACTCGCGGCTCTCAAAGCGCGTGAAGGAGATCGTTACAGAGGCTTCGGAATATGCCGAAGAGACCTGGGGATGGAATTTTACCATCACGTCTATCTTCCGAACGGCAGCAGAGGATGCCGCTCTGCGCGCCAGCGGAATTCATGTGGATTGGCGCGCCGTTGACGTGCGCACTCGCGGGCAACGTCAGGAGGTAATTGATGATGTCACAAAGCACATCAATAACAGATGGGCTTACGATCCTAGTCGTCCACACATGAAGGTCTGTTTCGCCGAGCCGCACGGAACAGGGCCGCACGGACATTATCAAGTGCATCCTCGTACCAAGCGCAAATAGGGAGCGTGCGACCGAACGCGTTCTACTAACATCCGGCACGCACCCGACCGCGAATCGGCGAGTCATTCAAACACTCGACCTGGCTCTTGCCCTGTTGTGCTCGCGGCGAGTGCGTGCCGGGCGTTAAATACTCCGGCAGTTAGTGGGCAGCATGGTTGGGATTCGACTTTGAAAGGAGTGAGTATGAAGATAAAGAATTATCCTCTGAAATCCGGTCAATGGTTAACCCAGGTGATAAAGAAAAAATATGTGGTCTGGCACGCCACCGAGGGTAGAACATCTGCCACACCTGCCAATGGACAGCCCGGCAGGGCCACGACATCTATTGATACCTGGAATTCCAACCCTGACCGTATCGGGGCGCCTTGGCTCGTGGATCGTGATGGAACGATCTATAAAACATTCGACGATAAAGAATGGATCTATCATTTAGGGATTAAAGGCGTGCTGGGGAAATTCGACAAGATCAGTGCGGGCATCGAAATCGCAAATGAAGGTGTATTACAGCGCAACGGGGCGAAGTTATACGCCTTTGGTAATATTACGCCAAATACTGAATATAAAGGGAAGAGTTTCGAGAGGAAATGGCGCAAGGGTCAATATTGGGCGAGTCTGGACGAAACTCAGGTGGATGCTTGCATCGAACTCACACTCGATATATGCAACCGCAATTCAATCGATCCGGTTTTCTATTATCCTTCCACCTCATACGCCTTTCCGCAGTGCTTCGATAAGGCTACCATCCTCACCCATTCCAACTGTAGAGAAGATAAAACCGACCTCATTCTGGAGGATTGGGTGTGGGACAAGATTAAAGCAGCCGGAATTAAGCTGACCTAGAGACGGACGTTCGAGTTAATCGGAGGAGAAGGTCCTGTATGGACAAGATCATCGTTTCTCTACGCGATAAGTAAGCTGCGGCTTGGGCGTTGAGCCTCGTCTTAGAGGAAACGCGGAAGTATGAACGCGGAAGTATGAACGAAAGACTTTTTGTTTTCAGTTCATCCTTCCGCGTTCATACTTCATACTTTCTTCTGTCCGCGGCTTTGCTCTCGTGTCTCTGCGGCGATGAGTTGAGCTTGCCTTGGCACTCGGCTGAAACTTGCCATCGCCTCACCGAACTGAATTTTTCTTTCAAAAGTTTCAAAGCACATCCGAACCGTTTGCGCCGTCGCGGGGTCATAATGTGTGTATGACGGACGCAATGAAGCGCGAGCGGGAAACGTGGTGGGTGCTGCGCGCACAGTCGGGCGACACAGAGGCGCTCGACGAGTTGCTGAAGGCCGTCGAGGAGCCGCTTTATCGTTACGTCTTGAGCATGGTCAGGGAGAGTTATCTGGCGGAGGACATTCTGCAAGAGGTTTTCCTGCGCGTCTATCGCAAGCTGCGTTGGCTGCGCGAGCCGGAGTTGTTTCGCCCGTGGGCTTATCGCATCGCTTCGAGGGAGACTTTCAGGCATCTCAGGCGCGAGCGCGAATGGACGGAGCAGGTGCGCGACGAGGCCGCGCTCGAAGTGATTCCCGCCGCGACGACGAGCGAGGAGTTTGCGCCCGAACTCATCGCGCAGTTGCCTTTGCTCGTCGCACAAGTCTCTCCCGCCAGCCGCGCCGTCGTCGTCTTGTATTACCTGCACGAATTGTCGCTCGAAGAGGTGGCCGAGGTGCTCGACATCCCGCTCGGGACGGTCAAATCGCGCCTCTCATACGGGCTTGAAAGTTTGCGCCGCCAAATGAGAAGCGGCACGCATCAACGGAGCGGAGGTAAGTGATGTCGTACAACGACGCAATCCAGGCTCGGCAGGACGACGACCCGGCGGCGTTCAAACGGCGCTTCAAATACGCCGTCATCGCCTGCGCCGTCATCGAATTCATCGCCTTCGTGATTCTCTTCTACTACAAATACTTTCGCCGCGACGCGTGACGCGCGGCGGCCAACTCCGGAACGCACTCATCAGCGGAGGTTTTTATGTCGAACAAAGTCAATCTCGATCAAGTGCGCGGCGCGGCGCTGGAGCGCATCGAGCGCAGCGAACGCAACTTCAAACTCCTGTTCTTCGCGGCAGCCGTCTGGGAAGCGCTCTTTCTCGTCGCGTTCCTACTCGCGGCGGACTTCTCCAACCGCACGCACGTGTTGCTGTTGATCTCGACCGTAGGCAGCTACACGTTCATCGTCCTGGGGTTGTTCGCGCTCGGCGTGCACGTGAATCGCGGCATCCTGCGCGTGCTGAAAGCCGTCGAGTTGTTGAAAGGTTAATCTTCGTCGTCGCCGAGTCGTTTCATTATTTCGGCGAACTTCTCTACGTCCGCGCGCGTGCGTTCCATCGCGCGGCGGCTTTCGAGGTAGGCAGCCCAGTTGGGCGTCTGCGTGAGGGCGCGCGTCGTGTCTTCGTCTATGACCTGCGCCATGAGCGCGACGAGATCGCTCAGGACGCGCGTGTGTTCGAGAAGCGATTCGATGATGGAATAGGCGAGGCGCGCTTGCGCGAAGTCCAGATCGCGCGGCGCGGCGGTGTCGGCAGCGTTCGATGCGGCGACGGTGGGAGAGTCCGCGTCTGAAGGCGGCGGTTGTTCGCTCATGCGCCCGCCTCCGATTCGCCCGACGCGTCCGACGCCGTCGTCGTCGCGTCGTCGTACCAACTGCCGCGCACGAAAGGAAGCGACGCGACGCGCGCCGCGCCTTCTACTTCGCCGGAGACAACCAAGACCTGTGTGTCCGGTTCAAGGTAATCATACTTGAGAATACACAGCGCGATGCGGCGACCGAGGCGCGGCGAAAAGACGCTTGACGTGACGCGCCCGATCTCTTTGCCGTCAGCAGACCTGACGCGCGCGCCATCAATAGCAGTGGTGGCGTCGTCGAGTTCCATGTCTCCTTCGAGCATGAGTCCGGCGAGGCGTTTGGCGACGTGGCCGCGCCAGTGTATGCGCGCGATGATCTCCTGTCCGATGTAGCAGCCTTTGGTATAGCTGACCGCCTCTTCCTCACGCCCCGCTTCGAGCACGACGTTTGCATCCGTCACGTCAACGCCGTGACGCGGCTCGCCCGCCTCCACGCGCAGCACTTCAAAGGCATCGAAGCCGCACGCGTGAGCGCCCGCCCCGACGAGCGCCTCCCACAACACAGTCGCGTGTCGCGCGTCGCAGATGAGATCGTAACCGTCCTCGCCCGTGTGCGTCGCGCGCAAGATTGTCAAGGGATGCGCCTCGCGCCACGAGACGTAGAACGCGCTCTGCTGTTGTTGTCGTTGATCTCCGATTTGCGCGTGCGCGTTGCCGAGCACCGATTCGAGAATCGCGCGCGCGCCTGCGCCTTGCAGCGATAACTGGACGGTTTCAGCGCTCACGTCTATGACGCGAAAATCTCCCGCGAGCGTGAAGCGTTGAAGCGTCTGGAAAACTTTTTCGTGCGTGGCGGGTTCCGTGTCGATGAGAAAACTTACTTCTTCGCCCGCACGCGCGACGCGCACGCTCGCGAGCAAACGACCCTGCACGTTAGGAAAAGCGGCGTGCATCCAGGTGCCCGCGGCCAGCGTCTTCACGTCGTTCGTGATGAGGCCGTTTAAGAATTGCACCGCCTCCGCGCCGCCGACCTCGATGCGCCCGCGCGCCGAAAAGTCTATGAGTCCTGCCGCGCCGCTTGAGCCGCGCACGGCTTCGTATTCGGCGCGCGTGTCGCCGTAAGTGGCGGGCATCATCCAGCCGTCGCGCTCGGCGAACGTCGCGCCGCGCCTCCGGTGCGTCTCTTCGAGCGCGAGCTTGCGCGTGGCCGTCAGTTGTTCAACCGCTTCGCTCATACTTCTTCACACAAACCCTTCCATCCGTCTCAACGCGCCGCTCCGGCAAGCGCGCTAAACGCCCCGCCGCTCTGCCGTATGGCGCGCGCGACAGCCGCGTAGTCGCTGAGTTGCGCGTCCTCGCGGCGGTGCGAGGCGAGCACCTGCGGACTCGGATGATAGAGCGGCACGAGCAAACGCCCGCGCCACGCGCACACCTGACCGGCTGACTCTTTGAGTGAAAATTGATGATACTCAATGCG
>DATHBB010000243.1:0-6130 GCA_035296385.1 Pyrinomonadaceae bacterium | reverse complement strand
ATGCTCAATCAGGAATTCGTTTCGCTCGCAGACCTGCTGCCCGATTACTATTACCAGAGATGGCTGCGACTGACCGCCTTCGATCTCACATTAGTCGAGGGGCGCGTCACGGTGGCTTTCTTGTTGACGGCGGGCGTCATCGTCTGTGCCTGTATTTTGGCGCGCGGCGGTGGCGGCATGGCGAACGAGCGCGAGTTCAAGCGTGAGCGCGCATTCTGGATGTGCGTGGCGGCGGTCTGCTTCCTGTTGATGACGCCGCTCAGCGACTTCGTGTGGCGACTCGTCAAGCCGCTCCGCACGATCCAGTTCCCGTGGCGTTTCAACGCGGTGCTCTGCGTGGCCGCCGCCGCGCTCATCGCGCAGGCCGCAGGCTCGTTGCGACGCGGAAGACGAAACGGTGCGTTCAGATGGTCGGCGTTAGTTCTCGGGTGTGTGCTTGTTCTGGGCTGGGTGGTCTTCACGGTGCAGGTGGCGCGCAAGGAATTTCCGACGCTCAGGCGCGGCTCGCCAGCCGGAATGGACGAGGCGTACTTAAAGCGCCTGGAGCATGGGCGCGACGCGCCGGAGTATCGCCCCGCCACCGCCGCCTCGACGCAGGCCGGAGACTTCGAGAACTTGCTGTCGAGAATTTGCCGCGACGAGAGCGGGCGAATGGCGCGAGCGTGTGCGGTCGAAGGGACGGGCACGATTAAGGTCGAACGCTGGCAGCCGCGAGAGATCAGCCTGCGCGTTGAGACCGAGAGCGGCCTCGCGCTCAACGTTAGCCAGTTTTACTATCCCGGATGGGCGGCTTATCTGGACGGGCGGCGTCACCCGCTCGCGCCCTCCGCGCCCGACGGGTTACTGCATCTCACAGTGCCCGCGGGCACTCATCAAGTTAACCTGCGCCTGCGCCACACCGCCGCCGAAGACGCCGGAATAATACTGAGCGCCGCCTCACTCGTCGCGCTGCTACTCTACTTGCTCACGCAAAAATACTTTAGCGGCAAGCAGACGATTCACAGCGCCCCGCCGACAATTTGAGATGCGCTCCCGAACAATTGCCGGAGATGCGCGCCGGTTATTCTATTTTTTCCTGATGAGGTTGATCGTGCCGCGACAGTTCGGCGCGCCGCAGTCGCAACGCTTCTCGTTCGAGTGGTAGGATTCGACGTAGTCGAGCGTGATCTCTTCGCCCGGCTCGATGTCGCGCAGGGCGAAGAAGATGATGTGGCCGTGCATGATGCGCACGAAGCTGTTCGGCTGGCACGAGTGGTTGATGAACTGCGCGGCGTTGCCGCCCGCGCTGCTATCGATGCCCCAGTAAGAATCTATCGCGCAGATGTGCAGGCGCTCCTTGCCGCGCATGCGCCGCGCCGCCTCCGCGCGCGACACGCGCTCGCCCGTCAACTCCGCGATCTTACGACGCTTCCGAAACGAACGGGTCGCGAAACAACCCGTCCCGTCAATCTTCGACTTCCGCGCCTCGATGCCTTCCGCCGCTTCGATCTTTCTCATGTGCCTCGTTGTGAACCCCGCGCTGCTCAGCCTTCGCCCTCTTCCAACTCTTTCCGCAACTTCTTCGTCAGCTTCGCCCAAACCATCTCATACGACTCTCGAATCAAACTCTCCGTCTCCTGCTCATCGAGCGCGTCGAGGCGGTGCAGCGTCACCCAATGATTGCGCGCCATGTAAGCAGCGGGCGTGATGTCTTCCTGTTCAATTAGCTCCGCGAACTTCTCCGGCGTGCACTTAAATGACACGCGCGTCGGCGTCACGTCCAGACTCGCCACCGCAAACATCTTGCCCCCGACGCGAAACAGCAAATCGTTATCCCACTGCACACCCTCCGTCGCATACGGCAGCGATAAACAGAAACGGCGCAAGCCTTCAATGTCCATAACTCTTTCTCTCTGCTCCCGCTGCGGCTTTGCTCCGCGTCTCTGCGGTGATCTTTCTACTCGAAATTCAACCCACAAATAATCACGCCTCTACTCGAACTGCTTCTTAAATTCCCCGAACTGCTCACGCAACGCCTGTAGCTCCGCGCGCACCGCGCGCAACTCCTCCTCCAGACGCGCTATCCGCTCCCTCTCGCCGCGCACCTCCAACGTCGCCGCCTCCACGCGCGTAGATGATGCGCTTTCCGTCTCCATCGTCGAAACATCAATCTCGCCGCCGAGCAGGTGCGCGTAACGCGACTCCTTCTGCCCCGACTGTCGCGGCAACTTCACGACGAGCGGCACGTCGCGCGTCATCAAATCTTCGAGCGTCGTCTCCACGAACGACAACGCCGAGAACGGGTACAGGCGCTCGCTGCGCGTTCGTATCTCCCCCACCGTCTGCGCGCCCCTCAGCATCAACACGCACATCACCGCCATCTCCGGCGACTTCAACCCCAACGTCTCGTCCAGCACATGCCTGTACTTCGGCACGCGCCCGTCGGCGGTCGTCACCACACGCACCAACTTCCGCTCGCGCAAACTCTCCAAAGCCCACGCCACAGTCTTCTCGTCGAACGACACCACCGGCTCGCGGTTCGACAACTGGTTGCACGCCTGCCTCAGAGCGTTCAACGTCAGAGGGTAATACTCCGGCGTCGTCACCTGCTTCTCGATAAGCGCGCCGACCACTCGCACCTCTTCCGGATTCAAGATCAATGCTTCGCTCAAGGTTCCACCTTCTGCCTGACTGTTGTTCTAACTCGCACCCCGGCTCACTCGCCCGGCGCCTCATTCGGGAGACGCCACTTGACGCGCGTGTAAGCGATGCGGAATCCGTTTCGTTCGGCGTTGCGCTGCGAAGTGCTGCCCGGTTGGGCGCACATCATGGCGATGTCGCAGCCCTGCCCGGCGGCGAAGCGCAGGCGGCTTTTGAGCAGCGCCGTTTGCGCTCCCTGCCTGCGCCCTTCGGGGACGGTGCTCGCCCCGGCCAGCAGCACCACGCCGTCGCAGATACCCACCCCGCCCGTCGCAACAGGCTCTCCATCAATCTCCGCGAGAAAAGAGGCCGTGCCCGTCCGCTTCGCGCTGACGCGCGAGAGGTCGAGTATCTGATCGGCAAACTCCGTGAACTCGCTCCACCCGCGCGTTGCCGTCTGCGCCCATAATTCATGCTCATCTTCCCCGACCACACGCACCTTGACCCTGTCATTTCGCGGCGCGGGCAGATCGTCCTCCGCGCCGCCGAGCGGGCAGAACATGACGCTCGTAAATTCGCACGGTTGATAACCGCGCTCGTTCAGCAGCGGCAGCAGGGAGGCGTCGGCCAACGGGCTGACTTCGTGAAACACTTGCGCGCCGCGTTCGCGTAGGAAATTTTCGATCTCGTCCATGTCCGCGCCCGTCGTCGCTTGAAAGAGGCCGAGCCCGAACGTCTGCGTCAGCAGCGACGCCGCGCCGTCGTACATCACATAAGCGCCCGCCACTTCGATCCATTCTGCGCCGCTCTCCGGAAACAGCCGCGCCCTCGTCTCGACGAACTCGCGGTTCGTCTGCCCCTCCGCTCTTTCGAGCCGCCGCGCCAAATTCAGATCGGAGAAGATCAACTTCTCCCCGTCCTCTTCACTCATAAGTTTCAATTCCCCACCCACTAATCAACGCGACAACGCGCGCCTCTTCCCCGCTTAAGCTCAATTCTTCGCTCAACGTCTCACCTCTGAATGAATGATCATCATAAATTTTCAGTGTTCTGATTTTTTTCTAACCAGAATATATCTCCTTGATCTTTATCCCGACCCGTGGCCAACTTATTTCTGAGCAGATGTCGTTTCGACAAAACGTGTATTTCTAGTTCATCAATCGTCACACTGATTTTCTCTTTCCACGCTTCATCGAACTCCACGGCGTCTATGCCAGTCAGCAAATCTATTCTGCTTGGCTCAACTCCTATCTGAAGCACCCTCTCAGGAACGGTAAAGTCATCCTCGGAGATATCTGAAATCGGCGCGCCGAACTTCGCCAATGCACGCATTACCTTCTGCGCATTCGCCGCATCGCTCCGCACCCAAATATCTATGTCACCAGTTGCACGAGGGAAACCATGTGCGGCAAGGGCATACGCGCCGACGACGATAAACTTAACTTTTTCGTCTCTTAAGCACGACAACATGTCTTTGAAGTCTGGGTTCAACATTTAAGTTTTCCTTGAAAGACCATGCGTCGAGAGCTAGTTGCCACATCATCGCGAGCAACTGTTCGGGTGATTTTCCTCTCAAGTCGTCGCCGTCCGGTTCATGTAGCGAAACCTTCCTGATTTGTATATTTCGTATATTCACGTTATCCAATTCCGGTTATTTTATACTCAACAGTGCAAAGACTAACGCTGGGAAACGTGAGCAGTATATCTCTGCTCAGAAACTTTATCTATGCGACGCTCAACTGTGTGTTGGGCGTCGCGCGATGTTAAAATGGCGGGGTAATGAATCAAGCAACGCATCTCACGGGGTTGAACGAGGCGGAGTTGTCGGCGTTCGTAGAGGGTCTGGGCGAGCCTGCGTATCGCGGGCGGCAGTTGTTCGGCGCGCTGCATCGTCGGCGTCTGCGTTCGTTTGAGGAGATGACGGACTTGCCGAAGAGTTTTCGCGCAACGTTAGCGGAGAGCGCAACGGCTTCGACGCTAACCGTCGAGTCGCGCTACATCTCGGAGGACGGCACGCGGCGTTATTTGATGAAGACGCACGACGGCTTGCCCGTCGAGACCGTGTTCATACCGGAAGAAAGGCGCGACACGATCTGTTTCTCGTCGCAGTCGGGCTGCCCCTTGCAGTGCAGCTTTTGTCTGACGGCGAAACTCGGACTCTTGCGCACGCTCACGGCGGGCGAGATCGTCGAACAGATCGTGATCGCCTTGAACGACGCTTACGGCGTGGGCGCGCGGACGCCGCGCGGGACGAACCTCGTCGCGATGGGCGCGGGCGACCCGTTCCTCGCCTTCGAGCCGCTGATGAAAGCCCTGCGCGTCATGGCCGCTCCCGCCGGACTTCACATCGTGCCGAACCGCGTCACCGTCTCGACCGCAGGCATCGTGCCGCGCATACTGGAACTGGCGACGCTTCCCGACCGACCGCACCTCGCCATCTCGCTCGCCGCGCCGACCGACGAACTCAGAAACACGTTGATGCCGATCAACCGTAAGTGGCCGCTCGAAGAGTTGCTCGCGGCATGCAGGGAGTTCGAGTTATCGTTGAAGCCGGGCGAGCGTTTCACGTTCGAGTATGTGATGCTCGACGGCGTGAACGACTCGGACGAGCACGCGCGGCAGTTAGCGAATTTGCTCAACCGGCACCAACTGCGCGCGAAGGTCAACTTGATCCCGCACAATCCGGCAGACCCGCTGCCCTATCTCCCGACGCCGATGGAGCAGGTCGAGCGATTCAAAAACATCCTCGAAGCGAAGGGCGTACGCGCCTACGTGCGCCGCCCGCGCGGGCGCGACATCTACGCCGCCTGCGGCCAACTCGCCGCCCGCCGCCCCGCCGCAAACAACCTGAACGCGCAAACGCTGCATCAACTAACGGGCTGAACGCTTGAGCCGCAAATCACTTTTGCGGAAATCAAATTTGACGAAAGCCGACTTGACCTGAATTTAATGAAAACTGAAATGACCCGAAAAATATTTACAACGCGCATCGCACTACTTTTCGTCGCCGCCTCGCTCGTCGTAGTCGCCGCTTTAGCAACGGCGACACATCACGCGGCGGCGCATCGCGCGACGGCAACGGCGGCTTTCGCCGCGCCCGTCGTGCAGCAGCCGAACATCGGCGTCAACGGTTTCTTCGCCGCGGACAAAGCGCAGCGCGGGCGTAGCGTCGAGGCGGCGGTCGTCCTTGATATTCCGCGCGGGTTTCACGTCAACTCGAACCGCGCCGCGAAGTTTTCGATCCCGACGGTGGTGAAGATCGATGCGCCGAAGGGATTGCGCGTCGGCGCGGTCGCGTACCCGCGCGGCGTCGTGCGCCGTCTCGGTTTCTCGAAAGAAAATTTATCACTCTACGAAGGCCGCACCGTGCTGCGCTTCAACCTCATCGTCCCGGCCAATTTCCAGACCGGACTGACGGAACTCCGCGCGAAAGTGACTTATCAAAGCTGCAACGACGAAGTCTGCTTCCCGCCGACCACGCGCGAAGTCAAACTCGGCATCAACGTCGTCG
>DATHBB010000242.1:0-14979 GCA_035296385.1 Pyrinomonadaceae bacterium | reverse complement strand
GGCAACTGGCCGCAGTGGCGCGGGCCGCAGTTGAACGGAACGAGCGACGAGCGCAATTTGCCGCTCAAGTGGGGCGCGGAGGAAAACGTCAGTTGGAAACTGGCGCTGCCCGACCGCAGCGGCTCGACGCCCATCGTGTGGGGCGAGCGCATCTTTTTGAACGTCGCGGAGGGCGATAATCTGTATCTCTGGTGCGTGGAGCGCGCGAAGGGGGCGATTCTGTGGAAGAAGTTGCTGGGCGGCGGCAATAACCGCCAGCGCAAACACAACATGTCTTCGCCCTCGCCCGCCACCGACGGCAAGAGCGTCTACGTGATGACGGGCACGGGCATTCTCAAAGCCTTCGACTTCCAGGGTAAGGAACTCTGGTCGCGCGACATACAAAAAGATTACGGCGCGTTCGGCTTGCAGTGGGGCTACGCCTCTTCGCCGCTGCTCCATGAAGACGCGCTCTACGTGCAAGTCCTGCACGGCATGAAGACGGACGAGCCTTCCTACGTCCTGCGCATCAACCGTGCGACGGGCAAGACCGTCTGGAAAGTCGAACGCCCGACCAACGCGATCATGGAATCGCCCGACGCCTATTCGACGCCCGCGCCGCTGCGCCACGCAGGGAAAACCGAGATCGTCGTCACGGGCGCCGACGTTGTCACCGGCCACGACGCGGCGACGGGCAAAGAACTCTGGCGCGCGGGCGGACTGAACCCGGAGAACGCGCCCTTCTACCGCATCGTCGCCTCGCCCATCGTCCACGACGGCATCATCTACGCGCCGACGCGCATCAAGCCGCTGCTCGCGTTTCGCGCGGGCGGTCGCGGCGACATCACGAAGTCGCACCTCGTCTGGTCGGCGCAGTTCGGCCCCGACGTGCCGACGCCCGTGACGGACGGAAAATATTTCTACATCGTCGGCGACAAGGGCATCGTCTGGTGTCTCGATGCGAAGACGGGCAAGGAAGTTTACGGCCCCGTGCGCATCAAGTCGGGCGACTATTCCGCTTCGCCCGTTCTGGCCGACGGCAAGATTTACGCGACGAATGAGGAAGGGTTAACGACTGTTATTAAAGCGGGTGAAAAATTCGAGGTGCTCGCCGAGAACAATCTGAACGAATACTCCCTGAGTTCGCCCGCCATCTCCGACGGCCAAATTTTCCTGCGCACGGCGGGACACTTGTATTGCATCGGCAAGCGCGCGGGGCGCTGACGCTCATTTGAACGGGTTGCGTTCGGGCGCTTCGTCGTGATGCGCGGCGTGCAGGAGTCCGCGCACGAGCATGTTGAGGGCGGGGATGCGATGTCTGATCCAGACGCGCAAGGGGGCGGGGCGCGCGCCGAGCCGCGCCTTCGGTTCGAGCGCCGTGCGACCGAGCGAAAGTCTCCGGCAGCCGAGTTGGATCGCGTCGTCAACTACGGCCTGCAACAGACGGAAGTAGAGCGGGACTTCCGCGTTCGTCGCACGGTCGAAGCCGATGTAGTAGCCTACCGCCGTCTCGCCGTCTTTTAACGTCGTCACAAAACCAAGCAACTCCCCGTCGTCGTTGCCCCGCCTGATCACCGTGCAGCGCAGCGCAGTTCCAAAAGTTTGAGCCAGCGCGGGAATGAACTCCGGTTTGAGTGTGACCAGACGCAGCCGCGCATGTTCGTGCACTTGCAGGTAGAGCGCGTGAAGCTGCGCCGCGTGGCCTGCCACATCTTCCAGCGATTCGACGCGGCATCCAGCCGCCGATACATCCTTGTCAATCTGGCGAGACGTTTTGCGATATTTCGAGTTGAGGCTGGCGAGATAGTCTTCGTAGTTGCGCCACTGTGGCTTGAGTTCCAGGACCATGTCGGGGTCGGTTTCAAGCGGGCGATAGGAGTAGCGCGCGAGCGCGGCGGCGTCTGCTGATTCCGCGTCGGGGATGTCCTTGACCATCACGAGGTCTGTGTCGCCCGATAGTCTGTCCGCGCGACGCAGGCGATAGAGGGCTTCGGCGACGGCAGGCCAGAGTTCGCTTTTATCCACGCCTTCGGCAAACGCGACTCCGTGTTGACCCCACGAGAGCAAGTTGCCGCAGACGAGCATGCGTTCCTCTATGCGACGCAGCGGGGCGGCCACCGCCCGCGTGCGGCGCGAATCCTCTTTCTTTTGCACGCGGCTGACGGACAGGCTGACGCTCTGCGCGGCGACGGCGGCGAGTGGCCGGGCGCCTGCGCCGTAGATGAGCGCGTAACGCTGGCGCAGATTTTCGGGCGCGCACTTTTCGAGCACGCGCAAATAAGCGGGACTGAGGAACAGGGAAGCGGGAGCGGCGAGCGCGTTCCAGTGTGCTCGGTCGAGGTAGTCAATGCTGTCGGAGAGCGCGAAGCCGAAGCCGGTGGAGCGATGGCGTGCGCGGTGCGCTTCGCGCAGGTCGTGCGCCTTGCCGACCAGTTTCTTGAGGGGTTTGAGTTCGGGCATGAAGGTGTCAGCCGTTAGGGTCAGGAATGCGTCGGCAAGCAAGTGGCCGCAGCGCGTTACGACTGCGGCCTGAAATAGAGCACCATCGCCGCGCCGACGACGACGAGCAGGAAGCCGAGGTAGAGGACGGGGTTCGGCGAAGCTTTCGGCGGGTGCAGCCACATGGTGATGAGGACGTTGATGACGGGCGCGCCGCCGAAGACGAGCGGCATCACGTAGGTCGGCAGTCCACCGGTGCGGAAGGCGAAGATGATGCAGACCGCGCCGAGCGCGCCGAGTGCGCCCGCGACCGTGGCGGTCGTCGCGCCGCCGGAGTTAAAGCCGCCGAGCGCGCCCTGCGACCAGAGCCACCCGACGGGCACGAGCACGCCGATCAAAAAGTAGGCCACGCCGACGCACAGCATCGCGCGCATCGGGTTGCCGAGCTTGACCTGCCCCTGATGAAGCATCGCGCCGTACAGACCCCACGACACCGCCGCGCCGAGCGCGAACACGATCCAGATCATAGATTTCTCTTTTCCTTTTTCCATCGTCGTTTTCGAGAGCCGTTAGAGGAGAACGATGAAGTAGGAACGATGAACGCGGAATGAAAGACATTTCACTTTTACTTCATCGTTCCTACTTCATCGTTAAAATTGTACGCGCACGCCGAGTTGAATCTGGCGCGCGGAGGTGACGGTTGAACGGATGCGCCCGAAGGTCGTCAAGGGCGCTTCGTTGTCGGCTGCGCCCGCGAAGACGGTCAGGGCGGGCGGCGCGAAGTTGGCGCGGTTGAAGAGGTTGAACGCCTCGACGCGAATCTGCACGTTCGTGTCTTCGCCGAGCGGCGACGCGAAACGTATGTTCTTCATGGCCGACAGGTCGAAGGTACGCAGGTTAGGCCCGATGAATGCCCCGCGCCCCGTGTTGCCGAGCGTGCCCGCCGGTTGAAGGACGAAGGCGTTCGGGTCGAAGTATTGATCGGGGCCGCCGAGCACTGCCGTCTCGTAGGTGTAGCCGTCGCGTATGCTGGCGCGGTCGCGCCCGATGCCGGGACCGAGCGACGGTTGCCAGAGCGAGCGCGAGCGGTTCGCCTGCACGAAGACGGTCAAAGGATTCCCGCTTCTGGCCTGACCGATTCCGGCCAACTGCCAGTCGTCGAGAAGCGCCTTTCGCCAGCCGTTCAGATGCTTCGCGAAGGGAATCTGCCAGACGAAGTTGACGACCCAGTTGTGCTTGGCGTGATAGTCGGCGAGTCCCTTGTTGTAGTTGAGGTTGGGGAATTCGGGGAAGGCGGTCGTCGTGCCGTTCGTCGCGTCGGAGAAGAAGGTCGAAGCCTGCGTCGTGTCGATGTTGCGCGAGAAGGTGTAGGACGACTGCACGTTGAACGAATCATTCCAACGCTTGCGCACCTCGAAGATCAAAGCGTTGTACCATGAGTTGCCGTCGCTGCTCTTGAGTTCGATGGTCGAGAAGGCTGTGTTCTGGCGCGGCGCACCTGCCGGGTAGAAGGGCGTGCCGTCGGGGCGTATCTGCGGGACGGCGGTGTTCACGTCGTTGCTGCGCAGGAGATGTACGCCGCGCGAGCCGGCATAGCCGAGCGTGACGACGGTTTGCCAGGGCAGTTCGCGTTGAAGGTTCAGGTTGTAAACGTTCACGTACGGGTTGTCGAGATTGAACTGAACGGGGCGTATGGAGTTGGCGAAAGCGCACGAGAGCGGCGCGACGGGGAAAGCGGGGCGGCAGGGCGAAGTCGCCGTAAAGCCGATGGCGATGCGCGGCGTGGCGGGCGGGTTCGTCACCGTCACGATCAAGTTCTGCTGGTTGTTCGTGTTGAAGTAGATGCCGTAGCCGCCGCGCAGAGAGGTCTTGCCGTCGCCGAACACGTCCCACGCGAAGCCTACGCGCGGCGAGAGATTTTTGCGCGTCGGGTTCTGGTAGAGCAAGCCGGTGGTCGGCGCGCGATCCGTAAAAATAGACGGCAGCGCGGAATCGCGCCCCTGAAGATCAACCGGCATGGTCGTCGTCTCGTAACGCAGACCGGCGTTCAGGGTGAGGCGTTCGTGTAGGCGGTAAGTGTCCTGCACGTAGCCCGCGAAGAGCGTGAAACGCCAGTAGCGGTCGAGCGCGCCGTTGATTGGCAGGCCGATGAAACTCTGCGGGGTGTTCGACAGGAAGTTCCTGAGATTGGAGAACGTCCATGTGCCGAGCGAGAACGTCGGGTTGTACATGTTGTCCTGATAGCGCTCGACGAGGCCGCCCGCCTTCAAGAGATGGCGCCCGCGCGTGTGTACCATGCCGTGCTCGAAGCTGAAGACGTTCTGCGTGAGACGTAGATTGGCGGACGACTGCGGCCCGAAGCGCGGGACGCCGCCGATGTCTATGTTGCCGATTAGCTCGCGACCGGGGATGAATGGCGTCAAACTTTGCGACGTGTTCGATTCGACGTTTTGCCCGATGCGCGTGCGCCCGAAGCCGAAGCGCAGGGTGTGGAGCGTGCGCGCCGACTGTATGAAGCGGTGCTCGGCGGTGAAGAATTGATTGCGCGACAGGAAGGCGCGCGGGAACTGCGGGAAGTCTGTGGGGAGAGCCTGATCCGCGTCGTCGAAAGTGTAGCGCGCGAAGAACTGGTTGCGGTCGTTGATGGTTTGATCTATGCGGCCTTGAAAGAAGTGTTGCGTGATCTGCTGGTTGAAGCCGAAGTTGTAGGCGGCGAGTCCGCCGCCGAGGTTTGCGCCGTTCGGGAGCGGGAATTCGTCCAGAAACGGGCGAATCGCGGGGCTGACGGCAATCGCCGCGCCGCCGCCGGGCAGGATGCCCTGTCGCGCGTTCAAATCGGGCACAACCGTCGAGACGGTGCGACCGAGTTGTTCGCGCAGCGATTCATAGTTGAAGAAGAAGAAGGTCTTGTCTTTGCGGATGGGACCGCCGATTGAGCCGCCGAACTGGTTGCGCTTGAACTCCGGCTTGCGCGGCGTGTCGAAGAAGTTGCGCGCGTCGAAATTGTCGTTGCGGTGAAACTCGTAGAGCGAGCCGTGCCATTCGTTCGTGCCGGACTTCGAGACGGCGTTTATCTGTCCGCCGGAGTTGCGCCCGAACTCCGCGCTGTAGGCGTTCGTCTCCACGCGAAATTCGCGTATGCCTTCGATGCCTAAGACCGTCCCGGCGGCGCTTCCGGCGGGGCCGTTCGTGAAATCGTTTTGCGGCGTGCCGTCGATCAAATAGACGTTCGAGCGCGGGTCCTGACCGTTGACGCTCACGCCGAGGCCGTGCGCGACCGCCGAGCCGCCGTCGCGGTGCGGGTAGGCGATGACGCCCGGTTGGAGGAGCGCGAGGTCTGTGTAGTTGCGCCCGTTCAGTGGCAACTCGCGGATCGCGTTTTCGTTGACGAGGTAGCTCAACTCTGAGGTCTGCGTGTTGACGAGTTCGGTGTTCGCCGTCACTTCAACCTGCGTGTCTATCGAGGCCACTTCGAGCGTGATGTCGAGCACGGCGGCTTCGGCGATGGCGAGGCGCAGGCGCTCGCGCACGAACGGTCGGAAGCCCTCGTGCGCCGCGCGTATCTCGTAAGAGCCGACGGGCATGCCGGGGAAGACGAAGCGCCCCTCGTCTTCGCTGATGGCCGTGCGCGTGAATCCCGTCTCAAGGTTTCGCGCCGTCACCGTGACGCCGACGACCGCGCCGCCCTGCGCGTCTTTGATTTCGCCGGTGATGGTCGCGTCGGTCTGCTGCGCGAGCGCCGCGCCCGCCGCGAGGCACAAGACGAAACTTGAGAGCAGCAGCAGACGTAACATGCTGCGGAAGTTATTAGTTGAAAATTTCATGGAAACTATGATGTCTTCTTTAGTTCGGACGTTGACGTTCGTTCGCGGGAGACACGGGTTATTCTAAGCATAACCTTGACCTGTGACAATCGCGTGCGCCACTATAGGTTGTTACGTCGCGGGCGGCCTCGTGGTTTCTTCCGAAAATCTGTCGGCCTTTTACGAAAAACCGAATGAAACGACTTTTGCTGACGCTCGTTGTCGTCGCGCTCTACATTTCGCATCAAGACATCTGGAACTGGCGCAAAGTCTATCCGATGGCCTTCGGCTTCATCCCCATAGGGCTTTTCTATCACGCCTGTTTCGTCGTCGCCTCGGCGCTCGTGATGTGGATGCTCGTCACTTACGCGTGGCCTGCGCACCTCGAAGAAGAGGTTGAGGGGCGCGAGACGAAGAAGGAGGACGCGCGTTGATTCCGGCCATCGTCGTCTTCGTCTACCTCGCCGTCGTCGTCTACATAGGCATCTTCGCCTTCCGCAAATCGGCGGGCAAAGAGAAGGCCGAAGACTATTTTCTCGCCAACCGCTCGCTCGGCCCGTTCGTCTTTCTGCTCTCGCTCTTCGGGACGAACATGACGGCCTTCGCCATCCTCGGCTCTTCGGGTCATGCCTTCACGAACGGCATCGTCACCTTCGGGTTAATGGCGACCTCTTCGGCGCTCGTCATCCCGCTCACGATCTTTTTGTGCGGCACGCGCATCTGGGCGCTGGGCAAGAAGCACGGCTTCATGACGCCCGTGCAGATGTTTCGCGACCGCTGGGAGTGCGGGCACATCGGCACGGTGATCTTCGTCGTGCAGGCGCTGCTGCTCTTGCCCTACATCATCATCGGCGTGATGGGCGGCGGCACGACTCTGAACGTGATTAGCGGCGGCCTCGTGCCGTTCTGGTTCGGCGGCGCAATCGTCGCGATGGTCGTGATGAGTTACGTCTTTTTCGGCGGGATGCGCGGCACGGCCTGGGTCAACTCGTTTCAGACGATCCTCTTTCTGGTCTTCGGCGCAATTGCCGTCACCGTCATCGGCACGGGGATGGGCGGCTTTCAGTCGGCGGTCAATGATCTGCTCGCCTCGCCCGCGACCGCACCGTTACTCACCCGCGAACGCATCTCGCCTTACTACTTTTTCAGCTACACTTTCATCCCGCTTTCGGCCATCGCCTTCCCGCACATCGCCATCTTTTGTCTGACCGCGCGCAAGATGGGGCAGTTCAAAAAGACGGTCATCTTCTACCCGCTCTGCATCATGGCGATCTGGCTGCCGTGCGTCTTCCTCGGCGTGATGGCGAACCGCGTGCAGGACGTGCCCGCCATTCGCGCCAAAGTCGAAGCGCGCCGCGTGCTGGCGACGCAGGGGAAGAACTTGCCGCCCGAACAGCGCGACGCCTTGCGCGAGCAATCGGCGGGCGACGACACGCTCCTCCTGCTGTTGCAACGCTACGCGCCGCTCTGGCTCGCCGGACTCCTCGGCGCAGGAATCATGGCCGCCGTCATGGCGTCTGACTCGCAGATACTCGCGCTCTCGACGATGTTCACCGAGGACATCTTCGCCTATTACGGCGGCAAGCGCAGGTTCGGCGAGGGGGTGCAGGTGCAGACCGGACGCATCTTCATCATCCTCATTACACTGTTCGCCTACGCGGTTGCTTTGCGCGCGCCGGAGACGATCTTCGAACTCGCCATACAGTACGCCTTCTCCGGCTACGCGGCGCTCTCGCCGCTCATCATCGCCGCGCTGTTCTGGCGCGGCAGCACGAAATGGGGCGCGCTCGCTTCGACCGTCTGGGTCGCATTTTCGGTCGTCGCCGTCGCGGTCTTTCAGGCCGTGGTGCCCGCGCCCGCGCCGGGTGGTTCGACAGTCTGCGCGATCATCGGCGGCGTCGAAGTCTTGACGCGCACGCCCGGCGGGACGGCCATCTTCGGCTTCATGCCCGTCGTGCCGATGGTCTTGATCTCGGCGCTGCTCATGCTCGTCGTCTCGCTCGCCACGCGGAAGCCGAAAGCGGCGACGATTGAAAAATATTTCTGAGCGCCGTCGCCCGATTTAGACTTATCACCGAAACGTTTTTTTAACTTCACTTCATCAGGAGTCTTGACATGCGAGAAATCAATCAGGCCGGACTTGATCTCATCAAGAGTTTCGAAGGCATACTCGACGGCAACCCCGCCACCTCCAACCTCGACCCTTACCTCGACCCCGTCGGAATCTGGACGATTGGTTGGGGACACGCCATCGTGGTCGGCAAAGAT
Source organism: Pyrinomonadaceae bacterium (assembly GCA_035296385.1). Taxonomy (GTDB): domain Bacteria; phylum Acidobacteriota; class Blastocatellia; order Pyrinomonadales; family Pyrinomonadaceae; genus JAIVJZ01. The sequence goes on along the minus strand of DATHBB010000242.1, from coordinate 6,490 downwards.
TTCCTGCGCGGCAAAGAGAACAAGGCCAAAGCCTTCGCGCTCTACCCCGGCGGCCTCACCATCCCGGAGGCCGAAACGCTTTTGCGCGCGGACGTGATGGACAAGTGCCGCGACGTTGACTCGCTCGTCAAAGTTTCGCTTAACGACAACCAGTACGCCGCCATCGTCAGCTTCACTTTCAATCTCGGCGTCGGCAATCTCAAACAGTCAACGCTCCTGAAAAAGTTGAACGCGGGCGATTTTGAAGGCGCGGCCAACGAGTTTCGGAAGTGGAACAAGGCGGGCGGCAGAGTCCTCGCCGGACTAACGCGCCGACGCGAGGCCGAAGCGGCACTCTTCCGCCGTCCCGTCACTTAAAAACGCCATGCTCCGCCGGTTCATCCTCAAACGACTCGACACGGAAGAACGTCGGCTCGGCGGCGTCTCCATCGACTACCTGCGCCACATCGCGCGCACGTCGCTTCCGGCGTTCTTTAAGTTTGCACTGTTTACGCCGCTCGCCGCGCACCGCCGCAGCCTTCCCGCCGACGCCTACCACGTCGCGCGCATTGTTGCGACCCAACACGAAGACTGCGGCACATGCGTCCAAATCGAAGTGAACCTCGCACGCGCGCACGGCGTATCGGCAGACGTTTTGCGCGCTGCCGTCCGTCGGCGTCCCGAAGAGTTGCCCGCCGAACTCGTGGTCGTTTACCGTTTCGCGCTAAGCGTCGTCGAAGCGGAGGGCGCGGAGGGCGAATGGCGCGAGCGCGTGCGCGCGCATTACGGCGAAGAGGCTCTCGTCGAGATGGCGCTCGCCATTGCTGCGGCGCGCGTCTTCCCGACGACGAAGCGCGCGCTCGGCTATGCCACAAGTTGCGCGCTCGTCCGGGTCGAAGTGTGAGGCTATTGACTTCACACTCTTTTTGCCGTACACCGTAGCTCACACGAATTCAGACGGCTTTCGACAACGGGCAGGAGCAAGAGGAGGGAACTGTTATGCAGGGGCCTTTGCGCGGAATCATCGCGGGCATCGCCGCTTGGAAACTCGGCGGCGGTTGCATCTCGACCATTCTGATTTTCATACTCGTCTATTATTTCCTCGGCAAGAGTTGCTGACACTCCGCGCGCGGGCGCTTCCGCGAATTTCGCCGAAGATGAGGAAACTAATTCTGTCGCTCATGTGCGCGCTCGCCGCAGCGCACGGCGTCGCCGTCGCCGCTGTTGGTCAAACGCCGTCGCCGCAAACGTCGGCCAGTAAAGCCGCCGGGAGCACAACGGAAAAGCGCGCGGCGAAGTTTAGACCTGAGCGTCGCCGCGTGGTGAAAACTGCGCGCGCGCCGCAGGCCATCGGCCCCTACTCGCAGGCAATCGTCGTCGCGCAAGGGGGCGAACTCGTCTTCACGTCGGGGCAGATCGCGATTGACCCGCAGACGGGCGAGATGTCTGCGGGCGGCATCGCGGAGCAGACCGAACTGACGCTGCGCAACCTCGCCGCCGTGCTCGAAGCATCGGGGAGCGACATGTCGCACGTCTTGAAGACGACCGTTTTTCTCGCCGACATGGACGACTTCGCGGCGATGAACGAAGTTTACCGCCGCCACTTCACGAATGATCCGCCCGCGCGTTCCACCGTGCAGGTCGCGCGCCTCCCGCGCAACGCGCGCATCGAGATCGAAGCCGTCGCGCTCGTTAGGAAACGTTGATAAGTGGAGAGGTGGAAATGATAAAGAATTAAGATTCACCGCAGAGACGCAGAGAGGAGCGCAGAGGGGGCGCAGAGAATTGAATGTATTCTCTGCGCCCCCTCTGTGCTCCTCTCTGCGTCTCTGCGGTGAAGGTTTTTTAACCGTCCTTCAACTCGAACTTTTACGGATTCGCCGTGCCGCGCATCGTCTCGTCGCGCTTGCCTTTGAACTCCGATCCCGCTTTCCATTCGGGGAACTTGTCGCCCTGCGCGACGCGGTGGCCGATGAGAGTCAGCAGTTGTACGTCTTCGACCGCGCCCGCCAGGTCCCATTCGGGTTTTATCTGGTCCGAAGGCTTGTGATAGTCGTTCGCCTCATACTCTTCGCGCTTCTTCTTGCTGAAGTCGGGGTCTTTGCCGATGTAGTCCGTGCCCTCGTTGATGTAGAGCGCGGGCACGCCGACTTTGGCAAACTCGAAATGGTCGGAGCGATAATAAAAACCTTTCGCCGCGTCCGGGTCGGGTCTGACGGTGCGGCCTTGCGCGCTGGCCGTCTCGCGCAAAAGGTCTATGAGCGTCGAATTGTCGTCGCCGACCATCGTGATGTCTTTGGTGCGTCCCCACTGGTTGAGGCCGTCCATGTTGATGTTGGCGAGCGTCTTGTTCAAAGGGTAGAGCGGGTTCTCGGCGTAGTGTTTCGCGCCGAGCAAGCCCTTCTCTTCGGCGGTGACGGCGAGGAAGAGAATTGAGCGTTTGGGTGCGGGCGTCATCTTCGTGAAGGCTTCGGCGATCTCAAGCATACCTCCCGTGCCGGTGGCATTGTCGAGCGCGCCGTTGAAAATCTGATCGCCCGTTAGTTTCTCATCGCGCCCCAGATGATCCCAGTGCGCCGAATAGACTATGTACTCGTTCTTGAGCACGGGGTCGGAGCCTTCGAGTTTGGCGACGACGTTCGCGGAGCTGATTTCGCGGATGGTGTTTTTGACTTCGAGGTTGGCCTTCGCGTTGAGCGTAACGGGCTTGAAGTCTTTCGTCACGGCTGCCTTTTTCAAGGCTTCGAAGTCCTGACCGGAAGCCGTGAGGAGTTCTTTCGCGCGGTCGAGCGTGATCCAGCCTTCGACCGCCGCGCGCGTCATGTTCTTGTCGGGCGTCTGTATGTCGAAGTTCTCGCGCGACCAACTGCCGGATACGACCTCGTAAGGATAACCGGCAGGCCCGGTCTCGTGGATGATGATGGCGGCGGCTGCGCCCTTGTCGCGCGCGATCTCATATTTGTACGTCCAACGCCCGTAGTAGGTCATGGCGTCGCCTTTGAACATCCGCTCGTCGCGCTTCGACGGGTCGCTCGCATCCGGCACAGCCGGATCGTTGATGAGCATGAGGATGGTTTTACCCTTCACATCTAAGCCCTTGTAATCGTCCCAGCCGTATTCGGGCGCGACCACGCCGTAGCCTACGAAGACGATGTCGGAGTTTTCGACTTTCGACTCCGGCACGAAGCGACGCGAGACGGCCACGTAATCGGTCGGAAACTTCAAATCAATCGTCTTACCATTCGCCGTGAAAGAGGCGCGCGGCGCGCCCGTGAAGCCTACGAGCGGGACTTTCTGCACGTAAGTCCCGTCGGGGTTGCCGGGTTTCAGGCCGAGACGTTGAAACTGTTCGGTCAGATATTTGACCGTGAGTTCCTCGCCCTTCGTGCCCGGCCCGCGCCCCTCGTACTCGTCGGACGAGAGCACCTTCGTGTGCGCCATGATGTCATCGGCTTTGATCGTATCGAGCGCGGGGCGGAGTTCGGCGGGGATGGTTGCGGCGGCGGTCGTCGTCACGGCGGCGTTCGTGTTCGTCGCCTGATTCGTCGTCGGCGCTTGCACGCAGGCCATAGAGAGCACGGCGAGCGACGCCGCGAGCAGGCCAATGAATAAAATGCGCATCTTCATTTTAATGTGCCTCGTCTGGGTTGAATTGGAAGTTGAACGAAATGTTTCTATGCCGAAACGCGCGGCAAGTCAATCGCCGCGACCGGAAGGGGAAAGGAAAAAGGGGAAGGGGTAAAGGTAAACAAAAGCGGCACGTTCAACGTGCGTCGCTTTCTTCAACCTTTACCCTTTACTCCTTCCCCTGTTCCCATGCTTTATCCGAAGCAATAGAGCCGCCCGTCCTGCGAGCCGATGACGATGCGGCCTGAGGCGATGGCGGGAGATGCCGAAAGAGCCGCGCCCGCGTCGAACTCCCAAAGTTTCGCGCCCGTGTAGAAATCGAGCACGTAAAACCTGCCGTCGCTTGAGCCGACGAAGACTCGCCCGGATGCGAGCGCGGGCGATGATTCGACGCGTGCGCGCGTCTGAAATGTCCACAGCGCGCGGCCCGTGCGCGCGTCGAGACAGTGAACGTACTTGTCGCGCCCGCCGAGCACGATGCGGTTTTCGACCGCGCCCGCCGAAGAGTAGAAGGGAAACTGACGCTGCGCGTTGCGGTAACGCCAAAGTATGCGCCGCGCGTTGAGGCTCACGCCGAGAACGTCGTTGTCGAATGTGCCGTAGAAGGCGGAGTTGTTCATCAGAGCGGGCGACGCGCCCGTGTACGCGCCCGACACGACCTGGAACATCTCGCGCCCGTCCGAGATGCGTATGGCGCGGAAGACTTCATCGCAGCCCGCGATGTAGGCCGTGCCACCGGAGACTCCGGCGGTCGCGTGGACGGGGCCGTTGGTTTTCACTTTCCAACGAAGCGCGCCGCTTCGCGCGTCGAGGCAGTAGAGATGGCCGTCGTAAGAGCCGATGAGGATTTTGTCTTCGACGGCGACAGGTGAAGATTTGATCTCGCCGCCGGTTTTATAAGTCCACGCGCCGCGCCCGTTCGACGCGTTGACGGCGTGGACAGTCCCGCCGAGGTCGCCGACATAGACGAGTCCGTTCGCGACGGCGGGCGACGATTCGCCGATGCCCTCCTTGCTGTTCGTGTTGTACTTCCAGCGCACCGCGCCGTTCGAGAGGTCGAGCGCGGCGAGGACGCCGTTTTGCGCGCCGACGTAGACCGTGCCGTTCGAGATGGCGGCGGAGGATTCGATGCCCGCGCCCGCCTCGTAATTCCAGAGCGGGCGCAAATTCTTCGGCACGTCGGCCTTCGACACGCCCGTCAACTGACCGTTCCCGCGAAACTGCGTCCAGTTGTTCGGGTCAGCCCACTGCGCCGCTGCACGGACAGGCGAAAGTAGAAAAGCGAAACTTAGAGCGACTAACAAAGAGATGAAACCACGAAGGGACGCGAAAGAACGCGAACCTGTTTCGTGCTGCTTCCTGTCCGTACGTTGCTTGATTCTCTTCGACCGTGTGGGAAATTCCATCTTCACTCTTCCATGTCCTTAAACGTTTTGAAGTTCTGTTTGAAAGGCGCGACGATAAAGTTCGAGCGCGCCCTCTGCGTCGAACGGGCGCGGGTTGAAAGTGCCCGTCCACTGGCGTGCGGCTTCAAAGGCGAGCATCTCAAGCGCGTCCGCCCCGACGCCCGACGCACCTTCGTCAACGTCGAGCGCGCCCGCCGCTTTCAACTCTTCGAGCCGCGCCGCCAAACAATCGCCCGCCGCTTCGGGTTCGACATCGCGCCCGTTTGATACGCGCAACAACTCGGCGTAGCGCGCCGCGACTACGGGACTGTTCCAGCGAACGACGTGCGGGAGCATGAGCGCGATGGCCTCGCCGTGCGTCGTGCCGTAGTGCTGCGTCAGGGGATTGGCGCAGGCGTGCGTCGCGCCGAGCATCGAGTGTTCAATCGCCACTCCGGCGTAGTGCGCGCCGAGTTGCATCGCAGAGCGCGCTTCGAGGTCTGCGGGATGCGTGAGCACGCGCTCGTAGTTCGCTTCGAGCAGCCGCCAGGACTCGCGCGCGAATGTGTCGGACAACGGGTTGCGCCGCGTCGTGACATAGCTTTCGACAGCGTGTGCTACGGCGTCGAACCCGGCGGCGGCCGTGACCGAAGAGGGTTGCGAGACGGTCAGCACCGGATCGAGCAGGGCGACGCGAAAGGCAGCTTTCGGATCGCCGCAGGCCATCTTGACGTGCGTCTCTGCGTCGGAGATGAGCGCGTAAGTTTGCGCCTCGCTGCCGGTGCCGGCGGTCGTGGGGATGGCGATCATCGGCAGCATCGGCCGCGCGGCCTTGCCGTACCCGTGGTAGACGCGCATCTCGCCGCCGCTCGTCAAAAGAAAGTTGATGCCCTTCGCGCAGTCGAGCGAACTACCGCCGCCGAGTCCGATGATCGAATCGACTTGAAGCGGCGCGGCGAAGTCGCGCCCGCGCCCGCACATATGCGTGTCCGGGTTCACATCGAACTCATGGAAGGGGACGACCTCGACGCCCGCCGCCGCCAACACCGCAGACGCTTCCGCGACGTGCCCCGAAGCGACGAGGCCGCGGTCGGCTACGAGCAGTGTGCGCCGGAAATCCAACTCGCGCGCGAGCGCACCCAGACGCGCGAGCACACCCGCCCCGAAGACGACGCGCGTATGAAGTTGGAAGTCGAAAGGCTGCATGTGAATCAAGGGTTGAAGGGCGAGGGATGAATGAAGAAACTATTCAAGCGCCGCGAAACTGTGGTCAGTTTTGCGCTCTGCCTCCGGCGCCCGCCAGCACCAAGAGAGAGAGAGGCGTACCAGAGACGTTTCATAGTTTGCCGGATAGTCCGTTTAAGGCTTCTTCACGTCTTCAGGTTTCTTCGCGTCTTCGGGTTTCTTCGCCGGCGCGGCTTCCGGTTTCTGCTCGGCGATGGCGTAGAGTTGGTTGCGGTTGGCGATAAAGAGCGTGCCGTTGGCCGGAACGGGCGTCG
>DATHBB010000241.1:0-10204 GCA_035296385.1 Pyrinomonadaceae bacterium | reverse complement strand
CCGATCTAATACACGGCGCAGGCCGAGACTCTGAGTGTTGAAATCAGGGACGCGCGCGCGCGCCTCGACGTGTTGAATATCGAACGCGGCGCGGCGGCGGAAGGCGTGGCCGCGGCGCGGACTCTGGTGTCGGCGACGCTCTCCGAATACGCCCGGATGCGCGAGGAGGCGGCGCGCGTGCGCAACCGTCTCGACACGCTGGCCGAACTCGACGAAAAGCGCGCCCTCTATTCGCAGGCCGTGCAGCGCATCTTCTCGGCCGAACACGCAGACGAGGCGGAGATCGATCCCGCAAAAGATTTTCACACCATCGGCACGCTTGCCGACATGCTGCAAGTCGCGCCGCAGTGGGAGCACGCCGTCGAGAGCATCTTCGGGTCATACCTGCAAACCGTCATCGTGCCGACGCCGGACGACGCTTTCCGCGCCGCCGCGTGGCTCGAAGCCAACAACGCGGGTCGCGCCACCTTCCTCGTCGCCGGACTCCACGGCGCGAGCGCCGAGACCGAAAACGACTATCGCTCACGCGGCACGCTCTCGGACGACGGCGCGGCCGGCCTACGCCTCGGCGACTTGCTCGGCGCGCCACGCGAGATCGCGTCCGTCCTTTTGCGCACGCTTCCGCGCGAGATGAACGCGCGTTTGAGTGACGATCTGGAAGGCGCGATGAGTTTGTCGTTCGCGACGGGCGACATGTGCGCGACGCCGCGCGGCGAATGGGTGGCCGGCGGACAACTGCTCGGCGCGGGCAACCCGCACGCCGTCGAAGAGGGCACGGGGCTGTTGGCCTTCAAACGCGAGATGCGCGAACTCGAATCGCGCGCCGCAGACCTCGCCTCCGAAGTCGTCTCGGCGGAGGATTCCGTGAGCGCCGCGCGCGCGCGTCTCGTCGAACTCGAAGACGCGCTGGTTTTGATCGCGGAACAGATCGGGCGCGAGGAGCGCGAGCAGGTGGCGCGCGAACTCAACGCCGCACAACTCGCGCAGGAGATCGAACGCGCCGCGCGTCACCTGCGCGTCGTGGCCGACGACGCCGCGCGACTCGCGGAGGAACGGCGCGAGGTGGAAGCGCGTCGCACGCAAGGATTGGCCGAAGCCGAGGCGGCAGAATCGGCGCGTCTGGCCGCCACGCAGTCGGTCGCGGAAGCGGCGGAACTGTTGGCCGCCGAGCGCCGCGCCGCCGAAGTTGAAGGCGAGCAGTTGAACCGGCAACGCATGGCTTCGGCTGCGGCAGCCGAACGCCGCCGCGCGACCGCCGCCGAACTCCGTCGCATGGAGACGGAGAATGCAGACCTCGAAGCGCGCCTCGAACGCCACGCCGCCGAGATCGAAGAGATGCGCGCGCGACTCGAAGAATTGCGGCGCGCGATGAGCGAGATGGACGCAACCGCCGGTTCGGTCGAGAGCGAGCGCGCCGCGCGCGAGGCCGAAGTGGCGCTCGCCGCGGAGCGTCTGTCGGAAGCGCGTGCGCGCGCCGATGCGCTCTCGGACGAGTTGACGGAGTTGAATCATCGCGCGGCGGCGGCGCGCGATGCGCGCTCGACGCTCGAAGTCAACCGCGCGGAGACGACGGCGCGCCTTAATTATTTGCACGAAGCCTGCATGGCCGAACTCGCGCAGTCGCTCGAAGAGATCGCGAGCCTGTACGAGCCGGATGCGGAGTTTGATCTGGAAGCGAATCGCGCGCGGGTGGAAGAGTTGCGCGCGCGTGTTGAGAGTTTCGGCGCGGTCAACATGATGGCGCTCGAAGAACTCGCCGAGTCGGAAGAACGCCTGACGTTTTTGACGACGCAGCGGCAGGACATCATCGACGGCATCGCTTCGACGGAGGAAGCGCTGCGCGAGATCAAGCGCCGTTCGCGCGAGCGTTTCCGACACGCCTTCGAGGAGATCAATCGCAACTTCGGTCAACTGTTCCTCGAACTCTTCGGCGGCGGTCGTGGCGAGATGAGCATGATCGACGCTGACGACGTGTTGGAGTCCGGCATAGACATCGTGGCGCAGCCGCCGGGCAAGCGTCTGCAAAACGTGCTGCTGCTCTCGGGCGGCGAGAAGGCTATGGCGGCGCTGTCGCTCGTGCTCGCCATCTTCCGTTATCGCCCGTCGCCCTTCTGCCTGCTGGACGAAGTTGACGCGCCGCTCGACGAGGCCAACATCAGTCGCTTCACGGCGAAAATCTCCGAGATGGCAACGAATACGCAGTTCATCGTCATCACACATAACAAGCGCACGATGGAGATCGCGCGCGCTCTCTACGGCGTGACGATGGAAGAAGTCGGCGTGTCGAAACTCGTCTCGGTCAGGTTTGAATAAAAGTGAAGTCAGGCAAATTTTTTACGGCAGCACTCGTCGCCGCGCTTCTCGTACAGAGCGCGGCGATTGACGCTACGGCGGCTGTCGTGCAGAGCAAGAAGAACCGCAAGGCGTCGCCGCGCACGACGACCGCCGGTGTTAAATCCACTTCCGAACAGGCGACGGATGCGACTCCCGCCGCGTCGCCGACTCCCGCGCCTTCAAAGGCGAACAACCGTGATACGACGGCGGCGGGCGCGCCCGCCGCGTCGCAGTCGCCCGCCAAAGCCGTAACGACTTCCGCTAAAGCGGAGGCGGCTTCGACAACGGCGGCGCGCTACTTTTACGAATTCAAGCAGCCTGACTTTCTAATCAGCCGCGTCATGATCGAGCATGATGCGGCGGGTCGCGGCCAGATTTCTTTCGTGCGAAAGAACAGCGAAGAAGTTTTCACAGACCCGCTCGAAATCGCGCCCGCCGCGCTCGCGCGCATTAAGGCCGCGTGGGATGCTCTCAAGTTCCTCGACTCGGACACGAGTTATCAGGACGAAAAACAGTTTCCGCACCTCGGCACGATGACGCTGCGCATGCGCGAGGGCACGCGCGAGCGCACGGCGGAGTTCAACTGGACGCACCATGAACAGGCCGGTGCGCTCGTCAAAGAGTATCGCGGCATCGGCGAGCAGCAACTCTTCATCTTCGACGTGACAATCGCGCGGCAGTATCAGCCGTCCGACACCATCAAAATCTTCAAACGCCTCGAAAGCCTGCTCGACCGCAAAGAAATATCCGACACCACGCAACTCGTCGGGTTGCTGCGCGACCTCGAAACGGACGAACGCATCCCGCTCATGGCGCGCAACCACGCCACGCGCCTGCTCAAGAAGATCGAGAAAGTTAAATAAGAGAAGTTGTCGCGGATAGAGAAAGTATTGCCTGCGATGCTTGAATTTGACGGTAAAAGTGTCGGGCAAACGCCCGCCCTCACCCGCCGCGCATTCAACAGAACGAACATGGCATCTTGCGGACGACGGCGACTCTATTTGCGGTCAGGTGCATGTGATTGTTAGACGCCGGGTAACGGCTAAAGCGACGTGAGCAATCATTTAAGCTTTTCACTACGAAGCATGATATGAGCGCCAGCCGACACTTTAATTACCCACAGGAAAAGTGAGCCGGCAACGAGAAGCGTAACAATATCCCACCATATTGCCCCGCGAAGCATACCGATGTGTTGGAAATCAGGCACGTTCAACTGGGAATAATCCGAGATTTCAAAACTCCTTAAGAAGGCTACAGAATCAAAGTACCACCACACAAATATCAAGCCTACCCAGACCGCAGTTAAAGCTGAGAGCACATAGCTAATGAAGCTACGCCACCATAAACATACGGTGTTAAGTAAAAGAGCGGCGGCGATGTTCAGATGCCAAAAATTCTTAACGTGCGGGAAATCCACGTGACTTGCCCAGATGTATGACGGGCAAGATTTTATGTACATAGATTCAAGGTCATCATGCCCTTTCGCATAGCCTATGCTGTATGCCACAAAGAGAATGCTCCCGATGGCAGTCATAGCAGCAACGCTCAAGGCAACGGCATGTTCTTTTGAGGAAGCGGCGCGTATCTTTTCAGTTAATTTGCTTCCCATAAAATTCCCGACCGCCTTACCTTCTACCGCACAACGAAGCCGTCTAACGACTTTTAGGCTGCGGTGTCTTCCGCCTCTTCGCCTGGAGGCGGCGGCGCGGGCGTGAAGCGGACGCGGCGTATGCGATGACGGTCAACGCGCTCGACGGTGAAACTCGCGCCGTCATGTTCGACCGTCTCGCCCTGTTTGAGTATGCGACCGGCGCGCGCGAGCAAAAATCCGGCGAGCGTCGTGTAGCCCGCGTCCTCCGGCAGTTTCAACTTGAAGCGACGGTTGGCGTCGCGCACGGCGAGCATCCCGTCGAGCATGTAATGGTCGCTCTCTTCGACGATCTGCGCGCGCACTTCTTCGTCGTATTCGTCGTCAATCTCGCCGACGATCTCTTCGAGCAAATCTTCGAGCGTGAGGATGCCTTCGATGCCGCCGTGCTCGTCTATGGCGAAGGCAAGGTGCGTGCGTGCGGACTGCATTTGCGCGAGCACCGCGCCGAGTCGCGCCGTCGCGGGGACAAACATCGGCGGGTGGATCATCCGTTCCATGTCGAACTCCGTGCGCCCCGAAGTCTTCAGACAGGGCATGATGTCCTTCATGAAAATGACGCCGACGATGTTGTCGAGTTGATCCCGGTAGACGGGCAGGCGCGAGTAGCCAGTCTCGCAAAACATTTCCTCAACCTCTGCGAGCGACGCCGTGACGGGGATGGCCGCGACGCCCGTGCGCGGGATCATCGCCTCGCGCACTTCGGCTTCGGAGAAGTCGAAGACACGATTGATCAACTGCTGCTCTTCTTCTTCCAGATGCCCGCCCTTGTGCGAAGCGTTGATGAGTTGGCGTATCTCCTCTTCCGTGTAGATCGAGGCGTGCGCGCTCGTCGCGTTCATGCCGAAGGGGCGCACGACAGCCGCGCTCGCCCAGTCGAGCGCGCGAATCGGCCAACTGAACAACTTGTAAAAAATCTCCATCGGCAACGCCGACCACATCGCCACTTTCTCGGCGCGCTCCAGCCCGACGAGCTTGGGCGCTTGTTCGCCGAAGACGATGTGTAAGGAAGTTAAGATCGAGTAGGCGATGATGAAGGCGATGGCGTGCCGCCATGTGTCGCCGATGTTGACTCTGGCTAAGGGCGCTTCCAGGAGGTGCGCGATGGTCGGTTCGCCGAGGATGGCGAGCGCGAGCGAGGCGAGCGTGATGCCGAGTTGCGAGGCGGAAAGATAGGCGTTGAGGTTGTCGAGTATCGTGAGCAGGCGTTGCGCGCGCCGGTCGCCGCCTTCGGCCAAAGTCTCTATGCGCGAGCGGCGCACGCCGACCAGCGCAAACTCCGCTGCGACGAAGAATCCGTTAATTGCGACGATCAAGATGGTGGCGGTTAATTTGAGAGCGGTGATCATGATCTTCGCTGCGAGGCGTGCAAACGCTTACCGGTTCTCCCCGTCGAGCTACAAGGTTAAAAGCTTTCACCCAAGATTATTGCGCTGCATGGCAACACGTCAACAGAAAAGGGCAGGACACAGGAGTCAGAATACAGGAGTCAGAATGAATGGCGACTTTTATACTGAATTCTGTCTCCTGTTTTCTGACTTCTCCTTCATCCTTTCGCAGAACTCGATGATTCGGTTTTCCGCCCAGAAGCGATCCTCGCCGTGCGTTCGTCCGTCGCCGAGGAAGCCTACGTGCCCGCCGTGCGCGGGCGCGAGCAGCAAGAGGTTCGGGTTCGCGCCGACCGAAGGGTGGCGGAGCGAGTCGAAGGGAATGAAGGGGTCGTCCTGCGCGTGGATGATGAGCGTGGGGATGCGTATCGAAGCGATGAGCGGGAGCGAGCTTGAGCGCGCGTAGTAGTCGTCGGCGTCGCGAAAGCCGCCGTGCGGGGCGGTGTAGAGTTCGTCGAACTGGCGCAGCGTACGCACGAGCCGGAGTTCGCTCGCGTCGTAGCGTTCGGGATAGAGGCGCGCGGCCTCTCGCATGCGCCGCTTGAGGCTGCGTATAAACTTGCGCTGGTAAATCCAGTTGGCGCGCTGCTCGATGCGCGCGGCGGACGCGGCCAACTCCACCGAAGGCGAGACGGCGCAGACGCCTCTCAACGCGCGCGGAAACTCCGCGCCGTATTCGCCCGCCAACTTGAGACTCATGTTGCCGCCGAGCGAAAAGCCGCAGAGGAAGATGTCAGTCAATTCGTCTCGTTGGATGAGTTCGGCGATGACGGCGCGGAGGTCTTGCGACATGCCGCTGTTGTAGAGCGTCTCGGTGAGATGGAGCGTGTTGCCGCAGGTGCGTATGTTCAGGCGGAGCACGTTGAAGCCCGCGCCGTGCGCCTTGAGCGCGGTGCTGAACATGTAGGTGGACTCGCTCGAACCTTCGAGGCCGTGAACGAGCAGGATCGTCGGGTGCGCGTGGCGGTCGGCCTGCCAGCGACAATGCACGAGCAGGCGCACGCCCGTTTCGACTTCAAACAAGCGTGCCTCGTCGCGCCGCGCGACGCGTGCGGCGCGAGCGCGCGGCCACAGATGGGCGGCGAGCGTCTGCGCGTGGCCGCTCTGAAACAGGGGGTGTGGCCTGAAAGGTTTCTCCAGCAGCCCGCGCCTGATCGCTTCGAGCGGTGCGCGTGCGGCCTCAGACGCGTCGCCCCCCGTCGCCATCGCTTCGCGGGCTGTTTCCTCTCGCACAGTTTCCATCTTAATCGTCTTGAGTCTTGTTGTAATCGAAAGAACTCACCACAGAGACGCAGAGGGACACAGAGGAAAACGCGGAAGTAGGAACGCGGAACGATGAATGAAAGACTTTATGTATTCAGTTCATCGTTCCGCGTTCCTACTTCATCATTTCTTAACTCTGTGCATCCTCCGTGTCCTCTGTGTCTCTGTGGTGAATGCCTTTAGTCACACTCAACTAAGCCAGACGCGTCGGCTCGGAGGTGGGCGGGTCGCCTGCGGGCGGCGGCGTGTCGGGTTCCTGCACGGGCGCTTTCGGCTCCGAGCCGGGCGGCAGGGGCAGCGGTTCAGGCTGAGACGGAAAGGGATCGTTCGGTTCGGTCGGCGGCAGTTCCGGTTGTTGCGACGGTTGCGGCGGATCGGTGTTCGGATTGCGGCTCATGTGTTCTTGTCCTGTCGTTGAATTTACTTTCGGGAGGATGATGAGGGCGTGTGCGCATCACGTCAAGCGCGCATAGTGTGTGTCAGATGCGCGCGTCACTCGGCGGCGACTGATGCGCGTTCCGCGTCCGCGCCGCCGTTCGCGTTCGCGGCGCGTTGCAGGTCGGCGACGACGAAACGGATCATGCGATAGCTGATGTGGCGGGGCAGCGCGTCGCGCAGGGGCTTGAGTCGTTCGTCGCCGAGGCGTCGGACGGCCTCTTCGATGAGCGCGCGTTCGCGTTCATTCACGTGGCGCGTGATGTCGAAGGGGCGACCTTCGACGATGCAGTCGGCGAGATGTTTTTCGACCGTCATCTCCGCAATGCCGCGCTCTACGCTGATCTCTTCGATGGTCATGCCCGCCTCGTAGAAAGCGTATGTCTCGTCAATCGTGCTGACGCGCGGCGCGTTGACCGCCTTCGCGGCAGAAGCGACGGACGAAGTGCGCGACGTGACGGGCGGCACGAGGGGCAGCGCGAGTTCGATTGTAGAGCGTTCGCGCATCACGTCCTGACCGAGCGCGGTGATCGAGACGGTCGGGTAAGTGCCGCCCAGGACGCGCAGCGCTCCGGCGGCGACGAGGGCGTCTATGTAGAGAAGTATCTCGTCCTGCGTCATGTTCGAGAGGATGCCGTAGGTCGAGAGGCGTTCGAGGCCGAACTGGGAGATTTTGGCCGAGCGCGAGCCGCGCAGGGTGGCGGCCAAAATGCCCTTGCCGTAGCGGCCTTCCATGCGCGCGGCGCACGCGAGGATTTTGCGCACGCACAGAGTTTCGTCAGCGCCGAGCGCGCGTGCGCCCGTGATCTGAACTGAACTCGCCGCCTCCGCACTAAAACTCTCCGCCTCGCGCCGACGATGTTCCGCGAGCGACTGCCGATCCAGTTCGTTCTGGAGGTCGCTGGCGAAAGGCGCGTTATCGAGCACGAACTTGTCGAGCCGCGTGCGCGGCGGCGTCGGCGGGACGGGAGACGTTGCGGCGGCGACACCGGCAGGCGTCGAAGCGAAGGGCGATTCCTCGTCATAATAATCGCCTCCGGCCTCGTCGCCGAAGTATTCGACGGTGCGCCCGCTTCCGGCTGCCTGCGCGCTCGCGGCCTGTGCGGCGTTTTCTTTGAGACAGACGCCGCAGGAGCCGCAGGCGGGTTTGTGCGAGCGGTCGCCGAAGTAGTCGAGGATGAAGGCGCGGTAGCAGCGGTCTGCGTAGCAGAAGCTGATCATCTCGCGGAGCTTGCGCTGTTCGAGCGCGGCGCGGCGCGCGAGGTCTTGCGGGCGTATGCGAAGGTGCGAGACGGGGCGCTCGTCGAGCATTTGCAGGCCGCGCGTGCGCCGCGCCGCCGTGTACGAGACGACGTTCGACGCGGCGAGCGACGAGAGCGAGCGGCGCGCGGAGGCGAGATCGAGTCCGGCGGTTTCGGCGAACTCCTTGACATCGATCTCCACGTCGGCGCGTTCGTTCAACTCGTAACCGCCGAGCAGTGTGAACAGCACTTGCTTGTCGCGCGCGCTGCGCTTGGCATTGACGATTTCGCGCGCGAGGTGCGGCGGCATGAGCAGCCGGAGCGCGGCGCGGTTCTCGCCCGCCGCGCCGCGCTCGATGTGCCCGGCCTTCTCCAGAATGATGAGCGCCGACTGCACGGCCATCTCGTTGCGCACGCTCGCGCGCACGGCGATTTCGCGCGTCGAGAGTTCGATGTGCTGCTGGCGCGTGGCGACGAGCGCTTCGTAAACCTTCGCGATGATTTCGGGCGGCGGGTAAGAGCCTTCGATGAAGTAGTCCTGCGTGCGCTTGTCTGCGTAGTTGAAGAGAAGGACGCACTGCGAGGGCAGGCCGTCGCGTCCGGCGCGCCCGATCTCCTGGTAGTAGGCTTCGATTGAGCCGGGCAGGTGATAGTGTATGACGAAGCGTATGTCGGCCTTGTCGATGCCCATGCCGAAGGCGTTCGTCGCCACGATCATCTGCACGCGACCGGACATAAAGGCGTCCTGCGCTTCCGTGCGTTCGGCCTCTTCCATTCCGGCGTGATAAGCGACGACGCTCAAGCCCGCATCCTTCAAACGCCGCGCCACCTGCTCGACCGATTTGCGCGTCGAAGAATAGATGATCCCCGAGCCGCCACGCGATTCGGCGGCGAGCGATTTGACGAGCACGATCTTCTCGCGCTCCTTCTGCGTGTGGACGACGCGTATGGAGAGGTTCGGGCGGTCGAAGCCGGAGACGAAGGCGCGCGGCTCACGCAAGCCCAGTTGTTCGATGATGTCTGCGCGCACGTGCGGCGTGGCGGTGGCGGTGAGCGCGATGGTCTGCGGTCGCCCGACCTCTTCGATGACCGTCTTGAGGCGCAGGAAGTCCGGGCGGAAGTCGTGCCCCCAGGTCGAGACGCAGTGCGCCTCGTCAACGGCGAAGAGCGAGACGTTCGCGCCCTTCAACGCTTCGACGAAATGCGCGCTGCGGAAGCGTTCGGGCGCGACGTAGACGAGCTTATATTTGCCCTGCCGGATGCCGTTGATACGCGCCTTCTGCTCCTCGAAATCAATGGAACTGTTGATGAAAGTGGCGGGCAGAGAGCGCGCGTGCAGCGCGTCAACCTGGTCTTTCATCAGGGCGATGAGCGGCGAGACGACGACTGTTGCGCCCTCGTTCATCAGCGCGGGCAGTTGGTAGCAGAGCGACTTGCCGCCGCCCGTCGGCATCAGCACCAGACCCGAGCCGCCCTCCGCGACGTGGCGGACCACCTCCTCCTGCCGGCCGCGGAAACCCGGATGGCCGAAGACGCGCGAGAGGACATGGAACGGGTCGCCGGCGAATCGGCCGTCATAGGGCATGCCATCGGATGCCACGGCGCGGTTCCCGCGTCAGCCCGCGATGCGCGGGCGGAAGGGCCCGGCGCAGCGCAATGTCTCAGTTCGGCCCGATATGGATCTCGACGCGCCGGCTCTCGATCGGCTGGGCGTCGAAGGCGACGGGCCCGCGGCCGCGGACCTCGATGCGGGGGCGCGCGATGCCGAAGCGGACGAGCTCGGCCGTCACATGCTCGGCGCGCGCCCGCGCGAGGCCGGCGATCGGCGCGTGGTCGGGATCGGGCGCGGTGTAGCCGAGCACCCGGACCGGCGCGAGCGGGTAGCGGCGGGCGAC
>DATHBB010000240.1:0-11646 GCA_035296385.1 Pyrinomonadaceae bacterium | reverse complement strand
CGTGCTCTTCATCCCCATCGTCGTCGCGCTCTTTACGCACCAACTCTACCCGTGGACCGTGCCCGAAGAAGCAGACCTTGAGATCATCAAGCACAAGGCGATTTACCTGAACATCCCTTTCTTTCTCGGTCGCACCGTCTTTTACTTCGCGATGTGGGGCTTGCTCGCCTACTTCCTGAGCAAGTGGTCGCTCGAACAGGACGGGACGGACGACCCGCGCGAACGCCGCCGCCTGAAAAACAAACTGCAAAACCTGAGCGGCCCCGGAATCCTTCTGTTCGGTCTGACCGTCACGTTCGCCGCCGTTGACTGGGTGATGTCTCTGGAGCCGGAATGGTTCTCGACGATCTACGGTCTGCTCATCATGGTCGGGTGGGGCTTGACCTCGCTCGGCTTCGCCATCGTAGTCACCGTCATGCTCGCGAAGGATGAGCACCTGGAGTACGTCTACCAGCCGCGCCATTTTCACGATCACGGCAAGTTGTTGCTCGCCTTCGTGATGCTCTGGGCTTACTTTTCGTTTTCGCAATTCCTGATCATCTGGTCGGGCAACCTGCCCGAAGAGATTCCGTGGTACATGCGGCGTCTCTTCGGCGGCTGGGGCTACGTCGCCGTCTTGCTCGTCATCGGCCACTTCGCGCTGCCGTTCGTCCTGTTGCTCTCGCGCGACCTGAAAAGGCGCGGGCGCACGCTCGTCCTCGTCGCGCTCCTCGTGCTCCTGATGCGCATCGTCGATCTCTTCTGGACGATAGCGCCGAGCGCGCTGGCGATGCCGCATCACACGGGCGGCACTGAACACAGCGCCATGGCCGACGCGGTGGCTTACGCGTTGAATTTCGTCACGCCCGTCTTCATCGGCGGCGTGTGGCTCTGGTGGTACGCGCGCGAACTGAGGTCGCGCCCGCTCCTCCCGCTCGGCGACGAGGGGCTGGAGAACGCGCTCGAACAGGCCAACGGGCATCACTAAAGAAGATTTGGGGTAAGGGTTAAAGGGAAAAAGGGGAAGGGTTAGGAAGAGAGACGAGGTAAGGGATGGGAATCTTTGGTCATCACGGCAACGGGAAAGAGAAGCTGCACCTGACGGAGACGCCGGACGTGCGCCACATCACGAACCCCGATGTGATGCACGAAGAGTCGGACGTGAGCGTGCGCGGCGTCGGCACGTTCGTCGGCCTGCTCTTCCTCGGCCTCGTCATCGTGTCCGCGCTGATGTATGGCTTGTTCCAAATGCTCCAGGCACGCGCCGAGAGCCAGGACGTAAAGCCCGCGCCGATGGCGAGGAGCGAGAAGGAACGCCTGCCGCCGCCCGGCGCGCCGCGCTTGCAGGGCGCGCCCGACCACCGCTCGCTCGACGACCCGAATTTGATCTTCGAGAAGAAAGAGCCGACGCTCGAATGGGCGGCGCTTCAGTCGAAGTTCAAATACGATCTGGAAAACTTCCACGACCCCGATCCGGGCACGGGCACGATGCGCGTCCCCATAGAGTTTGCGAAGAAGAAACTTCTGGAGAAGGGCTTGCCCGTGCGCGCGCAGCAGCAGCAACAAACGCAGGGCGCGCAAGGCGCGACCGAGGGCATCAACCTCCCGACCTTTGCTAGCGCGGGGCGGCAGACGGAGAAGAGAGAGAAGTAAGCCACGGCAAGGCGGAAGAGCCAGGGGAAAGGGTAAGGGGGAAAGGTGAAGGGAAGAAGAGGAAAATCAGTGGTGCAGAAGTTGAAGCTAGCAGACAACAGGGCGTGCCTGCCGCGTCGCGCCCGTGCGTTTGCACGTAAGCTTCTTTGCTTAACCTTTACCCTTTTCACCTTTACCCTTTCCCCCGTCTTCCTTTCCCCCGCCTTCGGGCAGTACGCGCAGCCGCCGCAGGGCGGCGTGTCGAGCAACGACGTGCCGCTCGCGCTCCGCAACATCGGCATCGAGCAAAGACTCGGCGAGCAGGTCCCGCTCGACATCGCTTTTCGCGACGAGGCGGGGCGCGCCGTCAAACTCGGCGACTATTTCGGCAAACGTCCCGTCGTCATCTCGCTCGTCTATTACAACTGCCCGAAGCTGTGCAACCTCGTCTTGAACGGACTCGTCGGCGGCTTGCGCACGCTCCCGTTCACGGTCGGCAAAGACTTCGACGTTGTGACCGTGAGCTTCGATCCGCGCGAGGGCGCAAGTGATGCCGCGAAGAAAAAGGAGGTCGTCCTGCACGACTACGGGCGTGCGGGCGATGCGACGGTCGCCGCCGGTTGGCATTTTTTGACGGGCGACAAAACTTCGATTGACGCTTTAGCCGGTGCGGTCGGCTTCAACTACGCGTTCGACACGGCGACCGACCAGTTCGCGCACGCAAGCGGTGTGATGGTCTCGACGCCCGAAGGCAAACTCTCGCACTACTTCTACGGCATCGAGTATGCGCCGCGCGATCTGAAACTCGGTCTGGTTGAAGCCTCGGCGGGAAAGATCGGGAGCGCCGTCGATAAGTTGACGCTCTATTGCTTTCACTACGATCCGACGACCGGAAAATACGGCCCCGCGATCATGAACATCATGCGCGTGACGGGCGTTGTCACGGTCTTGGGGCTGGCGGTTTTGATCATGATCTTGCAGCGTCGGCGTCGTCGCGGCGACGGCGACGGCGCGGAGCGCTTGAGCACGGGAGAGGCAGGAGGAATCGCTTAACGAGATGCAGTTGCCACGATTACCATTTACGCCGGAGCAGGCTTCGACCGTCTCGACGGAGGTGGACGCGCTCTACACCTATCTGGTCGCGATTACGCTCTTCTTCTCCCTGCTCGTCACGGTGCTCATCTTCTATTTCGCCGTCAAGTATCGCCGCCGTTCGGAGAACGAACTGCCGCAGCCCATCGCAGGTTCCGTCAAACTGGAGACGATGTGGACGGTCATCCCGTTTCTCATCTCGATGACGATCTTCGTCTGGGGCGCGAGCCTCTACTTCACGCTCTACCGACCGCCGAAAGACGCCATAGAGATTTTCGTCGTCGGCAAACAGTGGATGTGGAAGTTTCAGCACACCGAAGGGCAGCGCGAGATCAACGAACTGCACGTGCCCGTCGGCGCGAAAGTGAAGTTGACGATGACGACCGAAGATGTCATCCACTCGTTCGCCGTGCCCGCCTTCCGCATACGCTCCGACGTGGTTCCGGGTCGCTACACCTTCGCGTGGTTCGAGGCGACGAAGCCGGGGCGCTACGCCCTCTACTGCACGGAGTTTTGCGGCACGAACCATTCGGGCATGACGGGCTGGGTCGAGGTGATGGAGCCGACCGCCTACCAAGCGTGGCTCGCGGGCGGCGGTTCGGATTCGCCCGCCGCGCAGGGCGAGCAACTCTTCCAGTCTTTGGGCTGCGCGACCTGCCACCGCGCGGATACGCAGGGGCGCGGCCCAGTCTTGACGGGAGTGTTCGGCAAGCCGCAGCGGATTCAGGACGTGGGCGATGTGCTTGTTGACGAGTCTTACATACGCGAGTCGATCACGAATCCGGCGGCGAAGGTGGTCGAGGGCTTCCAGCCGATCATGCCTTCGTATCAGGGGCAGGTCAGCGAGGAGCAACTGCTGCAACTCATCGCCTACATACGCTCGCTCGGCGCGCCGCAACAGGGCACGACGATGACGAACTCGGGCGCGGGGCAGGGCGAGCCTACGACGACGACCGGCATCAACCCGGACGCGCAGCGCTCGAACCCGCTCGGCCCCACTTCGCCGAATCAGATACAGGGCAACGCTCCGCCGAGCGGGCTGTCGCCGCAGGGTCGCCGCTCCGGCCAAACGGGCGGCGGCACATCGCAGACGGGCGGCAACAGCAATCAGCCGCGCGGCGGCAACAGCAACCAGTAGTCAAAGAAGCCGCGAGAAGATAGTAAAGGTTAGAGACAAAGGTTAAACGAAGTATGAGTTCAATTGATGCATCAATCCCGCCGCCGTCGCCGCGTCCCGCTATGACCGACGCGATGGGAACGCGCGTGAAGTTTGCGCACGAAAACTACATCAACGCCAACTACGGCATCAAGTCGTGGCTGCTGACGAAGGATCACAAGCGCATCGCGCTCCTGTATCTGGCCTCCGTGACGGTCTTCTTCATCCTCGGCGGCATCTACGCGCTCGTCATCCGTCTGGAACTGCTGACGCCCGCAGGCAACATCGTCCAGCCGATGACCTACAACAAGCTGTTCACGCAGCACGGCATCATCATGATCTTCTTCTTCCTGATCCCGTCCATTCCGGCGGTATTGGGTAATTTCCTCGTTCCGCTCATGATCGGGGCGAAGGATTTGGCTTTTCCGAAACTCAATTTGCTCAGTTGGTATCTCTATCTGGCGGGCGCGCTGTTTACGATCTGGGCGCTACTCAATGGCGGCATCGACACGGGCTGGACTTTCTACACGCCCTACTCCACCACTTTCTCGAACTCTTACGTCGTCGCCGCCGGACTTGGTATCTTCATCAACGGCTTCTCCTCGATCCTGACGGGCTTGAACTTCATCGTCACCATTCACACGATGCGCGCCCCCGGCATGACCTGGTTCCGCCTGCCGCTCTTCATCTGGTCGCACTACGCGACGAGTTTGATCATGGTGCTCGGCACGCCCGTCATCGCTATCACGATCCTGCTCGTCGCCCTTGAGCGCATCGTCCACATAGGCATTTTCGACCCGCGACTCGGCGGCGACCCCGTCCTCTTTCAACACTTCTTCTGGTTCTACTCGCACCCGGCGGTCTACATCATGATCCTGCCCTCGATGGGCGTGGTCAGCGAACTCATCTCGACGCACTCGCGCAAGAACGTCTTCGGCTATTCGTTCGTCGCTTTCTCCTCGCTCGCCATCGCCGTCTTCGGCTTCCTCGTCTGGGGGCATCACCTCTTCACGTCGAGCCAGTCGGTTTACGCGGGAATGATCTTTTCGTTCGTCTCTTTCGCCGTCGCCATCCCCTCGGCGGTGAAAGTGTTCAACTGGACGGCCACGCTCTACAAAGGCTCGATCTCTTACGACACGCCGATGCTCTACGCGCTCGGCTTCATCGGGCTGTTCACCATCGGCGGACTCACCGGACTGTTTCTCGCCGCGCTCGGTCTGGACGTTCACTTGACCGACAGCTATTTCATCGTCGCCCACTTCCACTACATCATGGTCGGCGGCGCGCTGATGGGCTACCTCGGCGGACTGCACAACTGGTGGCCGAAGATCACGGGGCGCATGTACCCGGAAGGCTGGGGGCGTTTTTCGGCGCTCGTCATCTTCGTCGGCTTTAACCTGACGTTCTTCCCGCAGTTCCTCCTGGGTTACATGGGCATGCCGCGCCGCTACCACGCCTACGCGGAAGAGTTTCAGGTCCTGAACGTCTTCTCGACGGCGGGCGCGAGCATACTCGGCTTCGGGTTGTTGATCCCCGGCATCTATTTCATCTGGTCTATGCGCTACGGCAAGTTTGCGCCGCCGAACCCGTGGGCGGCGACGGGCCTTGAGTGGCGCACGGCCAGCCCGCCGCCGACTGAGAATTTCGCCTCGACGCCCGTGGTCACCTGGGAGGCTTACGAGTACAGGCCGATGGAGGAGATGGAAGTGATCGGCCCCGACAAGCGCGACACGGCGCAGCCCGCGCACGGCGAAGCGACGATTTAAGCAAGAGGGACGGGACATCTAACATGGCACACGCAGAAACATTGGACGCGCACGAACACGGCGGAGCGGCGGCGACCGATCATCACGCCTCCTCCAATCTCGCGCACCACTTCGACAACCTCGAACAACAGCGCGAAGCCGGAAGCCTCGGCATGTGGCTCTTCCTCGTCACCGAGATCATGTTCTTCGGCGGCCTCTTCACCGGTTACATCATCTACCGGATGCAGCACCCGCAAGCCTTCGCCATCGCCAGCAGCACGCTCAACTGGAAGCTCGGCGCTTTGAACACGGTCGTCCTCATCGTCAGCAGTTTGACGATGGCGCTCGCGGTCTATTTCGCGCAGATGGGCAGCCGCCGCATGCAGATCATCTTCCTCGTCGCGACGATGCTGCTCGGCGCGGTGTTCCTCGTCGTCAAAGGCTTCGAGTACGCGGACAAGTTCGAGCACCATCATTTTCCGGGACTGGGCTTCCAGTGGACGGACGCCGTGCCCGCGGGCGTCTCAACGCACCACATACAGATGTTCTACTGGATTTACTTCGCCATGACGGGCTTGCACGCGCTGCACATGATCATCGGCATCGGCGCGATGCTGTTTTTGATCTACTACGCGTATCGCGGTCGCTACACGCCCGAATATCACGCGCCCGTCGAACTGACGGGCTTGTACTGGCACTTCGTAGACATCGTCTGGATTTTCCTGTTCCCGCTGCTCTATCTGCTGGGCGCGCACCTCACGCACGGCGGCGGGGGCGGTCACTGAGTGTAAAAAGTTATGTCGGAACATATCGTCTCGAAAAAAGTCTATTACCTGATCTTCGGCGCGCTGATGGTCTTAACCGCGCTGACCGTCTGGGTCGCAAACATCGACCTCGGCTCGGAGAAACTCAACACGGTCGTCGCGCTCGCCATCGCCGTCACGAAGGCCGTCCTCGTCGTGCTCTATTTCATGCACGTGCGCTACAGTTCGCGCCTCACGTGGGTCGTCGTGGCGGGCGGCTTCCTCTGGCTCGTCATCATGGTCGGCCTCACCCTGAGCGATTACCTTTCGCGCGGCCTGCTGACTTACCCGAGGTGACGGCGCGGCAGGCAAGAGCGCACGAGCATGGTTCATTTGAGAGAAGCCCGAAATTGTTTCGGGCTTCTCTTTTTTGAACCTTGCGACGCGCGCGGACGTTTACCCCTCCAGAGCGCACGCGGCGACGGTGCGCGTGCGTGTTCGCGCATCGGGAAAATCTTTTCGTGTTGTCGAAAGGGACGGGCGCGGATAGAATCAGGCGGCGGCGACAACGTGCGTTTTATCAAAACGAGACTCTTGGGCGTAAACGGGTGGCGGTGACGTATGGCTGACAGGTGCAACAGTTGCGGCGCGGAGTTGTTCGCGGGACAGCAGTTCTGCCGCGCGTGCGGCGCGGCGACGCGGCAGTTCTCCGGCGAAGACCTGCCCACGCAGATGTTGCCGGGGCAACAGCAACAACAACAGCCCGCGCCCGACCCGCTCAGCACCGCGCCGCTCTCCGGCGGGCGCGGCACTTCCGACCCCGTCTACCCGGCGACGAACTTCCAGCACTACCAACCTCCCGTCGCGCAGCAGCGCCCGACCTCGCCCGTCGGCATACAGCCGCCCTCTCGTCGTGGCCGCTCGCGCGTCTGGCTCTACGTCGTGCTCGGCCTGCTCGTCTTCTTCGGCGGCGCGTCGCTCCTCGGCGGACTCTTCTTCGCCAAGCGGACGCCTACGCGCACCGTTAAAGTCGTCACGCGCCCGGGCGTGCACGTCCCGCACGTCCCGCCCGTTCCGCCGCATCCGGTAGAGGTGAGCGACGACGTATTGATTGACAACGAGGGCGCGGAAGTTACCGGCAACCAGACCACCATCACGAAGACCTACCCGCTCGCGGCGGGCGGTTCGTTCGAGCTGCACAACATCAGCGGCGACATCACGGTCGAGGGTTGGGACAAGCAGCAGGCCGAAGTGACGATCATCAAGCGCGGCGGAAGCCCGCAGGCGCGCGACGCCTTGAAGATCGTGCGCGAGCAGAGCCCGAATCGCCTCGCCTTTAGCACGGGGCCGGAGATGCGCGCGGGCGGCGTCGAAGAAGTTCGTTACGAGGTGAAACTGCCGCGCAACGTGCGCGAGTTGGGGATCGTCTCGAACAACTCCAACGTCGAACTCACGGGCACGAACGCCGCGTCGGTCTCAATCACCGTGCAGCGCGGCAACATCAAACTGGAAGATGTGACCGGCGCGATCAACTCGCGCACGACGAAGGGCCACACCACCGTCGTGCTGACGGGGACGGCGCGCGGCAACGCGCCGCAGGTCTTCAACGGCATCACCGGCAACATCGAAATCGAACTCTCGCCCGACGCGAACGTCGAACTCAAGGCCGAGACCGTCGAAGGCAACATAGAGGTTGACGAAGACTTCGGGATCAAGGTCGAGAAGCGCATGGTCGGCCAGCAGGCCATCGGGCGCATCGGCAAAGGCGGCCAGCCCATCGTCGTCAAAACCGTCAGCGGTAACATCAAGATCAAAAGTTAAAGCACCGTCTTCTACACAAAACCTACGGGCCACAGCTTTCCATCAATCCCTATCCGTCAATACCACCTCGCCAGCCGGAAACTTATTGCGACCTGCAACACGTTTGACGAATATCGAGTGGCGTCCGGCGTCCGAATCGGTATAATCGTTCGTCGCTCGATGAGCGCAACCCTTTCCCAAAGTTTCAAGTGTTCAAGTCTGAGCAAGTTTCCAGAGTCGAGGAGTGTTTGATGGTCATTTCGCTGAAGCCCGAATTCTTAAAGCGTTACAAAGACATCGCCGTGCTGTTTATGAAGTATGGCCGCTCCGATCTGGTGAAGACGAGCGGCCTCTCGCTCGCGCTTGACGAAGAATCGCCCGTCATGACCGCCAGCAACGCCGTGCCCGAAGCGGGGGAGTTGGCCGCCGACCTCGAACGCCTCGGGCCGACGTTCATCAAACTCGGTCAACTGCTCTCCACGCGCGCAGATATTCTGCCGCCGCCATACCTCGAAGCCCTCGCGCGCCTGCAAGATAAGGTCGAGCCGTTTTCTTTCGCCGATGTCGAGCGCATCGTCGAGGATGATCTCGGGGTGCGTCTGTCGAAGGCGTTCAATCGTTTCGACTCCGTGCCGATGGCGTCGGCCTCGCTCGGACAGGTGCACCGCGCGGAGATGCGCGACGGGCGCGAGGTGGTCGTCAAAATCCAGCGCCCCGACATACGCGAACAGATCGTGCAGGACACGGAGGCGCTCACCGAACTCGCCGTGTTTCTCGACTCGCACACGGAGATGGGCAAGCGCTACGACTTCGCGCAGATGCTCGCGGAGTTTCGCAAAAGTCTCCTGCGCGAACTCGATTACCGCGACGAGGCCAGCCACCTCACGGAGTTTGCCAATAACCTGCGAGACTTCGAGTTGATCCTCATCCCGCGCCCCGTCGAAGACTTCACCTCCTCGCGCGTCCTGACGATGGACTACATCCACGGCAAGAAGATCACGGCGCTCCACCCCCTCCGCCGCCTTGAGATCAACGGCTCGCGGCTCGCCGAACAACTCTTCCGCGCCTACCTCCAGCAGATACTCGTGGACGGCGTCTTCCACGCCGACCCGCACCCGGGCAACGTCTTTCTCACCGAAGACGAACGCGTCGCGCTCCTGGACCTCGGCATGGTCGCGCGTATCATGTCGGGTTTTCAGGACAACCTGTTGAGGCTCCTGCTCGCCATCGCCGACGGACGCGGCGAAGAGGCTGCGGACATCACGATCCGCATGGGCACGCGCAAAGAGAATTTCGACGAGGAGCAGTTTACGCGCGACGTGGCCGACATCGTCGCGCGCCACACGGACACGAGCCTGACCAAGATCGACGCCGGACGCGTCGTGCTCGAAATCCAACGCATCGCCGCCGAGCGCGGCTTCCGCCTCCCGCCCGAGTTCACCATGATCGCCAAAGCCCTGCTCAATCTCGATCAGGTCGTTTACACGCTCGCGCCCGACTTCGACCCGAACCGCGTCATACGCAACTACGCGACCGAGATCATGCAGCAGCGCATCCTGAAGTCGCTCGCGCCCGGCAACTTGATGACGAATTTGCTCGACGTGAAGGATTTTCTCGAACGCCTGCCCGCGCGCGTCAACAAGATTCTGGACGCCGTCGGCAACAACGAATTGCAGTTGAAGGTTGACGCGATTGACGAGAAGAAGTTGATGGAGGGTTTGCAGAAGGTGGCGAACCGCATCACGGTCGGCCTCGTCATCGCCTCGATGATCGTCGGGGCGTCGCTCCTGATGCGCGTCGAGACGAGCTTCAAATTGTTCGGCTATCCCGGCCTCGCCATCATCTTCTTTCTCTTCGCCGCCGCCGCCGCCATCTGGCTCGTCGTCATCATTCTCTTCTACGACGAAACAGCAGACAAATAAGGCGCGCGGCTGAGGGCGAGTAATTGCCGGTTGAAGACGGTTGACAATAAATTCATTGTTGACAGGCCAGTCGGATAGGCGTATATAGCAATTTCCCCTTGTGAAAAACGTTAGCCCGTTGACGAATCCTCACCAGATTTTGTCAACCTTCCCCCATCAGCAAGTTCCTCGTAGCAAATAAGGTTGCAAAAATAGGATAAAGGCTCATGAAACACAAAAACGTAGCAGCTATCTTAATTATCGCAATTTTGCTGTTTGTCGCGATTGGATACATAAATACTGCTTCTAAAAGCAAACCATCTCAAGAACCTATTGAATCCGAGAAACGAGGAACGCTCAGACAACAGGTAGCCAGAGCTAAATTAAGGGGAGAGCCGCAACTTACTCTAGGTGGTATTGTCGCCACATATGAACAAGCAAAAAGCCTGGATAATGTTCTTGCGAGATATAGTTTAGTAGTGGCGCAGCCGGTTGAGCAAAGAGGATATATTGATGAGCATGATAGTATTTCGTCGTGGTATAAATTCAAAATTATAGAAACCCTTTCTAACCCCACTACTCCTCACTCTTTTGCTTCGTTTAACCTTCCCGCTGAGTTGCTCCCGCTTAGGGAAGATGAAATTTTAGTGTCCAGGCTCGGCGGTACAGTGCCGGTTGACGGTCTCATGGTCACTATTCAGGAGCAAAATTTCCCGGAGTTCAAGAAATCTCGAAAGTATCTTTTATTTCTTTTGCTGGACCCGGTTCGAAAGGTTGGTTCCGTTGGTTTAGGGCCAGCCGGGGCATTACTAATTAAGGATGAAGATACGTTTGAGTCTATTAATGAACGCACATACCCTCTCCAAAATGAAATTCAAAATAGATATGGAAACTCTTTCAAAAGCTTGAAAGAAAAGCTCAAATAGCAGAATCGGGGCAGAACCGGATAAGACTCTAAATTCATAATCGGGTGGAAAAGATATGAAACTTGCCCGCTTTTATATTCCTGCTACCTGTTTGATTTTTATTTTGGTTGTCTATGTTGATTCAGCTTGTCCCCCCTGTTATAGAAATCAAACTCTGCTAAATGGTGACGGCCCGGCTTCCGCCACAGACCCACGACGCAAGGTTTATATCGCTAACGATATTCCTGCGAGCGTTGGTTTCATAAAGTGGCGGACAACCCGACATTGGCGGAAATCGGGCAACAGGCTGAAAAGTTTTCTTGACAGGTAATTAAGGCGGGTGTAGCGTCCGCGATGTCGAACAAATTGCTTTGACGAAACCCTCATAGATTTCGTAAACCCCACTTTCCCCTACAAAATTTGAACGGGTATCGCTCGCGTCATCAAGCGCCCGTAGAAATCTATTGTGCGGTCGGAGCATTCGTCGTCAGGTGAATGTCGGCTTTCAGGAGCCGTGATTGATGCGGTTTTGATGTCAATGTTTTTAAGGCGAGGAAGCATATAAATCAGTCTCTCTCTCGCGGGTCAGGAGGATGTAATGACTAAATATAGATTCGGACTGGCGATAACTTTGGTTGGCTTGATTTTAGCCACCTTTCTAACTGTTGGCATAGCGACAAGCCAACACACAAA
>DATHBB010000239.1:0-5834 GCA_035296385.1 Pyrinomonadaceae bacterium | reverse complement strand
TTTGTGTGTTGGCTTGTCGCTATGCCAACAGTTAGAAAGGTGGCTAAAATCAAGCCAACCAAAGTTATCGCCAGTCCGAATCTATATTTAGTCATTACATCCTCCTGACCCGCGAGAGAGAGACTGATTTATATGCTTCCTTGCCTTGAAAACATTTACATCGAAACTTCATCAATCACGGCTCCCTAAAGCCGACCGGTGCTCGTCCAAATTTTGTAGGGGAAAGTGAGGTTAACGAAATCTCCGGGGGTGTCAACGCATTTTGTTCGATAGCGCGGACGGTACACCTGCCTTAATTAGCTGTCAAGAAAACTTTTCGACCTATTGCATAATTTCCGGCAACGCCCGGTCGTCCACAACTTAATAAAATAGTGAGTCGTCAAGAGTCTATAAATTCCGCGCGCTCTCTGTTAGTATGGCGGCGCATTTCCGAAGTGGCGTGAGCAACAAGAGCAGTAATACACCGGACTCGCCGCAACACATCATCATTATTTAAGACCGGGAGACAAAAAGAGGCATGGGCTACGAGATACAGACCGAGCATCTGTCGTTGGACTTCTTGCGCGTGTGCGAGGCGGCGGCCATCGAGGCGGCGCGCACGATGGGGCAGGGCGACCGCAAGCATTCCGATCACGTCGCGGTCGAGGCGATGCGCGAGGTGATGGACACCGTGCCGATGGTCGGTCGGATCGTGATCGGCGAGGGCGAACGCGACGAAGCCCCCATGCTCTACATCGGCGAGGAAGTGGGCGAGGGCGTGCGCGCCATCAGAGAAAAGGGCGCGGAAGCGTGCGAAGACGTTTATCCCGAAGTGGACATCGCGGTCGATCCGCTCGAAGGCACGAACCTCTGCGCGCTCGGCGCGAACAACGCCATCGCCGTGCTCGCCGCCTCCGAGCGCGGCGGGCTGCTGAACGCGCCCGACATCTACATGGACAAGATCGTCGTCGGCCCTTCGTCGCGCGGCCTCGTTGACATCAACGCGCCCGTCAAAGACAACCTCGCCGCCATCGCCAAAGGTCTGGGGCGCGACGTGGACGACCTGACCGTCATCGTGCTCGACCGCACGCGCCATAAAAAACTGATTCAGCAAGTGAGAGATGCGGGCGCGCGCATACGCCTCATCTCCGACGGCGATCTCTCCGCAGGCATTTCGGCGGCGGTCGCGGGCACGAACATCCACGCGCTGTTGGGCATCGGCGGCGCGCCCGAAGGCGTCATCACGGCGGCGGCGATGAAATGTCTGAACGGCGAGATACAGGCGCGGCTCGTCTATGATCCGGAACGCCTCGACGTGGACAAAAACAAAGTGCCGCCCGAAGCCGAAGTCATCACGCGCCTGAAAGAGATGGGCATAGACGACCCGCACAAGGTTTACAGCACGGACGATCTCGCGCCCGGCAAGAAGATTATCTTCGCCGCGACGGGCGTGACCGACGGCGCGCTCCTGCGCGGCGTGCGCTTCTTCGGCGCGGGCAAACGCACGCACTCGCTCGTGATGACCACCGAGTCGCGCCACATACGCTTCGTTGACACCGTCCACGTAGAGGGTGGGCCGGAGACAGTCATCAGATTTTAAGTATGAAGCGGGAACGCGGAACGATGAATGAAAGATTGTTCTTTGTCCGTTGTCAGTAGTCAGTTGTTCAAGACCGTCTTTAGCAACTTCTGTGATTACCACTAAACAACTGACAACGGACTACTGACAACTGACTGTTTTTACTTCATCGTTCCGCGTTCCTACTTCATCGTTCCTTGCTTATGCACGCTTCCCCTGCCAGCTACGTTTCGCCGCTTGCGCCGCGCGAGTTTTCCGCGTCGTGGGCGTGGAAGGCCTGGGGCTGCGCGGCGGTGCTCGCGCTTCTTTGGATGGGTTTGATCGTGGGCGCGCCTTTGGCGGCGTCGGGCGGGCACGAGGCGTCTGCTTTCGTGATCTATCAGGGGTTGAAAACCGTCTGTCACCAGATGGCGGAGCGCGCTTTCTGGGTGGCGGGTCATCCGCTGGCGGTGTGCGCGCGGTGCTTCGGCATCTACGCGGGCTTTACCGTCGCGGTTCTGCTCTACCCGCTCGCCGCGCGCGGCTGGCGACGCGCTACGGCGTTTACGGCGACGCCGCGCCGCGAGTGGCTCGTCCTCGCGCTCGCCCCGACGACGATTGACTTCACGCTCGGCATCACGGGCGTGTGGGCGAACACGCACTCGTCGCGCGCGCTCACGGGCGCGTGGCTCGGCGCATGGCTGGCCGCCTACGTCGTGCCCGGTGTGCTCGAAATCTTTCGGCAACGACGCCAAAGACGAAACCGTCAACGCACGGCGCACGACGCGGCAACCCCGACGACGACACCGGCAACGGTGGTCTTTGAACGAAAGTGAAATAAGCACTTCAAATTCCCGGTTCACTTGATAACTTCGGTGCAAGTCATCTTTCCTGTCTGTAGAAGGCATTTTCCTGTCAGTAGAACTTGTCAGTGTGCAAGGCTGAAAATGTACGATCCAAGTTTTATCTAAACTCTCCGCGAAGGTGTCTGATAAATATGAATGAACAAACAAAACCAGCGGTAATGGCCGGTCTCGGCATCGCAGCCGTGATGATTGTGCTCGGCTTGATCGGCTCGGTCATACCCGGCGTCGGTTGTTGCAATTGCTTGCTTCCCATCGCCGCCGGCGTTCTGGCCGTCTATCTCTACGCTAAAAGTTCCTCCGGCCCGCTTACTCCGGCAGATGGCGCGAAACTCGGGGCCATCGCCGGCGTCGCCGGTGGATTGTTGAATCTCATCATCGGCACGCCGCTCTCGTATTTCGTGAACTCGGCGGTGATGGACGCACAGTTCGCGCAACTGCGTGATCAGGGCGTGAATCTTCCGGCGTCTCTGACGGGCTTCGCGCTGTTCCTCGTCATGGGCATTGTCGGCGCGGTGATCTTTGTCATCCTCGCGGCCATCGGCGGTTTGATCGGCGCGGCCATCTTCGGCAAGAATCGTCCCGGCGGCGGGATGCCTCCTCCTCCTCCTCCGACCAACTACGGCGACAGCGGCGGCACACAGCCCCCGATGGGCGGTGGTGGTTACGGCGGCGGCACCGGCGGTTACGGCGGCGGTGCGGGCGGCGCGGGCGGCGGTTATGGTGGCGGCACCGGCGGCGGGGGCAGCTTCGGCGCCGGCAGTTAAACCCGCGCGGCGGGCGCGCGTGCGTTGAGAACACTCTCCAGCGCCCGCCTATCTTGTGACGAGTGGAGGACGGCAAGCAGCGGCGGCGTCGTTTCGGCGACGACTGCTTAGCTTGTCGTCCTTCATGCACAGCCGTTTTTAGTCCTTCTCATAAACTTCAAAACATATGACTGACAAGATGCGCGCCGCCTTGATTGGGGGCGTCACGCTCGGACTGCTCTCCGCCATCCCGCCGATCAGCTTCGGCAACATGTGTTGCTGCATCTGGGTGGTCGGCGGCGGCGCGCTGGCGTCCTACCTCTACGTCCGCCGCTCGGCCTCGCCCGTGCTGCCCGGCCAGGGCGCGGAACTCGGCGCGCTGACCGGACTGATCGGGACACTCGTGGCGCACTCCATCGGCATCCCGCTCGGTTTGATTCTGGGCGACAGCTTCAACGAATTCATCGCGAAGGCGATGGAGGGCTTCAACCCGCAGGTCGCCGAAGAGGTGCGACGGCAGGCGGAGATCGCGCGCGGTCAGAGCGCGCTGCAAAAACTCCCGATGATGCTCGGCTTCGCCGTCTTCCACACGATCATCTACGTCGCCTTCTCCACGCTCGGCGGCCTGCTCGGCGTCAAACTCTTCGAGAAACGCCTCGACACTACGGCTAACATGATGCCGCCCCCGCCGCCGTCCAACTTTTAAGAAAGGATGAATAAGAACTGCCCGTTGTCCGTAGTCAGTCGTCCGTTGTTAAGTCGCTATCACACAAGTTGCTAAAGACGGATTTGAACAACTGACAACGGACGACTGGCAAAGAACAGTCTTTCGTTCATCACCACGCCCTCGTCCCTTTCTTCGTTTGTCGGCGCGCGGCGGTTCGGTTACAATGTGCGCGATGAAACAGGGGCAGCGTCCGGCAAGGGCGCTGCTCGTTTTATGTGGAGGGTGCTCGGCGTCGCGGGTTTGTTCGTTAAGCGCGTCGCACGGTTTGCGAACCGCGCGACGCGCCTTCAGTGATTTACTTTTCGTTGACGAGAAATACCGGAATGCTCCTTTTTTTAGCCCAGCAAGCGGCGCAGACGCCCGTAGAGCCGATAGACCCGAAGTGGGTTGAGTACGGCGCGCTATGGAGCGAGTTCGTAGACGCGTGGCACTGGCAGACGCAGTCGAACATCAGCGTCCTTTATCAACTCGACACGTTCGATTGGACGGTGCTCATCCTCTACTTCACCATCCTCGGCGTGCTCGCCATCTACGGCGCATATCGCATCAAGCAGGTCGCGGACTTCTGGCGCTACCGCCACATCCAGCCCGCGCCCAAAGCGCGCTTCGCCGAATCCGACTTGCCCGTCATCACCGTCCAACTCCCGCTCTTCAACGAGATGTACGTGGTCGAAAGACTCCTGCGCGCCGTCACGCAGTTCGACTACCCACGCGACCGCATGGAGATACAGGTCTTGGACGATTCGACCGACGAGACGGTCGCGCTCGCGCGCCGCACGGTCGAAGAGTATCGCGCCGAAGGCTTCGACATACACTACATACACCGCACCGACCGCACCGGCTTCAAAGCGGGCGCGCTGGAAAACGGAAACCGCACAGCCCGTGGCGAACTGCTCGCCATCTTCGATGCGGACTTCGTGCCCAAGCCCGACTGCCTGCGCAAGCTCGTAGACTATTTCACAGACCCGCTCGTCGGCTGCGCGCAGATGCGTTGGTCGCACATCAACGGCGCGTACAACTTGCTGACGCGCCTTCAAACCATCATGCTCGACGGCCACTTCGTTATCGAGCAAACGGTTCGCAATCGCACGGGCGGCTTCTTCAACTTCAACGGCACGGCGGGCATCTGGCGTCGCCGCGCGATTGAACTGTCGGGCGGCTGGCAACACGACACTCTGACCGAAGACACGGATTTGAGTTTCCGCGCGCAGTTGATGGGCTGGCGTTTCGTCTATCTGCTCGATGAAGACGCGCCCTCGGAAATCCCCGTCGAGATCAACGCTTTCAAGGCGCAGCAACGCCGCTGGGCGAAGGGCGTGATGCAGGTCGGCATCAAACTCTACCCGCGCATCTGGCGCGCCAACCTGCCGCTCCGCGTGCGACTTGAGATGTTCTTCCGTTTGACGGGCAACATCAGTTACCCGCTGATGATCATCGCGAGCTTCTTGCAGTTTCCGCTTCTCTTGGTGCGCTACAATCAGGGCTTCTATCACCTGATGGCCTTCGACGTGCCGCTCCTGTTTTTCTCGACCGTCTCGGTCATACTCTTCTACGGCTCGGCCATCTGGTATCTGGATAAAGAGGCGGGGCGGAGTCGCCGCCTGCTGCACCTGCCGCTCGTGATGGCGGTCGGCATCGGGCTGGCGTTCTCGAACGCGCGCGCCGTGATTGAGGCGTTGATGGGCGTCAAGTCGGAGTTCGTGCGCACGCCTAAGTATCAGGTGGAGACGACGACGGACGCGACGTGGAAGGCCAAGAAGTACAAACGCAAGCGCGGCCTCCTTCCCCTTCTCGAACTCAGCTTCGCCATCTACTTCTTCTGCGCCGTGCTCTACGCCGCGCACATGAGCATGTGGGGCACGATCCCCTTTCTCCTCCTCTTCTTCTTCGGCTACGGCTACATCGGCCTGATGAGCATCCTCCAGACCGCAGGCGGCAAACGCCTCCAGGCGTGGCGCAGA
>DATHBB010000238.1:0-6661 GCA_035296385.1 Pyrinomonadaceae bacterium | reverse complement strand
CTTCGCGCGCTCGAAAAATATCCGCAACTCAACGACGGCTTCACGCTCTCGGAAGGCAAGCCCGCGCGCGTGCGTCGTGCGGCGGTCAATCTCGGCGTGGCGATTGACGTGCAGAAGAAGGACGGCACGCGCTCGCTCCTCGTGCCGAACGTCAAAGGCGCTCAGGCGCTCACGTTCTCGCAGTTTCTCAAGGCTTACGACGACGTGGTCAAGCGCGCGCGCGAAGGCAAACTCGGCCTGCCCGATTTTCAGGACACGACCATCTCGCTCACCAACCCCGGCACCATCGGGACGGTCGCTTCGACTCCGCGCCTGATGGCAGGCCAGTCCGTCATCATCGCGACGGGCGCGATTGAATATCCGGCGGAGTATCACGCGATGTCTGCCGAAGCACTTTCGCAACTCGGCATCAGCAAGACGCTGACAATCTCTTCGACCTACGATCATCGCATCATACAGGGCGCGGAGTCGGGCGCGTTCCTCGCGCACGTACATGAACTTCTGGTCGGCAAGCACGAGTTTTACGAGAGCATCTTTCTCGATCTCGGCATCTCCTATCACCCGATGCAATGGGCTGTGGATCGCAACCCGGCGCTGCTCGGCGGCGACCGCACGCAGGAGCAGATCGTCAAACAGGCGCGCGTGCTCGAACTCATCAACGCCTATCGCGTGCGCGGACATCTCATCGCCGACATCGATCCGCTCCACGCCATGCCCGTCCACCATCACCCCGAACTCGATCTGGAAACTTACGGCCTGACGATTTGGGATTTGGATCGCACCTTCATCACGGGCGGACTCGGCGGCAAAGAACAGGCGAGTTTGCGCGAAATCCTGGACATCCTGCGCCGCGCTTACTGCGGCAAGGTCGGCACGGAGTATCGCCACATCCAGAGCAAGGAACAGAAGACCTGGATACGCGACCGCATACGCGACGAGTTCGTCGATCCCGAACCGCTCCCCGTCGAGACGAAGAAACAGTTGCTCGACCGTCTGATCGCCGCCGAGCAGTTCGAGCGTTTTCTGCACACGAAGTATCTCGGCGCGAAGCGTTTCTCGCTCGAAGGCTGCGAGACGATCATTCCGCTGCTGCATCAACTCATCGAATCGGCGGCGGCGAAGGGCGTGGAAGACATCACGCTCGGCATGGCGCATCGCGGTCGCCTGAACGTGCTGGCAAACGTCGTCGGCAATTTCTCGGAGCGAATCTTTACGGCCTTCGAGGGTTCGGTGCATCCGAACTTTCCCGCGGACGAAGGCGACGTGAAATATCATCAGGGCGCGCGCGGACGGCGCGAGACGGCGTCGGGGCGCGAAGTCGCGATCACGGTCTCGCCGAATCCTAGCCACCTTGAGTTTGTCGATCCGGTCGTCGAAGGCATGGTGCGCGCCAAGCAGGACGCGATGAACGCGGAGCGCGAGGAGGTGATTGATCGCGCGCTGCCCGTCTTGTTGCACGGCGACGCGGCGTTCGCCGGGCAGGGCATCGTGATGGAGACTCTGAACCTCGCGGAGCTTCGCGGCTATCGCACGGGCGGCACCATTCACATCATCATCAACAACCAGATCGGCTTCACCACCTCGCCCGAAAAGGGGCGCTCCACGATCTACTCGACGGACGTTGCGCGCATGACGCAACTGCCCATCTTTCACATCAACGGCGACGACCCCGAAGCCGCCTTCCGCGTCTTGCGCATCGCGCTCGACTATCGGCAGGAGTTCAACAAGGATGTCGTCCTCGACGTGATCGGCTTCCGCCGCCTCGGCCACAACGAGGGCGACGAGCCGAGCTACACGCAACCGCTGATGTACGCGCGCGTCAAGGCGCATCCGGGCGTTCGCACCGTCTATGCCGAGCGGCTGGTGCGCGAGGGCGTGCTGAGCGGAGACGAAGTGGAAGCGATGATCAAGGAGCGCGTCGCGTATTACGAAGGGGTGCAGGCGCGCGCCAAGGAGATCGTCGCGGGCAAAGCGAGGCGTGAGGAGTTGCCGCCCGCCATCGTCGAAGAAGACGGCTCGGAAATCGTCGAGACGGGTGTTGCGGCGGAGACGATACGCGAGATCGGTCACAAGATCGCGGTCGTGCCTCAAGGGTTCAGCGTCAACCCGAAGATGGTCAGCCAACTGGCGCGGCGCGCGAAGATGGGCGAAGGGACAGCGCCTATGGACTGGGCGTTCGGCGAGGCGATGGCCTTCGGCACGCTCGCGCTCGAAGGCACGAACGTGCGCCTGAGCGGGCAGGATTCGGGGCGCGGCACGTTCAGTCAACGCCACGCGATTCTCTACGACACGCTGACGGGCAACGCCTGGACGCCGCTCGCCGAACTCGCCGTGCGCGAGAATAATCGCCCGCGCGTCGAAGTCTTCGACAGTTCTTTGTCGGAGCAGGGCGTGATGGGTTTCGAGTACGGCTATTCGGTCGAGGCGCTCGACGCGCTCGTGATGTGGGAGGCGCAGTTCGGTGATTTCTCGAACGGCGCGCAGGTGATCATAGATCAGTTCATCGCACCGGGCGTTGACAAGTGGCAGCAGCCGTCGCGCCTCGTCCTTTTGCTGCCGCACGGCTACGAGGGACAGGGGCCGGAACACTCGAACGCGCGGCTCGAACGCTATCTCCAACTTTGCGCCGAGAACAACATGCAGGTCTGTTACCCGACCACTCCGGCGCAGTATTTCCACCTGCTTCGCCGACAGGTCAGGCAACAAACTGCGCGCCCGCTTATCGTGATGACGCCGAAGAGTTTGCTGCGCCTGCCCGCCGCGACTTCTTCCGTCGAAGAGTTGACGACGGGCGGCTTCCTGCCCGTGATCGACGACGCGGAGATTGCGAACCGCGCGGAGGTGCGGCGCATCGTGCTGTGCAGCGGCAAAGTCTATTACGATCTGAACGCGGCGCGTTTGAAGTCGGACGACCGTAGAGTCGCCATCCTCAGGCTCGAACAGTTCTACCCGTTCCCCGAACGCACCTTGCGCGAACTGTTTGCGAGCTACCCGAACGCGTCGCAACTCGTGTGGGCGCAGGAGGAGCCGAAGAACTACGGCGGCTGGCACTTCGTAGAGCCGCGCCTGATGGGCATGCTGCCTAAATGCGAGCGGCCTTATTACGTCGGGCGCGCGGCCTCGGCCAGCCCCGCCACCGGCTCGTATTCGATTCACGAACTGGAGCAACGCGAACTCGTGGACGGCGCGCTCACCACCGACGCGCCCATCATCTCAAACGCGAGCACGGACAAGTACGCGGGCGAAGCCGACTCCTGATGCGTCGCGGCTCGCTCATCAACAGGGGCGCACTGTTAATTGCTGATACTCTCTGTGCCTCCTCTGTGCACTCTGTGTCTCTGTGGTGAATGATCTTCTAAGACACTCACCACAGAGACACAGAGAGCACAGAGGGGGCACAGAGAGTTAAGATTAGTTCCTTGCCGGCGGCACATCAGTTACGGCGCACACGCGGAGGAGTTATGGCGGGTGAGACGGAGAGAAGGCGTTTCCGGCGGGAGGCGGCAGTAGTTCTGTTTCTAATGCTCGGCCTGTTGTCGTCGGGTGCTGTAGCGGCTCACGCGCAAAGCAGCCAACAGATGACGCCGGAACAGTCGAAGGCGCTCGGCGAGATGTTGGAACTGATGCAGCAGTCCGACAAACTGCGCGCGGAAGGGAAACTCGACGAAGCCGTAGAAGCGATGACGCGCGGGCTCGCCGTCGGCGAGAAGGCGTTCGGCGAAAGTCATTTCAGCGTCGCGCTCTCGCTCGACAAACTCGGCATGCTCCGCATGTCGAAAGGCGACTTGGACGCGGCGGAAAAACTCTACCAGCGCGCCCTCGCCATACGCGAGAAACTTGAGGGGCCGGAACACGAAAACGTCGCTTCCACGCTCACCGCGCTCGGAACCGTCTACGTCAGAAAAGAGAATTTCGCGCAGGCCGAGGCCGCCTACCGGCGCGCGCTCGCCATGCGCGAAAAAGCGCTCGGCGCGGAGCACCCTTATGTCGCCTCCGCGCTCTACAGCCTCTCTTCCGTCTATTCGCAGCGCGGCGATTACAAGAGCGCCGAGCCGCTCCTCAAGCGCGCTCTGGCGATACAAGAGAAGGCCGGGCCGGACAGTTTCTTCGTCGCCCTCACCTTGAACAACCTCGCCTACCTCTACATGGAAACGGGCGACTACGAGCAGTCGGAGTCTCTCTATAAACGCAGCCTCGCCATTCACGAGAAGATGTTCGGCACTGAGCACGCCTACGTCGGCACGCCGCTCAACAGCCTCGCTATCCTCTACCGCACGAAAGGCGATTACCTGCGCGCCGAACCGATGCTCAAACGCGCGCTCGCCATACAGGAAAAGAGCGTCGGGCCGGAGCACCCCGACACGGCCATCGCGCTCACAAGCCTGGCGATACTCCACAGCGAGCGCGGCGACGACGAACGCGCTTTGCCGCTTTTGCAGCGCGCCCTCGCCATACGCGAAAAGGCCGAAGGCGCGGAGAGTTCGACCGTCGCCTCGACGCTCAGCAGCATCGCCAACATTTACAACCACAAAGGCGACAACGCGCGCGCCGTCGAACTTTACCAGCGCGCGCTCGCCATCGTGGAGAAGAAGCTCGGCACGGAGAGTCCGCTCTACGCCAACCTGCTCGGCAATCTCGCCGTCGCCTATTCCGACGAACGCGACTTCGCGCGCGCCGAGCCGCTGATTAAAAGAGCGCTGGCGATCAAGGAGAAGACGCTGGGGGCGGAGCATCCGGACATCGCCATCTCGCTCAGCAATCTCGCCTACGTCTATTTCGCGCAGAACGAGTTTGCGCGCGAAGAACCTCTCTACCGTCGCGCGCTCGCGATCACGGAGAAGGCTTACGGCGCGGACCACCCGAACGTCGGCACTTACCTCGCCAACCTCGCGACAGTCTACTGGGGGCGCGGCGACACGCGGCAGACGCTCGCACTCCTCCGGCGCAACGCAGACCTTCGCGAACGCAACCTCGCGCTCATCCTCACCACCGGCTCCGAGGAACAGAAGCGACGCTACATGGCGACGCTCCGGAACGAAACCGACGCCGCCGTCTCCTTCCACGCGCGCACCGCGCCCGCCGACCGCGAAGCGCTCGAACTCGCGCTGACGACCATACTCCGCCGCAAGGGGCGCGTACTCGATGCGATGAGCGATCAGATCGGCGCGCTGCGTCGTCGTCTCAACCCGCAAGACCGCGTGCTGCTCGATCAATTGTCGGCCACGCGTTCCGCGCTCGCGCGCCTCAAACTGAAAGAGGCGGGCGGCGCGTCGGCGACGGCGGGCGCGACCGAACGCGCGTCGGAGCGTGCGCGTCTGGAAAATGAGATCGAGCGACTGGAAGCGGAAGTCGGCGCGCGCAGCGCGGAGTTTCGCACGCAGGCGCGCCCCGTCGAGTTGTCCGCCGTGCGCGCTGTCATCCCTGCGGGCGCGGCTCTCGTCGAAATGGTCTTGTATCGTCCCTACGAGCCGAAGACGATAGACAAGTCGAGGTTCGCCGCGCCGCGCTACGTCGCCTACGTGCTGACGCGCGAGTCGAACGGCGCGCCGCTCTGGGTCGATCTGGGCGAAGCGGCGGCGATTGAACGCGACATCGCTCTGTGGCGTCGTGCGTTGACGAACCAGACCAGCCGCGACGTGCGGGAGCGCGGGCGCGCGCTCGACGAGACGCTGATGCGCCCCGTGCGAAAACTCATCGGCGCGGCGCATAAGAATCTTCTGCTCTCACCCGACGGCGCGCTCAACTTGATCCCTTTCGGCGCGCTCGTTGACGAGCAGAACAAATACCTGCTGGAAAACTACTCGATCACTTACCTGACGAGCGGGCGCGATCTGCTGCGTTTGCAATTGAGCAGCGAGAGCAGACAGCCGCCCGTGGTCGTCGCCAATCCGCAGTTCAGCGGCACGACGGCTGTAGCGACGGCGGGCGTTGCCGCAACGCCGCGCGTCGAGTCGCTTACTACGACGATGGCGACGACGGGCGAGCCGCGTCGCTCGTCAGAGATGGGGAGCGTCAACTTCACGCCGCTGCCGGGCACGAAGGGAGAGGCGGCGGCGCTCGGCGCGCTCTTGCCGGGCGTGTTGGTGTTGACGGAAGCGCGCGCCAGCGAGGCGGCCATCAAAGCCGTGAGCGCGCCGAGCATACTCCACGTCGCGACGCACGGCTTCTTCCTGCCCGATCAGAAACAGGACGAATCGCTCGCGGAGAAAACGGCGCGCGGCCTCGGACTCGGAAACGACCCCGCCGCAGTTGCGACACGCGGCGAGAACCCTCTGCTGCGTTCGGGGCTGGCGCTGGCCGGAGCCAACGAGCGTGGCAGCGCGGCGGCGGCAGCGTCGGCAGAAGACGGCGTGCTCACGGCTTACGAAGCTGCGGGCCTCGATCTCTGGGGCACGCGCCTCGTCGTGTTGTCGGCATGCGAGACGGGCGTGGGCGAGGTGCAGAACGGCGACGGCGTCTATGGTCTGCGGCGCGCGCTCGTGCTCGCCGGAAGCGAAAGTCAGGTGATGACTCTGTGGCAGGTCTCAGACGATGCGACGCGCGACTTGATGATCGAATACTACCGACGCTTGCAGGCGGGCGCGGGGCGCGGCGAGGCGCTCCGTCAGGTGCAACTGGCGATGCTCTCCGGCGCACAAAAGGCGGGCAGCGTGCAGACGCG
>DATHBB010000237.1:0-19353 GCA_035296385.1 Pyrinomonadaceae bacterium | reverse complement strand
AGCGCGTAACAGAGGCGCGCCATCTCGTTCGCCATGCCGATGTTGACGGCGCGGAAGGTGTTCTCCAAAAGTTTCGCCGCCTCCGCGACGCGGGCCGAAGAGACCGGATGCACGTTGTTCACGATCTGACCGTAGAGCGCGGCGGCAACTTCCGTCGAATCATCCGTCGAGCCGCCGACGACTTT
The DNA here is from genome assembly GCA_035296385.1 of Pyrinomonadaceae bacterium. Lineage (GTDB taxonomy): Bacteria > Acidobacteriota > Blastocatellia > Pyrinomonadales > Pyrinomonadaceae > JAIVJZ01. The sequence continues at coordinate 19,168 of DATHBB010000237.1, read as the reverse complement.
CGGGATGTTGTGCGTCTGGAATTGCGGGTTGCCGGGATCGACGCGTTCGGGCGAGAAGGCGAGTAGAAAATCCGCATCGAGTTGCATGCCGCGTTCTTCGAGCATCGGCAGGAGCACTTCGTCGGTCGTGCCCGGGTAAGTCGTGGATTCGAGGATGATGAGTTGGCCGCGCCGCAGGTTTTTCTGAATCTCGGCAGCCGCCGCGAGGATGTAAGAGATGTCCGGCTCTTTGGTTTTCCGGAGCGGCGTCGGGACGCAGATGATGACGCAGTCGCATTTCGCAAGCTCCGAGAAATCCGTCGTCGCGCGCAGGCGGCGCGCGTCAACCAACTCTTTGACGAGCGACGTGCTCACGTCGCCGATGTAAGACTCGCCCCTGTTGATCTGCGCGGCCTTCCCCTCGTCCACCTCGAAGCCCGTCGCCTGAAAACCCTTGTGCGCGAACTCGACCGAGAGCGGCAAGCCCACGTAGCCGAGTCCTATGACGCCGATGTGCGCGCGTCTTTCTCTAATTAATTCCGTCAGTTCTTGTTTAATCATAGGAAAATTTCTGCGTGCCCGTTGAAAATCACTTTGGCAGGAATCGTATGAAGTTTATGAATTTACTAACGGGCAAGACTAGGTGAGCGGCGCGGCGCGTGTCAAGCGAAGGCCAAGTCGGGTAGTGGTTTAGTTTGAAGACTGAGGCGTTGAAATTTTAATATTTACCGCTCGCTTTACAGACGGGCTATCCAATGTTAACGAAAAAGAAGAGAGTTGCCACCGCCGCCGCCGCGAACGCCGCGCTAAAGTCCAGTACAGACACGCGATTGGCTCGGCGATACTCACTACACTGCCCCCATTCAATTATGAGTTTGAATATAAAGTAAATAATTAGGCTAAGCAGTACCCACGGCATCGCCGCCGGATTTTTGATGGCGGTAATAATCGGGCCGATACTTCCTTCGGTGCTTCTGGCCAGCGCCAGATCAATCCCTAGAATGTCCCAGAGCAGTAGTATCCCAGACCAAAGCATGACCTGCCTGTGTGCCTTGTGATATTCAGGAGAAAGGTGTTCCGGGTTACGGCCTGATGAACTCATAGTGAGGTATCTTCCTTAGGTGTTCACGGTCAACTGCATAGCGTTGTAAAATGGCGTGAGGCCACACATTCCTTTTCGCGCTCGTCCGACTAACCGCGCCTTATATCTCAACTTCGTTTCCAGTTCAATCTAAATCTCCCTCCCAAGTCGGGGAGCGTGCGCGGGATGAATTCGCGCGGCAGGTGTGGGCGGAAAGCCTTCCGCGCGAGATCGCAGCGGGAGTCTTTTGATCAGCGGCGACGGCGCTTCGCGCTCCGGCAGTAGTTAAGCGTCGGGGTAACGGACTCGATGACGGTCTCGGCGCTCTCCACGACGCCGAACTCGCTCAAGCCGACCTCGCTTCTACGGTTGCCCCAATCGTACGTATAGCCGAGCCGCGTCCAGGGGTACGGCGGGTCGCCCGCGTAAGTGCTCTTGTTATTCTCGAACCAAGTGGCGTAAGCCTCCGCCACCTGAAGGTACTTCGAGGAGAGGGACAGGACGGCTTCGTGGTCCACGATCTCCGGATCGGGGCTGGGGCGGAAGAGGTCTGCGGGCTTGATCCACATCTCTACGAAGATCGTGTTGCCCTTTCCCGGCGGCAGGCCGAGCAGTTGCTCCAACCTGAGCGTACGGTTCTTAAAGGTTCGCGGCAAACGCGCGCAGAAGTTTTTCAACTCCGGCACGGCTGTTACCCAGATTGCGGGCAGACGCGTGGGCAGCGTCATGGGTTTGCCTTCCTGACCTTTGTAGCCCGCATAGTTTGTCCACGTCACGACGAGCACGCGGCGTTCGTCGCCTGCGCCGCGCCAGCGCAGCCTCGGCTCGTTTTCGGTGATGGCGACGAGTTGACGCGAAATCTCCTGCGGCTCCGCCACTTCCGCGTCTTTCACGGCGTCGAGATATGCACGCGGGAGGGGCGTGCTTGTCGAACTCGGAGACGGAGCGGGCATCAGCGTCGTAGGCGGAGAGACTATGCGCGTGACACGGTGAGGCTTGCGGCGCGCGTTCGAGCGTTGTGCGGCGGTGGGTTGGAGCGAACCGGCGGCGAGTAGTAATACCACCAGCAAATATTTGACGACGTAGTTGGTTCTTTTCATCGAGCGCTTCTCGTTTGAGTTAAAGGCGAAGGTGAATGACTCTTGAGGAATGTGCGCGTGTTTGAACGAGCAATTCAAGAGCTATGCGTCGGGCGAGGGTGAGAGCGAAACCTATCCATATAATTTAACAAGTCTCGTAGATAATCAAGGCTATTCTGGTAGGCAAAACTCGCGGCGCAGAAAGCCGTATTCCGAACCGCGACGACGCGCCCATCCTCAATAGCCTGCGCCATCGGCAGCAACAGTTCGGTCAAGGATTGATCTCTACTCCGACGCGCGAGTTGCGCCGCGCGGCTTGTCCTTCCGGCTTTCAGAGCTTCCGAGAGCAACACCATCCGGCGCACGAACGGCTCTACTCCATTGCGCGTGCTGAAGAGCAGGGCGAGGAGGCGAATCTCGTCAAGTGGAAGCACGAGATGATTCGGGTCGAAGTCGTTCAAGAGCGAGAGCATAGACGCCCGCGCCTTATCGGCTTGCTTCTTCGTTCCACCTTTTGTCCCGCTCATAGCGGACTCCCCGCCAACTCGATTATAAAACTTAGGCTGACAATAACCGCGCCAGTTTGTTATGTTATGCGCCTCGCACGATTCTGAATTTTTGACACACCCGCAACCACCGATGCGCGACGCTGCTACGAATCACTCGTGATGAGTGCCGCAAGGGAGACGATTAAACATGAGCTCTCGGCAGCCCAAAATTCACACCCGACATTAGAACATATTCATTCTAGCAGCAAGCTCGAAAGCAAAAAGTTTATTCCATCAGGAGGGGCACACTGATGGGAATTGCTGCCAGCCTAAAGCCCGCTCGTCTTGCTGAAAAACTCGTCCGGATACGCACGGCGTTAGGTCTTTCTCAAAATGAGATGATTAGCCGTTTGGGATTAAGCGACGAACTTATTCGAGAAGAACTATCAGCTTTTGAACGCGGATTGCGCCAGCCCCCTTTGGTAGTGTTATTGAAATATGCGCGCAGCGTCGGCATCTCGACCGATGTGCTGATTGACGACGAGTTAAACCTTCCCGCCAAACTGTTGAAAGAAACAACACGCGAAGCAGTCCGCCGCACGCGCATGCCGCACACGAATCGCAAGCGATAAACCTATGACTTCAGACGAGAAACATCACGCGGCGAAACTCGAACGCGGCTTAGGCTTGCTCGATGCGATGATGATCGTCGTCGGCTCGATGATCGGGTCGGGCATCTTTCTGGTGTCGGCGGAGTCTTCGCGTCTGGTGGGCGCGCCGGGGTGGCTCATGGCGGCGTGGGCGCTCGCCGGAGTGCTCACGATCACGGGCGCGCTCTGTTGCGCGGAACTCTCGGCGATGATGCCGAAGGCGGGCGGGCAATACGTGTTTTTGCGCGAGGCTTACAATCCGGCCATAGGATTTCTGTTCGGGTGGTCGCTGTTGTTCGTCATCCAGACGGGCACGATTGCGGCGGTCGCCATCGCCTTCGCCAACTTCGTCGGCGTCGTCGCGCCCGACATCTCGGCCAACAACTATTTAATCGCGCCGCGACGCGTCTTTCGCAACTACGCCGTCAGTCTTTCGACGCAGCAACTCGTCGCCGTCCTCATGATCCTGCTGTTGACGGCGACGAACACGCGCGGCCTCCAACTCGGCAAGTTCATCCAGAACAGTTTCACTTTCACGAAGACCGCCGCGCTCGTCGCGCTCATCTTCGTCGGACTCGCGCTCGGCGCAAACACGGGGAGCGCGGCCTTCACTTCCGCGTGGTGGAATTCCCCCGCGAACGGTTGGACGCCGCAGGGCGCGCAAAGCGATCTCGCTTTGACGGGCACTCTGGCGCTCGTAGCACTTTTGGGGCGGGCGATGGTCGGGCCGCTCTTCGCGCAGTCGGCCTGGAACAACGTGACGTTCACGGCGGGCGAAGTTCGCGAGCCGGGGCGAAATCTGCCGCGCGCTCTGCTCGCGGGCTGCGCGCTCGTCGTCGCGCTCTACCTGCTCGCCAACCTCGCCTATGTTGTGACGCTCCCGCTCAAAGAGATTCAGACCGCGCCGCAGAACCGCGTGGCGACCGCCGCGATGGGAATGGTGTTCGGCGAGCGCGGCGCTGTGCTAATGGCTCTCGCGATCATCGTCTCTACCTTCGGCTGCAACAACGGCCTCATCCTCGCGGGCGCGCGCGTCTATTACGCGATGGCGCGCGACGGGCTTTTCTTCGCGCGCGTCGGCACGCTGAACGCGCGGCGCGTGCCCGCCGTCGCGCTCGTCATACAAGGCGTCTGGGCGTCGTTCCTGACGTTGCCGCGCACCGTCACGACGAACGCGCAGACGGGTGCTGCAACTTACGGCAACGTCTATACGCAACTGCTCGAATACATCATCTCCGCCGACCTGGTCTTCTACGCGTTGATGGTCGGCGCCGTCATCATCTTACGTCGCAAACTGCCCGACGCCCCGCGTCCATATCGCACGTTCGGCTACCCCGTAGTGCCCGTGATCTACATCGTGCTCGCGCTCTTGCTCGTCCTCGACCTCGCCTACCTCACGCCCGAAACATCCGGCATCGGCTACCTGCTCGTGCTCACAGGTATCCCCATCTATTTCCTCTGGCGCAAGCGATCCGGCGCGCACACAACGACGCCGTTCGACCGGACGCCGGAGTGAATGACCCATCGCGTTACGAATAAACGACTCGATGCGTCGCGGCTGGCTATTGTTTCGCCGTGTGCGCGACGCGCTCAAGCACGCGACTCTTACTTTTCTTTGATGATCAGCACGGAGTTGAGATTTCCGTACTCGTCTTCTTCGGTTTCGGGGTTGGCGGGGTCGAGCAGCCAGTTGCCGTCGACGATAAACTTGTAGGCGTAGCGGTTCGGTGCGAGATCAATGCGACAGACCCACGCGTCGCCTTCGCGCGCAAAGAGGAGTTGCGATTCGTTCCAATTGTTGAAAGAGCCTGCCAGCACGACGACTTGCGCGTCCGCGTAGCCCTGCAACTTGAAGGTCGTGTTCCCTTTCACACTCGGCGGCGGGAGCACAACTTTCTGCGCCGTGTAGCGGCTGCCCTCGAATTGAAAGGTGAGACTTACCACACGCCCCTCTTCGTCGAAGTTGAACGTGTAACGCGTGCCCTCGATCTCGTCGAGGAAAACTTTTTTCGAGCGCGCGATGAGTTTGCGTTTTTTGACGAGCGAAGGCTTGACCCAGAGTTCGTTGTTCTCAATCGTCAAGTCGAGCGTGGAGACGGGTATGAGGCCCGCGCCCAATTCGTACCTTCCGGCATACTTTTTCAAGACCGCCGGATCCATCTTTGGCCGCGCGTCGGCCTTCGCTTTCGAGTCCGCGTTAACTGTTGGGGACGATTGCGCCTGTTGCATCGCCGCCGTCACAGCCTGCGTGCAAAGAACCGACGCCAAACCCAACATCACGAGAATGAAAAACTTCTTCATCGCGCCGACCTCAACAGAAGGCAAAAGGAAAAGGGTAAGAGGAGAGGGTTAAGGGCAAAAACAAATCTACGCTAATCGTTTTCTTACCTTTACCCTTTCCCCCTTACCCCTTTACCCCGTCCACTAATACTGCCAGTTGACGTTGACGTGCCCGACGCCGCTCGCGGGCACGGTGTAAGTGTGGTTCGCGCCCGCTTCCCACGTCACGGTTCCGTTCGCGGCGATCTTGATGAACTTGAATTGCAGCGTCTTTCCGGCGGGCACGCTCACGTTCAAGAACCAGTTCGGGTAGTTCGGCGTGAGCATCGGGCCGACCGCCGCGTCCCACGTCGTCGCCCAGTTGCTCAACTCCACCGTGTTGCCCGTCAGGAAAATATAGTCGCCCGTCTGCGTCGGCGAAGCGTTGAAGACCGTGAAGGTGACGGGGATCAGTTTCGCCGCGAGCGCGGTGAACTGTATGCCGTTCGATACTTGCGCGGACGAGTTGGTGACGGTCACGTTGTAGTTGCCGTTCGTGATGACGGGGACGGTGGCGACGATCTTGGTCGAAGTCCAGGAGTTGACGGTCGCAGCGGTCGTGCCGAACTTGACCGTGCCCGTAGTCGTGCCGAAGTTTTTGCCGCCGATGGTGACACGCACGCCGGGCTGCGCGACCGTCGGGCCGATGACGCCGATTTGGGGCGCGGCGGGCGCGGCGGTGAAACTCCAGACGGCGACGGTGTGCGCCGGAAGCGTGAAGTTTGCGACGGGGTTGTTGCCGCCCGTGCCCGCGGCGACGCTGATACCGGAGCCGCCGAGCAAGCCCGTCAGCGTATCGGCATAGGTGCCGGCGGGGAGCGCGGTGTTAAGTCCGGTGATCTGATAAGAACTCGTCTCGTTTTTGTTGATGGCGACGAGGACTGTGTTGCCGAAAAACTTGCGCTCGTAGATATAGACATCGTTATTCATCCAGCGCTGCTGCGTCGAGCCGTAAGCGATGGCAGGGTTGTTGCGGCGCAGGGTGGAGAGACGATTGATGAGCGTATAGGCGGTGGTCGAGGTGTTGAAGGCATTCATCATCGGGCGGTTGTAGGGGTCGCCGCCGCCCGAAGTGTCGTTGTGCAGGTATTGCTCCGTGCCGTAGTAGATGCAGGGGATGCCGCGCTGCGTGAGGATGAAGGCGAGCGATTGATGCAGGCGGTTGTTGTTGTTCAGGAGCGAGAGGAAGCGCGTCATGTCGTGGTTGTCAATAAACGTGACGAGGTCTTCATCCCAGGTGAAGTTGGCGGCTTCGGCGGTGAGCACCGAGTCTATTTCGGAGAAGTTGGCGTTCGAGCCGAAGACGTTGCGAATGGCGGTGTTCAAGGGGAAGTCGAGCATGGAGATGCCGCTCTTGTTGGCGTACTTGTATGAATCGCGGTAGAGCGGATCAGCCGTGCTCGTCTGATACCACTCGCCGAAGAGGAAGCTGTCGCCGTTCGTGTAGATGGCGTTGGCGAGACTGTACTGCCAGCCCCAGGTGATGTGTTTGATCGCGTCGATGCGGAAGCCGTCAACGCCGTGCTGCTGGAACAACTGCGCCGAGGCTTTCATGTAAGCGTCAACGGTGGCGTGCTCTTGATTGAGGTCGGCGAGGTTGAAGAGCGTGTAGTACTGCACCTGATAGCGGTCGTCCCAGTTGGAGATGTTGCCGTTGTGATGAAAGAGACCTGCGGTGTCGTTGGTGTAGTTGCCGAGAAACGTGCCGTTGTCGTAGAGCGCGCCGAACTCGCCCGCGTTGTCCTGCGTCGAATGGTTGGGCGCGAAATCAACGATGACCTTGATGCCGTTTGCGTGCGCGGCGGTGACGAGGTTGTCGAAGTCCGTCCAAGCGTTCGACGCGCTGCCGGAATGTTCCTCGATGCGTTTGAAGTCGCGCCCCTGATAGCCGTGATACGAGGCGGTCGGGTTGTTGTTGCCGTCGGGGATGTTGGCATTCAGGTTATCCACGGGCGGCGAAATCCAGATCGCGGTGACGCCCATTCCGGCCAGATAAGACATCTTCTGCTGGATGCCTTGCAGGTCGCCGCCCCAGTAGGCGCGCCAGTTCGCCTTCGACGCGTCGTAGAGACCTGCGCTCTGCGCGGGGTTGTTGTTGGCGGTGTTGCCGTCGAAGAAACGATCCGTGATGATCTGATAGACGACCTCGCGCCGGAAATCCGCAGCGCGCGAAATGAAGGGCGAGAGGAAGAGTGAGAGGAAGAGCAACGCAAAGATGGGGCGGCGCATTGAGTTTTTCATGACGGGCGGACTCCTAAGTGATAACCGGCGGGTAAACGCGACCGGATGTGAGTTAAAGGAACGGAGGCGCGAGGACTAACGAACCGAACAACGTTCTTCGCGGATGATACAACGCGGGGAAGAAACGGTGAAGGATGAAGTAAAAGCTGTCAGTTGTCAGTAGTCAGTTGTCAGTTGCATGTGGCTGTCACACAAGTTACTAAAGACGGTCTTGCACAACTGACAACGGACAACGGACTACTGACAACGGACAGTCTTTAGTTCATCGTTCATCGTTCCGCCTTCATCGTTTCTTCACTTCACCCACTCGTCGGCAATCTCCGTCTCCACTTTGACGGGAACGCGCGTGACGTATTCTTCGCCCGCCGCGCACATGGCCTCTTCCACCACGCGCGCGATCTCCGGGGCCTGCACGGCTTCGCATTCGACGACGATCTCGTCGTGCACGATGTTGACGAGGCGCGCCGAAGTCTCTTTCAGACGGTCGTGCAAGAGGCGCAGGGCGCGCTTGAGGATGTCTGCGGACGCGCCCTGGATGGGCATGTTCTTGCCGTTGCGCTGCGCGAGCGAAGCGGCCTGACGGTCTTCCGGATCGAAGTTGAAGCGCGCGAGTCGCCCCGACAGGGTGCGCGCCGTGCGCTCGCGCAAAGCCTTGCGCGCCGCTTCTCTCAGCCACGTATCAAGCCCGCGATAGGTCTGGAAGTAGCGCGCGAGGATGCTCTCGGCCTCGGTCAGAGGGATGCCCGTCATCATCGAGAAACGCTGCGCGCCGATGCCGTAAACCACGCCGAAATTGAGCCGCTTGGCAAAATCGCGCTGCACTTTGGTCACCTCTTCGAGCGGCGTGTTGAAGACCTGCGCGGCGGTGACGCGGTGCAGGTCCGCCCCCGAATTGAACGCGTCGATGAAGCCCTTGTCCTCCGTGACGTGGGCGAGGATACGCAACTCGATCTGCGAATAATCGGCGATGACGAGTTTATTTCCCTCTTCGGCGCGGAAGCAGCGACGGTACTCGACGGCGTGCGGCACCTGTTGCACGTTGGGATTGGTACAGGCAAAACGTCCGGTGGGTGCGCCGATCTGGTGGAAGTTGGCGTGGATGCGCTTGGTTTTGGGGTTGATCTCTTCGAGTATGTTTTCGCCGTAGCTGGTGAGCGACTTTTGCACGGTGCGGTAGTCGAGCAGTTTGGCGACGACCGGGTAGTCAGCGGCGAGCGGTTGGAGTTTCCAGTTGCGCGTTGAGTCGGGGACGGGGACGCCGAGGCGTTTGAGCGCGGCGGTGAGTTGCGTGTGCGAGTCGATGTTGATGTCGGCGCGCGCGTTCTCAAACAGCGAGCCTTGCACGGTGCCTACGGCGAGCATGGCGCTCAGTTCGGCGGCGAGGCGCGCGCGCTTCTCCTTGACGGTGGCGATCTGTTCGCGCCAGCGCGCGGCGTCGAGAAAAATTCCGGCGAGTTCGAGACAGGCGACCGGCACGACGCACTCAAACTCTAACTGCGCGACTGTGACGAGCCCATCGCGCTTCAAGAGTTCGATGAGACGCTCGCGTAAGGGGAGCATGAGGGCGGCGTCGCGCGCGGCGTATTCGAGTTGTGCGGGGGAGAGTTTGCCGCTCCAATCGCTGAGTTGTTCGGACTTGTCAACGGTCTCGTCCAGGTAGCGCGCGGCGACGGCGGCGAGCGAGTGGCGGTCTTCCGATTCGCCCGCCGAGACGATCTGGCTGGCGAGCATCGTATCGAAGATGCCGCCGAGTTCCGCGCCGAGTTGATGCTTCGTCCACTTGGCGTCGAACTTCGCGTTGTGCGCCACCTTCACGGGGCGCGCGGCGGCGAGCAGTTGGCGAAGCGGCGCGAGAGTCTCGTTTTGCGCGAGGTTGTCGCCCGCGCGGAAGCGATCAAGATCGATGATGTAGGCTGCGCCGTCGGGCGCGGCGAACTGCATGAGACGCATGCGCCCGCGATAAGGATCGAGCGCGGTGGTTTCCGTGTCGAAGCCGACGACGGCGTGCGTGGAGAGTTCGGCTATTGCCGCCTCCAACTCTGCGTGCGTGTTGATCAGAGTGTAGTTTGATGAGTCCATGTGAAACTGAATCTTACCGGAAAAAAGTTTAACGGGCGACCGGCGGGAATTGATTCATTGAGTCATTGATCCGTTTCTTCATCGAATCAATGATTCAATGAATCAATCATTTTTCGTTCCGTAATCGGGAGTCAAGTTTCAATCGGTCGGGCGGCGGAGCGGACGGTGAGGGCGAGGAGGATGGCGGCTGTCGTGCCCACGCACGCGCTGGCGATGAAGGCGAAGCTCGCGCCGCGCCAACTCCACAGCGCGCCCATCAACAGCGACGCAGGCCAGACCGTGATGCTGAACGCGAGATTGTAGAGGCCGTAAGCCGTGCCGCGTTTGTTGGCGGGCACGAGGTCTGCGACGAGCGCCTTCTCCGCGCCTTCGACGAGGCCGAAGTAGATGCCGTAGATAAGGAAGAGCGTCCACGCGCCCGCGACCGTCGAGACGAACGCGAAGCAGAGATAGACGGCGGCGTAAAAGAGCCAGCCCGTGACGATCAAAGTCTTGCGTCCGAGCCTGTCCGAGAGGTCGCCGCCGACGAGCGAACTCAACACTTTCATCACGTGCAGCGCAGCCCAGAGCAGAGGGATGGTCGCCGTCGAAATGCCGACTTCGCGCGCGCGCAGGAGTAGAAACGCGTCTGAAGAGTTCGACAGCGTGAAGAGCGCGAGGATGACGAGGAAGCGTTTGAAGTTTCCGTCGAAGCCGCGCAGAGAGAAACGCGTAGGCCGGGTGACGACGGTGGGCGCGGCGACGGCGGCAACTGTGGCGGGCGCGGCCTCTTTAGTTGCGGCGTCTTTAACTTCGGCGTGCGGGGAGTCGTCGCCGCCAGTGCTTGCCGCGTTCGAGTTTGCGCGTTCGGCGTTTTTACTTTCGCGTTCGACGCCCACGTCTTCGCGGCGCGTCTCGCGTATGGCGAAGGCGGCGACGAGCACGGCGGCGAGCGCGGGGACGGACGCGGCGAGAAAGATCAGACGATACTCTGCGAGCGTCGGCGAGTTGTAGTTGCGCGCGATGAGTACGAGGAGCGCGAAGCCGAGGAGCGGCCCGACGACCGCGCCCATGTGATCCATCGCGCGGTGAAACCCGAAGGCGAGGCCGCGCTCGGCGGGCGAGGCCGAATCGGCGATCATGGCATCGCGCGGCGCGCTGCGGATGCCCTTGCCGACGCGGTCTGCGAAACGCACGGCGAAGACTTGCGGCCAACTTGTCGCGAAACCGAGAAGCGGGCGCGCGATGCTCGCCAGCGCGTAGCCCAAGACGACCAGTGCTTTGCGTTTGCCGGTGCGGTCGCTCAAGTGTCCGGCGAAGAGTTTGAGGAAGCTTGAGATGGATTCCGCGCCGCCTTCGATGAGGCCGATGACGGCGGGCGACGCGCCGAGCGCGACCGAGAGGAAGACGGGCAGGAGCGGGTAAATGATCTCGCTCGAAGCGTCGTTCAACAGGCTGACGAGGCTGATGACGACGACGTTTCGCGGCAGACGCCGGTAGCGCCGGAAGAGGCCGGGCGCGCGTTCGTCCAACGCTTCGGGACTGATCGAGGCGTCGAACTTATCTGCGGCGTCGGTGTCGGTCTCGGCCATGCGGGGTCACGCGTGCGTCGAGTCGGCATGCTCCGGTGCGAGTCAGCGATTCGTGTTGCGGCGTGTGTTCGCGGCGGGGCGATTCGCGTTCCGCGTCGCATCGGTTCCGCCCGCGAAGTTCCACCACACGAGCGCGGCGACGACGAGCAGCGCGACGAGGCCGACGAGCGCGAGTTTGACGAACACCTTCACCGTCCGCCACACGAGAAACAGCACGACGAGCGCGACGAGGATGGCTATACCGATGATTCCGAGTGTCATAAAAACGTCCGTTGTCAGTTGTCCGTTGTCCGTTGTTTTTTGTCTATGGTCAGTTGGTTAACTTACTCCGTCTTTAGCCACTCGCGCGGAAAGCCACATGCAACGGACAACCGACTACTGACAACGGACAGCTTTACGTCTTCTTGTAACTCGCGCGCACGATTGTCTTGATGTTGCCGCGAATGTTGAAGTCGCCTTCGAGTTCGACGCTTAAGGGCTGGCAGGCGCGCACGAAGTCTTCGAGGATGACGTTGATGACGTGCTCGTGGAAAATCTTCACGTTGCGAAACGAGTTGATGTAGAGCTTGAGGCTTTTCAGTTCGACGCAACGCTCATGGGGCACGTAGGCGAGGCGTATATTGGCGAAGTCCGGGAAATCCGAGAACGGGCAGATGGCCGTGAACTCCGGCATCTCGAAACTGACGGTGATCTCGCGCCCGACGAATTCATAAGGAAACGTGTCGAGCGGGTAGAGGTTCATCTCCGCGCGCGGCGTCGGACGAATCTCCAGTCCCTGCTGGTTCACTGCGGGCGGCGCGGCAATTTCAATGGCTGACATACGCGAGTGCTCCTTCTAAAAACGACGACGATGTTACCTGAGCGGCGCGGGAGAAAGCAAAAGGCGGGAGTCGAAGCGCGTCGCCCCGACCCCCGCCCCCGCCCTTCCAGACTTAGCGACGGCTCTTACATGCCGTGTTTCATGTCCTTCATGCCGCCCATCATCTGATTGTGCAGATCGCGCGCCATCTGCAGGTGCATCTGCACGACGGGGAGCGTCTTCGCGGCAAAGGCTTTCAAGTCAGCGTCCCTGCCCTTCATGCTCTCGTCGCGGAATAACTTCTCCATCTTCTGATGGTCTTTGTGTCCCGCGTTCATGACGTACTCGCGGTCGAACGCCGCGCCGGAGAGGTTCTGCATCTTCGCCATCATCGCGCGTTGCTTCGCGTCGGGCGCGGTCGGCAAAGTGATGCCTTTAGACGAAGCGATCTGCATCAACTCCGCGTTGGCCGTCGTGTGATCGTCAATCATCTTCTGCGCGTACTGCTTGACGGCATCGCTCGACGCTCTGGTCAAAGCCATGCGCGCCATCTCGACTTCGGCCATGCCGCCCATCGCCGCCGTCATCGCAAATTTCCTGTCCGACGAACTCATCGTCGCCATGTTGCCGTCTTTCTTCATCATGGTCGTGCCTGAGTTCGTGTTCTGCGCCATCGCGGTCGTGGCCGCGAGCGCCATGCACATCATCGCCGTGCTCAGCACGAAGCCGAGTCTCTTACCTTTTCCCATTGTTCGTTCTCCCCTTTGATTGTCGTCTGTTTGTGAGTTGGTTGAGTTGTTTGAGTCAGTTGACGAAAGACGAGGGGGACGCTTCCGAGCCGTCCCCCTCATGTGAATTTGAAGTTTACGCACGCGCGGTGTTCGTGCTGCCGCCCGTTTCGGTCGCGCGTTCGAGGTTGCGTATGCGGTCGTGCGCGTCCTGCACCTGCGCGTACTGGCGCTCGACGACGGCGCGCACGTCCGCGGGCAGATTTTGGTCGGCGAGCGCGTCCTTGTAGTTCGAGACCGCGGAGTCTTCGCCGCGTTCGCATTCGGCGAGCACGGCGTTTTCGTCCGCGCCCGTCACGGCGGATTTAATGTCGATCCAGCCGCGATGAAGCGTCGCGGCGACGCTGCCCGTCTCGGTCGGGTCGCCGCCGAGCCTCAGCACCTCGTTCTGCAACTCCCCGGCGAACTGCGCGCGCTGCTGCGAGTATTGATAGAAGAGCGACTTCACATCGCTGCGCGTCACGCCTTCGGCGGCGGTCTGGAAACCGTTCTGGCCGTCCTTGCAGGTCTCGATCAAGTTGTTGAGTACGGAAATCACGTTATCGTTGTCAGCCATTTCATTTCTCCCTGTGTAAAGTTTCAGCGCGGCGTGCGTCTCACAACTGATGCTGACGCCGCTCCTCATCTTTGATTAGTAGCCCGCGCGTCTGCTCGCCCACATCTGATTGGGATCGTGTTTCGCGCCGGAGTCGAAAAATTTGACGAGCAGGAGTCCGGCGATGAAGCCGCCGATGTGCGCGGCGTAGGCCACGCCGCCGCCCTCCTGCGAACCCTGTCCGAGCATGCCGAGTCCATTGATCAACTGGAAGACGAACCAGAGGCCGATGGCGACGAAGGCCGGAACGGTGCGCACCATGAAACTGAAGATGATGACGTGGACGCCGCGCGTCGGGTGCAGCAGCAGATAGCCGCCGAGCACGCCCGAGATCGCGCCCGATGCGCCGAGGCTCGGCACGTACGGGTTCTGCCCGAACGCCATCGTCGAAAAGACGTGCGCGAGCGAAGCGATCAGCCCGCACAGTAAATAGAAGCTCAGATACTTCACCTTCCCCATGCGGTGTTCGAGGTTGTCGCCGAAAATCCAGAGGAAGAGCATGTTGCCGAACAGGTGCGCGAGGCCCCCGTGCATGAACATCGAGGTCAGGAGCGTGAGATAGACGCTGCCCGGCGTCGGCTCAAGATTGATCCGCCCGACCGCGTCGCCCGTCGGGCCGGTGACGACGACGGGGCGATCAATGTCCGTGCCCGTAGTAATTTCTGCGGGCACGGTTGACCATGCGTAAGTGAAGCGGTCGTTCGAGCCGAGTCCCTGAAAGAGGACGAAGACGAGAATGTTGGCCGCGATCAAAAGGTAGTTGACGAGCGGCGTCGAGTGCCGGTCGGAATTGTCATCGCCGATGGGAAACATATTTTCTGATTCCTCCGCTTAAGCGGCGGAGACTCGCGCGGCGAAACAATTTCGCGGCTGTCGCCGACTGAAACCCCGTATGCCGGGCGACTCCGGCGCGCGCCTGCCCGCCTTGCAGATTAGAGATCAACTTTCTGCATTTAGCGTTCCGCGCGCCGCACACCTCAACCCGCTGCGAGCGAACACCTTATTTACTTGGGATTTCGGAGTTGTGACGCGAGTGTGGCTACACTGTTAAAAATCGCAAAGAATTGTTCGCGTACACTTCCGCGCGACGCGCACGCTTTTACTCCGCTCGGACGCACGCTCCGAAGCGTTTCGCCGCCGGACTTCCGCAGTCAACTTGTCTTCGCAAACGCCGCTCTTTATCATTAACCATGCGCACGGCCTTCAACATCGTTCTCGTTTTTTTGCTGGTCTTCGCCAACGGCTTCTTCGTCGCCTCGGAGTTTGCGCTCGTCGGCGTGAGGCGTTCGCGTATCGCGACGCTGGCGGCGGGCGGCGACAAGCGCGCCCAGCGTTTGCTCGGCCTCGTCGATAATCTCAACGCCTATATTTCCGCCACGCAACTCGGCATCACGCTCGCCTCGCTCGCGCTCGGCTGGATCGGCGAACCCGCCATCGCGCACCTCCTCGAAGCGCCGCTCAAAGGGCGCGTCTCCGAGACCGTGATGCACACCATCGCGCTCACCATCGCCTTCAGCATCATCACTTTCCTGCACATCGTCCTCGGCGAACTCGCGCCCAAGACCATCGCGCTCGAACGCGCGGAGAAAACCGCGCTCGCCATCGCGCTGCCGATGCAGCTTTTCTACAAAGCCCTCTACTACCCGATTCGCCTGCTCGACTGGGCGGGCACGCGCACCGTGCGTCTCTTCGGACTCCATCCCTCGTCCGAACACGCCTCCATCTACACGGAAGAAGAACTGCGCCAACTCATAGACGTGTCGCGCCGCAGCGGTCATCTGGAAGAAGAACAACAAAAACTCATCAACCGCGTCTTCGATTTCGCGGGCGCGGAAGTCCGCGAGGCGATGATCCCGCGCACGGCTGTGGACGCCATCCCCCTGACGGCGACGCTCGAAGAAACCAAACTCGCTTTCCGCACGCTCGGCTATTCGCGCCTCCCCGTCTATCGAGAGAGGCTCGACGATGTCGCCGGAGTAGTTTTCAGGCGAGACATAGAACCCTTCCTCGAACCAGGGCACGCGGCGGAGTTCAACTTGGAGAAGTTACTGCACCAGCCTTTGTTCCTGCCCGCCGCCGCGCACCTCGGCGTCGTGCTCAAGCAGATGCAGGCGACGCGCACGCACCTCGCCATCGTGGTTGACGAGCACGGTGGTATGGAAGGCATCGTCACCATCGAAGATTTACTCGAAGAGATCGTCGGCGAAATCAACGACGAGTTTGACGAAGAGGTGCGCGCGCAAATTACGGAGGTTGCGGACGGGACGTACCTGCTCGACGGCATGCTCGCCGTGCGTGACTTGAACCGGCACTTCGACTTGCACGTACCGGAGGACGGCAGCTACACGACGGTCGCGGGATTTTTCCTCGCGCAGGCCGGACACCTGCCGCGTCAGGGTGAGACGCTCGAACACGAGGGCGCGCTCTTCACGGTCGAGCGCATGGACGGACGCCGCATTCGTCGCATACGCTTCGCGCCCGCCGCGCAGGCAGAACACGGCGCGGCTCACGCGTAGTCGTTATCGTCTGGTTACGCTCGATTAACAACCTGCTTTAATCAATCACGTCATGGCTCGTCGGCCCGCCCGCGACGACGCCGCGCCTTTCGAGTTCGGGGATGTGCGGCTTCAAAAGTTCGTAGCCCTCGCTTCTGGCAACGTAAGTCGCCGCCGTGATGTCGCCCGCGACGTTCAGGGTGGTGCGGCACATGTCGAGTATGCGGTCTACGCCGAGGATGATGGCGATGAGCGCGGGGTTGATGCCGTAGGTGACGAGCATGACGATGATGAAGGGGATCGACCCCGACGGGACGCCCGCCGTGCCGATGCCGCCGAGGATGGCGAAGTAGGCGATG
The DNA here is from genome assembly GCA_035296385.1 of Pyrinomonadaceae bacterium. Taxonomy (GTDB): domain Bacteria; phylum Acidobacteriota; class Blastocatellia; order Pyrinomonadales; family Pyrinomonadaceae; genus JAIVJZ01. The sequence goes on along the minus strand of DATHBB010000237.1, from coordinate 2,645 downwards.
CCGAGTTGCTGCGCGAGCGTTAAATCAATTCCGGCGAGTTGCGCGAGGAAGAGCACGGTCACGCCTTCATAAAGTGCCGTCCCGTTTTGATTGGCGGTCGCGCCGACGGTCAGGACGAAACTGTTGATCTCGCGCGGCACGCCCAAATTTTCCTCCGAGACGCGCAGGGCGGTGGGGAGCGTCGCGTTCGACGAAGACGTGGAGAAGGCCGTGAGCATGACGGTCTTGATGCGGCGGAAGAACTCTATCGGCGAGATGCGCGAGAGGAAATAGACCGAGAGCGAATAGACGCCGAACATGTGCAGGGCGAGGCCGCCGAGCACCGTGAGTACGAACCAGCCGAGAGCCTGCAAGAGATCGAGGCCGAAGCGCGCCGTGTTGTTGAACAGCAGACACGCGACGGCGAACGGCGCGATCTTCATGATGATGTCGATGATCTTCGCCGAGATTTCAAAGAGCGCCTGCAAGCCTTGCAGGAGCGGCGCGGTGATGTTCTCCGGGACGAGCGTGGCGGCAATGCCGAGGATGACGGCGAAGAACATCAGGTGGAGCATGTTCGGCGTGTCGGTCTGCGTCTCCCGGCCCGCGATGATGCCTGCGACCGCCGCCACCGGATTCGAAGGCACGATGGTTGTCACCACCTGCATCAGAGGCGAATCGGTCGTGGCCGCTTTGGTCGCATCGGCCACGCGCTTCGAGGCGTCCGTGCCGTAGCGCGCCTCCAAGCCCGCCTTCGTCTCGGCGTCGATGCGCTCGCCGGGGCGGATCGTGTTGGCGAGCGTCAAGCCGATGACGACCGAGATGGCGGAGATGACGAGCGTGTAAGCGAATGACTTGAACCCGACGCGACCGAGTTTGCGTATGTCGCCGATTCCGGCGACGCCGACGACGAGCGACGAGAAGACGAGCGGGATGACGACCATCAACAACAGGCGCAGGAAGAGCGTCCCTATCGGCTCGGTGATGTGGCGAATGGTCCACGCGACGCCCGGATGATCGCCGCCCAGCACGCGGTTCACCACGACGCCCGCCACCACGCCCACGAGCAGCCCGATGAGGATGCGCGTGTGCAGCGGCATCCCCTTCGGGCGATCCGGCGTTGCATCCTTGAGGTCGGTCGTCGCCTCGCGCTCGTAAGCGTCGGAGCGAACCTTCGGCGTCGTCACATCTTCATCTCGTCTGTCGTCAGCCATTTTTTCTCCTCAGTGACAGGTGACAAGTGACAGGTGACAGGAAAGAACAAGTTTATCTTTTACTTGTCACCTGTCACTTGTCACCTGTCACTGCCTTTTCATCTTCCCCATCTCAACTTCCCGCGCAGCACCTCGAAGTAGTTGCGGTTGACGGGCTGCATCAGATTGAAGGTCGTGCGGCTCTTGGCGATCTTGACGCGGTCGCCGACTTCCATGCGGAAGCCGACCTGCCCGTCGAGCGTGAGCACGACCTCTTCTTTCGGCGTCTTCAGGATGAGTTCGATTTCGGCGTCGTCGGGCACGACGAGGGGGCGGTTCGAGAGCGTGTGCGGGCAGATGGGGGTGATGACGATGGCATTCATCGAAGGGTAGACGACGGGGCCGCCCGCCGACAAATTGTAGGCCGTCGAACCCGTCGGCGTGGAAACGATGAGGCCGTCGGCGCGGAAGCAGTTGACGAGTTGCCCGTCGAACCACGTCTCAATCTCGATGATGCGCGCGAGCGCCGACTTGCTGATGACCACGTCGTTCAAGACGCGGTTGCGCAGCAACTTCTCCTCGTCGCGGTGGAGTTCGGCGGCGAGCATCACGCGGCGGTCGAGGTGGTAGTTGCCCGCGACGATTGCTTCGAGCGCGTCCGTCATCTCTTCGATGCGAACTTCGGTCAGGTAGCCGAGCGTGCCGTAGTTGACGCCGACGACGGGCACGTCGCGGTTATCCAGAAGGCGCGCGGTGGCGATCATCGTGCCGTCGCCACCGAGCACGACGATCATGTCCACGCTCGCGGCGAGTTCTTCGTGTTCCAGAATCTCGACGTGACAACCCGTCTCGCGTTCAATCTCCGCGCGGTCAACGCGCGGGCCGGTGACGAGCGCGATGCCGCGCGGCGTGAGCCATTCGAGCAGGCGACAGATGCTCTTGACCGCCTCCGGATGGTGCGGTTTGACGAGGACGCCGACGCGACGAACGGTAAGTTTCTCCATCAGCCACACACGCTCGGCGAAGCGTTTGCGCACGCGCCGGACGACCGGCGGTTGCGACACTTCTCCGGCAAAATTCTACTGGCAAAGTCAGGCTCGAAAACGCGTGGAAACTGCGTTGGATGATAAGGCGCGTCTTTCCGAGTGTCAACGCGGAGTTCTTTCACGCGCCCCGAACATCCCGCAGCGTGTGACACACGAAGAAGTGTCATACGGTGCGCGGCGCGCCGCCGTGCGTGTCGTTTAAGGTATCAACGCAAGGGACAGGCGACGTGCGGCGCGAAAAGCGTGGAGGACCAAACGAGATGGACAGGATATGGTTGGTGGCGGCTGTGCCGTGCGTGTTGATGGCGTTGATGTTTTTCGGTTTCTGGACGATGCCGTCGTGGGCCGACACGGTTTCGCCGCTGACGTGCGTGCTGATTCTCGCAGGCGCGCTCGTGACGGGGCTGTGCGTGTTAATCGCCGTCTT
>DATHBB010000236.1:0-5525 GCA_035296385.1 Pyrinomonadaceae bacterium | reverse complement strand
GCGCTCCCAAGCCCGCCGTAAATCTCCGACGAGGGAAAGACGAAGCCGCGTCGCTTCGCCAGACTGACGATTGTTTCGATGTTCGGTGCGGACAATTCTTAACCTCCGTAAACCGTGAAAGGCCGTGAATCGTGAATCGTAAATCGTGAATAGAAGAAAGCAGGTCTTTTCTATTCACGATTCACGATTCACGATTCACGACTTACGATTTGCGAAGCATGTTAACAGTCGTGCGGCGCAAATGAAAAGAAGAGAGCAACGCGCTCGCCTTACGGGCCGCGTTGCTCTCTTCTTTGTGAACGAGTCTGGCTGAAATCTCTTAACGCTACTTGCTCGCCGGTGCGCTCGGCGCGCTGACGTTCACGTCAACTTTCGTCGTCTTGCTGCCGAACAGTCGCCCGCCGAAGAGCACGAGCGCCAGCACGACCACGATTATGAAGATCACCAACACGGCCACCACTCCGGTGCTGCCGCTCCCGCCATCACCATCACCCATAAAACGATCCTCCTTCGGAGTTCTCTCTCTGGTTTTACAACGAGCGTCGCCGAAGTAACGCTGCCGGTTAAAGGGGGAGATTCGCGTGGCTCTAGTTACCACACAAACTATAAAGTGACAAGTGACAAGTTAAAACAGATCAGTTCTAACTTGTCACTTGTCACTCGTCACTTGTCACTACTTTTATCTGGGTCTGGCCTGCGGCGGCGTCGCGCCCTGCGGGACGAGCCACAGTTCAAACGAATCCGTCTCGCGCGTGCCGCCGTTAACGACGACGACGCGGTTGGGATCGATGTTGCGCGTGTTGACGAGATACTGGCGGCTGCGCTCGCCGAGTTGGTTGGCGCGACCCGGGCGGCTGCGCCGACCGCCGTACACGATGATGTAGCCTTTCGCTCCCGGCTCGCCCTGCAACGCCACCGCGAAGTTATCGAGGTTGGCCTTGTCCTCGTTGAAGGCGACGGACGGGAACTCCGCGAAACTCTTCGCCAGGACGGGCGGCTTCACGACGGGTTCGACGCCGGTGGCGGCCTGCGCGCGCTGGCGGCACATGCGATCGCCCGAACCGTCGTCAACGACGAGGATGGCCGTGACGCGCTGCTGCCCGACACCCGTTGTGTCCACGGTGATGGTCGGCGTGCCCGCGCCGCTCAGAATGCGTGCGCTCGGCGGGCTGATCGTCCACGTGTAGATCAAGCCGGACTGCCCCTCGTAGGTCACGTCGGAACTGAAGGTGATAACGTCGCCCTCGCGCACGGAAGCCGGAGCGGAGATGTTGACCGGATACGGGCACGGCGATTTGGCGATCACAGGACGCTCGATGCTAATGGTCTTGGGACGATAGTTGAGCGTGATGCACTGTTTCTTGTTGGCGGCGATGTCGAACGCGCGCACCCAGCGCGTGTTGTTCGGGAACTGGATTTCGACCGTGTGCCGCCCGGGCGGGAGCTCGTACAACTGCACGGTCGGGCTGGTCGTGCCGCGCTGCTGCCCGTCAATCAGGAGCGGGTAGCCGCCCGGCGTGGTGGAAACTTCGATCCGCCCGTCTGAGCGTTCGCCGTTGCGCTGCGCGTAGACGCTGCCGGACAAGCTGGCCGCGCAGACGACGAGGCAACAGGCGAACATGAGCGATTTGAGGCGTGCGGCGTGGGCGACGTTGATCATAGCAACTGGTTTCGACATGATCATGCCCCCCTCACGTTCAGCACTTCCGTCTCTTCGCCGTCGGAGTTTGCGGCGGCGGCGGCCTGGCGGCGGCGGCGTGCGCCCGCTCCGAGAGCGGCGAGGCCGCTGCCGAGCAGCAGGAGCGTGGCCGGTTCGGGAATCTCCGGCGCGGGCGGCGTCGGCGTCGCCGGCGGCGGCGGAGTGATGATGAAGTTACCCGGCGGGGTGTCGCTGTCGCCGCCGAGGAACAGGAGCGGGATGCCCGCGAGAGCTAAGAACGGCAGTTTCGGGAAGCCGCCGCCGCCGGGCAAGGGCCCGATTTCGCCGCAGTCGCAGATCGTCCCCTGTATGTCGCCGAGTTCGATGGTCTCGACCTGCACCGCGCCGGGTTGCTGCTGGACGGAGACGTTCGTGCCCATGATGCTCTCGTCGGCGTTGCCTGCGGGGCTTGCGCCTTCGGCGGGCGTCTGGGCGTTTTTGCGATCCTGTGAATTATTGGCGGGAGGGGTTTGCCGCTGTTGTTGGGTAGTTCCGCCGGTCTGCTGCGTGACGGAGCGGAGGCGGAGGTCAACGTTCGGGCGACCACTCTGGCCGTTGATTGTCGCTAGCGAAATCACATCGCCGAATCTGATTGTGTCAGCTTGCGCCGGCACAGCGGCTATGAGCAAGACGCTGAGCATCAGAGCGATTGGGCGTAGGGCTTGATGCTTCATCGTGTGTGGTCGTCCTCCTTGGAATTACCCGTAACTACTGCGAAATAATGACTTTTCGAGATGCGACTCCCCGGCGGAAACCCTTAAAAAATCCCGCTGTGGGGTCGATTTCAATAAAAGGAAAGACACAATACCGCATCTCTTCCAATTTTGCGAGACAATAAATACGGCCTAAATGTATGTATCAGAAGAAAAAAGGGGCTTGCACCGACCGTGCAAGCCCCGAAGCCGACTCCGTCCGGCGACGGCAGGCAGTGTCTACTCTTCCTCCTCGTGCGGTTCGTGCCCGTTGCCGCCCGCCTTTTGCTGTTCGTCGCGCAGCAGAGACTTGCGTGAGAGCTTGATTTTGTTGCCCTCTTTGCCGATGCACTTGACCATGATCTGCTGCCCTTCCTTGAGTTCGTCGCGCACGTCGCGCACGCGATGATTGGCGATCTCAGAGATATGCAGAAGGCCGTCCGTGCCGGGGAAGATTTCGACGAAAGCGCCGAAATCAACGATGCGCGAGACCGTGCCGACGTAGGTTGCGCCGATCTCGGCTTCCGCCGTCAGCCCGCGTATGCGATCAACTGCGGCCTGTGCGGCTTCGCTGTCGGCGGTGGCAATCGAGACCGTGCCGTCGTCTTCCACGTCAATCTTCGCGCCCGTCTCTTCGACGATGGAGCGAATCATCTTGCCGCCCGGTCCGATCACGTCGCGAATCTTGTCGGGATTGATCTTGATCTGGATGATGCGCGGGGCATAAGGCGACATCTCCTCCTTCGGCTGCGCGATGGCCTGCTCCATGACGGAGAGGATGTGGAGGCGGCCTTTGCGCGCCTGTTCCAGAGCTTCCTGCATGATCTGCGCGTTAATGCCGCCGATCTTGATGTCCATCTGGAGCGCCGTGATGCCGTCGCGCGTGCCCGCCACTTTGAAGTCCATGTCGCCGTAGTGGTCTTCCGCGCCCGCGATGTCCGAGAGAATGGCGTACTTGTTGCCCTCCATCACGAGTCCCATCGCGACGCCCGCGACCGCCGACTTGATGGGCACGCCCGCGTCCATCATCGAGAGCGAGCCGCCGCAGACGGTCGCCATCGAACTTGATCCGTTCGACTCCGTGATGTCCGAGACGATGCGCAGCGAATACGGGAAATCGCTCTCCTGCGGCAGGACGGGTTCGAGCGCGCGACGCGCGAGCGCGCCGTGCCCGATCTCGCGGCGGCTGGTCGAGCCGAAGCGCCCGACTTCGCCGACCGAATAGTGCGGGAAGTTGTAGTGCAGCAGGAAACGGCGTTTGATCTCGCCCGTCTCCAAATCGTCCATGTACTGCTCGTCTTCTTTCGTGCCGAGCGTTGTAGTGACGATGGCCTGCGTCTCGCCGCGCGTGAACAGGGATGAGCCGTGGACGCGCGGCAGCCAGCCGACTTCGCAAGTGATCGGGCGAATTTCGGAGAAGCGGCGACCGTCGGGGCGGCGGCGTTTGTCGAGTATGTCGTCGCGGAAAATCTTCTCTTTCTGCTTGTCGAAAAGTTTCTTCGCCATCAGGCGCTGTTCGGGCGCGTCCTCAGGGTAGGATTCGACGACCTCTTTCTTGAGCGCATCGACGGCGGCGTAGCTCGCCAGCTTATCCTGTCCCGAAGTATCGAGCGCGGCGCGCAGTTTCTCCGAGTAGTTGCGCTCGATCTCGCCCGCCATCTCCTCGTTCAGGACCGGCGGCACGACTTCGCGCTTCTGTATCTCTAACGCCTTGTAGAGTTCTTTCTGCCAACGGCAGAGGCGGTTGATCTCCTTGTGCGCGAGCATCAGGGCTTCGACCATGATCTCTTCCGAGACCTCCTTCGCGCCCGACTCGACCATCACGATGGCCTCTTCCGTGCCCGCCACGATCAAGTTCAGGCGCGACTCGCGCACCTCGTCGTAAGTCGGGTTGATGATGTAGCGCCCTTCGATGAGGCCGATGCGCACGCCCGCAATCGGAGTCGGAAACGGAATATCCGACAAATAGAGCGCGCAGGACGCGCCCGTGATGGCGATCACGTCCGGGTCGTTTTCAGCGTCCGCCGAGATGACGGAGGCGATCACCTGCGTTTCGTTGCGGTAGCCTTCGGTGAAGAGCGGGCGGCAGGGACGGTCGATCAAGCGGCTGGTCAGGACTTCCTTTTCGCCGGGGCGGCCTTCGCGGCGGAAGTAGTTGCCGGGGATGCGCCCGGCGGCGTAGTTGTGCTCGCGGTATTCGACCGTGAGCGGGAAGAAGTCTATGCCCTCGCGCGGGCTATTCGCGCCGACGGCGGCGACCAAAAGCATCGTGTCGCCGTAGCTGATGACGACCGAGCCGTCGGCCTGCTTGGCGACTCTTCCGGTCTCGACGGTCAGATCGCGACCGCCGAGTTTGATAGTCTCTTTCAAATATTTTCTCACTGGCATAACGTGTGTCTCCTTCGGACAACAATCTCGCGGGCGCTTACGACCGTCTCATCCGGCGCGCGCCCTACTCTCGACTCGTTTCAGACTTTGCTGCTCGCCCCTTGATGAGCGCGCTACGTGACTGCGCGCTCGCGCGGGGCGGCAAATTTTCAGACGCGAAAAGCGGCGACAACTTCACCCGTGAAGTTGTCGCCGCCTTGTTGCTTACTATCTGCTACAGGCTAGTCGGCGTCCGCTTGGCGGCAGTCTGCGCCGTCACGTTCGGCACTGCCACCCGGCTTTTCGAGGGACGCGGGCGTTATCTTGATCGGGAAGGAATTGGTCTCCTTCCCCGTTTGTTCCGGTCAGCGGCCAGAGTCGGCGCTGGCGCGCGCTACGTTTAGCGGCGCAGGCCGAGGCTGCTGATCAGTTTGTGGTATTGCTCTATGTCCCTGCGTTTGAGGTAATCGAGCAGGCTGCGTCGCTGCGAGACCATCTTGAGCAGTCCGCGCCGCGAGTGGTTGTCTTTCTTGTGCGTTTTGAAGTGCTCGGTGAGCTGGTTAATGCGTGTGGTGAGCAGCGCGACTTGCACCTGCGGCGACCCCGTGTCGCCCTCGTGCGTTTGGTACGTGGTGACGATCTGTTCCTTTGATTCTCTATCCAACATAACTTCTAACTTACTGCCCCGGATGGCCCTCCCAGACCGCAGTTCGCCCGTAATTTCAGGCAACCGCAAGAGTTAAGTAAAACCGCGACAATTTAACACG
>DATHBB010000235.1:0-5640 GCA_035296385.1 Pyrinomonadaceae bacterium | reverse complement strand
CGCACGCTCGGACTCGACACGGAAAAGGTTAACGTCAACGGCGGCGCGATTGCGCTCGGCCACCCGCTCGGTTGCACGGGCGCGAAGTTGACTGCGACCGCCTTGCGCGAACTCGAACGCCGGAATGGTCGTTACGCGATGGTGACGATGTGCGTCGGCGGCGGCATGGGCGCAGCCGGAATTTTTGAAAGGATATAAGAGCTATTAGCCTTTAGCAATCAGCAGTCAGCCAAACAGGTTGAATTTGCTGAAAGCTGACGGCTGATAGCTCATCGCTATTTGTGACTGAAAGGAGCAAATTATGTCAGCCGTAGCCGAAGAGAAAAAGATAATCGTGGGCGGGAGTTTTCTGATCGAGGAGCGCGTGCCGGAGGACGTGTTCACGCCGGAGGATTTCACGGAAGAGCACCGCATGATCGCGGAGACGACGCGCGAGTTCATGGACAACGAAGTGCGTCCGGCCACCGACGAACTTGAGAAGCACAACTGGCAACTCGCGCGCGAGTTGATCAAGAAGGCCGCCGATTTGGGCATGGTCGGCGTCAACATTCCCGAAGAGTACGGCGGGCTTGGACTCGACCAGACGAGCGGCGCGATTGTCGGCGAACTGCTGGGGCGCTCGGCCAGTTTTGCGACGACGCTCGGCGCACAGAGCGGCATCGGGCTGACGCCGATTCTCTATTTCGGCACGGAAGCGGCGAAGCAAAAGTATCTGCCGAGGATCGCTTCGGGCGAGATGGTGTCGGCCTACGCGCTGACGGAGGCCGGATCGGGTTCGGACGCGATGGCGGCGAAGGCTACCGCGCGGCTCAGCGAAGACGGCACACACTACGTCTTGAACGGCGAGAAGATGTGGATCACGAACGGCGGCTTCGCCGACGTGTTCATCGTCTTCGCGAAGATAGACGGCGACAAGTTCAGCGGCTTCATCGTTGAGCGCCAAGAGGGGCTGACGAACGGCGCGGACGAGCACAAGATGGGCATCAAGGGTTCTTCAACGACCGCGCTCATACTCAGCGATGCGAAGACGCCGGTTGAGAATCTTTTGGGCGAGGCGGGCAAGGGCGCGAAGATCGCTTTCAACATTCTGAACATCGGTCGCTTCAAACTCGGCGCGATGTGCACGGGCGGGATGAAGTTGATGATCCACGAGGCCGTGCGCTACGCGAACGAGCGGCACCAGTTCGGGCGTCCCATCTCTTCGTTCGGCGCGATCAAGGCGAAGCTGGCGGAGATGGCGATCAAGACGTGGGTGGGTGAGACGATGGTTTATCGCACGCTCGGCCTCATCGAGAACGCCATCAGCGGCGAGACGGACGCGAACGCGAAACTGCGCGGCATCGAAGAGTATGCGGCGGAGTGTTCCATCGTCAAAGTGGCGCTGTCGGAATCGTGCGATTTCGTCGCCGACGAGATGGTGCAGATTTACGGCGGCTACGGCTATTCGGCTGACTATCCGGCGGAGCGCGCCTACCGCGACTCGCGCATCAACCGCATCTTCGAGGGCACGAACGAGATCAACCGCATGTTGATCCCGGGTCGCATGATGAAGAGCGCGCTGTCTGGTCGTCTGGCGCTTCTGCCCGCCGCGCAGAAGTTGATGGACGAAGTGTTGTCGCCCTCGCTCGGCTCGTTTGATGAGGACGAGGGAGTGCTCGCCGCCGAGATGAAACTCGTGCGGAACGCGAAGAAGGTCGCGTTGATGACTTTGGGCACGGCGGCGCAGAAGTACATGGCGAAGCTCGCCGACGAGCAGGAGATTCTGATGGGCGTGGCGGACATCACGATGGACGTTTACGCGATGGAGTCGGCCATCCTGCGCGCGCAGAAACTCGCAGCGAAGGGCGGCGAAGAGGCGGCGGCGCGTTACATCGAGATGGTGCAGGTCTTCTGCAACGACGCCGTCCAACGCATCGAAGCGCGCGCCAAGAACACGCTCGCCGCGATGAGCGAAGGCGACGAACTGCGCACGCTGCTGGCCGCCCTGCGTCGCTTCACGAAACAGACGCCCATCAACACCGTCGCCGCGCGTCAGCGCATCGCCGACGTGCTGATCAAGGCGAACAAGTACGCGTACTGATACAAAAGGGGAAGGGGTAAAGGGAAAAGGTTAAAGGTGAAGCCAAGGCGGAAGCCTAAACTTTCGGCTCCCTTCTTACCTTTACCCCTTCCCCCTTCCCCTTTATATTCCCGCCATGCGCATCATCCCGATCTCGCTTCCGACTCCGTTCTACATCGGCCCGGTCAACGTCTATTTGATCGCGGAAGACCCCGTGACGTTGATCGACACGGGGCCGAAGACGCGCGAGGCGTTGGAGGCTTTGCACGAGGGCTTGCGGCGAGCGCGCGTGCGCGTGCACGACATCAAGCGCATCGTCCTGACACACGCGCACGAGGATCATTGCGGGCTGGCGAAACGCTTGCGCGACGAGGCGAAGGACGCTGAAGTGCTCGTGCACGGGTGGGAGACGGGACATCGCAAGGGTCGGCTCGAATATGAAGAACATCGCGCGCTGCTCGTGCGCGCGGGTGTACCGGCAGAGGAAGTCGAGGGGATGCGGCGTATGTACGAGGGCGTGCGCCAGTACGCCGACGCGCTGGAAGACGAGGAACATCGTGAGTTGACGGACGACGCGGAGTTGGAGTTCGACGGCGGCGCTTTGCGCGTGGTACACACACCGGGGCACACGCCCGGTTCGTGCTCGTTTCTAAGAGAGGCCGACCGCACGCTCATCGCCGGCGACTGCGTGTTGAAGCGCGTCACGCCGAACCCCGTGCTCTCGCCCGATCCCGTTGACCCGTCGCGGAGGTTTCCGTCGCTCGCGGAATATCTGGTGAGTCTGGCGCGTCTGCGTTCGTTCGCGCCGACGCTCGTGTACGGCGGGCACGGCGAGGCGGTCGAGGACTTCGAGGAGTTGTTCACGCGCTATTTGCGCGCTATCAGGGAGCGACAGGCGGAAGTCGTCAGTCTCGTGCCGAAGGCGGGTGCGACGGCGTGGGAGGTGGCGCGCGAGATGTTCCCGGGGGCGGAGGACGTGCACCGTTTCCTCGCCGTCTCGGAGGCGGTGGCGCATCTCGATCTGGCGCACACGGAGAATAAGATCGCTCTGGAAATGAGCAGCGACGGGCGCGAGGTCTATCGCAAATCGGGAGGCGACTGAAGGCGGCGCACGAAGCGAGCGCGTGCTTCGCGTTAACAAGGCACGCCCGACGACAAACTGAAAAAACCTTAAACGGCCACCGCGCGTCACGTCGAACGTGACGCGCGGTGGCCGTTTCGTTTTGGCCGGAAAGTTGTTCCGGCGGATTGAGAGAGAGGGTGCGGAAAAGATGCCGCGCTAGTTGTCGCCCTTGCCGGTGCGCGCCGCTTTGCTCAACGCGCGAGCTTTCGTGTTAGCTGCGGCGGCGGCTGCGGCGGCGGGCGTGGGCAGCGCTTCGACGTTGACGAAGAAACGGAATCTGCCGTTGCCCTGCACGCCGAGCAGAAACTGCACGTTGACGCTCGCGCCGCCCGCAAGCGGGGTCGCCAGCGAGAGCGTGGAGTTTAACCCGCCGCCGAACGGCTGATCGTTCATGTCGGTCTCAAGCGTCGTGCCCTCTATCGTGGTCGTCGGGCTGGAGGTGTCGGAACAGAGGTGCGGCGTGCCGTCTTCACTCTGGCAAACAGCCGACACCTGCATGGAAGTGAGCGCGCGTAAATCTGCGAGGAGGTTGCGCGGGTCGCCCGCGACGGTGTTGCCCGGGCCGTCGGGGAAGGTGGTGATGTCAACGATGCGGAAGCGCAGGCGCGTGACGGTCTGCTGCGTCGTGTTGGTGAAGCGGCGACGGATGGAGATCGTGCCGAAGGCGGCGTTGGGGGCGGGCGTCGTGTTGCGCTCGAAGCGGCACGCGCTCGGCGTGAGGGCGGGCGGGTTGACTCTCATGCCGGTGCACTGCGTATCGATGAGCGACGCTTTGATCACGTCGTTGCGCTGGACGGGGCCGGCGCGGTTCTGCGGGCCGGGCGCGCCGAGACGGTTGCACGGGTTGAAGTTCGCCGTGTCGTTGCACATCGTAGAGCCGATGGTGTTGGCGATGCGGAAGTCCGACTCGTTGTTGCCGGTGTCTTTCGGCTGGCCGCCGGATAGGTCGCGGAAGAGGCTGTAGCTGTTTGACAGGAAGTTAATGATGGTCGGGTAGCCCGTGCCTTCCACGTAGAGCGGGTTGCTCTCGCCGACCGCGCCGACGGAATCGAGCCGGTTGGCCTCTGTGAAGGCGGTCGTCGAACTGAAGAGGGCGAGACCCGTGTTGACCGCGACATCAACGGACGCGTAAGACGCATCGCCGACGGTTGGGGTGCTGCTCGTCTCGGAGGGATACAGAGCGCCGCTGAAACCGCTCTGGCCGGTGCACGCGCCGCTCGTGCCGGTGTTAACGCCGAGGTAGTGGGCGCGCGGCAGGATGAGCGTGCCGTTCGGGATCACGAAGAGGAGCGTGCCGGGAGAAGCGGCCACGCTCATGCCGGGGGAATTGTCGGAGGCTTGTGCCGTGTAGGTGGTGTCAGACGCGTTGTAGATTTCGATGAACTCGTCGCATGTGCCGGACGGACCGCTCAAACGAAACTCGCTGATCTTGAGCGGGATGGGAGAGTTCACGGCCTGCACCTGAAAGTTATCAATCCGCAGCGATCCCGTGCCGCTCGCGCCGCTCGCCAGCAGCCGGAACGTGATGCTGTTTTTGTTGTTCAACGCCGTGACGCTGCTCAAATCGAACAAGGCAGCGTTAAAAGTGTCGTTGCCGGGAGCCATGGTGGCAAAGTTCGTGAAGGCCGTGCCGTTGATGCTGTAGGCCAACGTGACCAACTGCGCCCCGGTGGGGCTTCGTCGCGCCTGAAAATAGACTTTGTAGGATACATAATCGGGCAGCGCCTCGCCGCCGAGTTGGAACTGGAAGTATTTGGTATTCGTGCCGCTGGAATTGGTCATGTGGAAAGCATTTCCGGCGGTGGTGTTTTGGGTAAAGGCCGCCGCGGTGGTGGTCGTTCCGGCGGTAGGAGTGGCGAAAGTTTCGCTGGACGTGCCGGAACTCGTGACACCCGGCGCGGTCGTCGTGGGGGCGACGGGTGAAGCGGTGGCCGTATTGAAATCGTAATTAACAATCGTTGTCTGCGCCTGTGTCGTGCCGCCGACCGACATGGAGATGAAAAGCATCACGGTTAAGGCAAAGAACCGTGTGCCAAACTTAATGCGCGCGCGAAGGGTTTGCATAGAGAATCCTCCTGAGAAGTTGAGCGATGAAGGCGGACTCCGTTTGCGTGAGGCGCGCGGTCGGATTCGTCTTCGGTTCGAGATCAATCGGGCGTCAGCAAAAATGCTCGTTCGTTTTCGTCTATCCGAATCGGGGAAAGATTCAAATTCTGTTGTGGAGCGGCGAGCATAAGCCAATTTCGCAACCACGGTCAAATAATTTCGACGCGCACCCCGCCATGCTTTCGCCGCGCCCCCTCATGCTTTCGTCGCGCCCTCAGAGATAACTCAACCAAACCGCGCGCCGACGCCGTTTGACGCCCGCGAACCAGCGGCACAGCGGATAGAGCGCGAGCACCACGCCGATCCAGACGAGATAAACGACGGCGAGCGAATAGCCGTAACCGGCGGGCGG
>DATHBB010000234.1:0-7031 GCA_035296385.1 Pyrinomonadaceae bacterium | reverse complement strand
TTACCACAGGTCAAGCGCGCAAGCCCCGTTAGTCGGGCGCGCGGGTTCGATTGAGTCATCACAGAAAAGTTGAAGGAGTAGAAATCCAAAGTGTACAGAGCCGTCAAACAGTTTAGCCTTCTCGCCGTCGTTTTATCATTCGCGGGTGCCTTCGTCGCCTGCGACCGCACCAAGGGCGGCGGCGACGGCAAGGGAACTGCCGTCGCCGCTTCGGTCAACGACAAGAAGATCATGTTGACCGAAGTGGACAAGATTCTTGAGCAACAGGCCAAGAGTCAGCAAGTGCAGTTTTCCGACATGTCGCAACTCGAACTCGCCGCCGGTCGTTTGCAAGTGCTCGACGAGTTGATCCGCCGCGAGGTGCTCTTCCAGCGCGCCGAAAAGGAGAACCTCATCCCGAAAGACGAAGAGGTCACGCAGGTCATCAACGAGCAGAAGCAGCAACTCGGCACGCAGGAAGCCTTCCAGCGCGCCCTCAAGGAATCGGGACAGACCGAAGACGCCATGCGCGAGATCGCGCGCAAGCAGTTGGCGATTCAAAAACTGCTCGACCGCACCGCCGCCAAGATCGAGCCGCCGACCGACAAGGAAGTCGAAGATTTTTATAACAACAACAAGGCGCGCTACGTCAGCGCGCGCGGCGTCGGCCTGTCGGCCATTATCGTCGATCCGGCAGACAACGGCGCGTCGAACGATGCCAAGGGGGACATCGAAGCCAAGAACAAAATCGACATCATCAACCAGCGTCTGAAGAGCGGCGCGGACTTCGCGACCGTGGCGCGCGAGCAGAGCGAAGACGCGCAGAGCGTGCCGCGCGGCGGCGAGATCGGTTTCTTCACCGAAGAACAACTCAAGCAGAGCGGTTTCCCGCAGGATTTGATCTCGAAACTTTTCGGCGGGATGGAGGTCGGCGGGAGAACCGAACCGATCCAGAGCAGCGGGCGCTGGACGATCTTCAAGCTGACGGAGCGGCGTCTGCAAAGCGAGAACTTGACGCTCGACAACCCCGAAGTCCGCAAGGATGCCACCGACAACATCCTCAACCAGCGCAAGCAAATTCTGAACGCCGCGATGCTCGAAGTCGCCATGCGCGAGGCGAAGATCACGAACAATCTGGCGCAGGACATGCTCAACAGTTCGACCGCCTTGAGCAGCCTGCGCCCCGCCGGAAGCCGTCCGGCGGCGTCGGCGACGCCCGCGTCGAGTCCGGCGGCTAACTCAAGCCCCGCCGCCTCGCCCGCCGCCGCTACTAATAATGCGAGTCCGGCGGCCTCCAACACGAACGCGTCGAACAGCAACAGCAAGTAAGCCGCCGCGCGTCGCTTCGTCGTTTGAACCATGAATCGTGAATCGTAAATAGAACTTGCTTTACTCTATTTACGATTCACGATTTACGATTTACTGCTTTAACTTGTCACCTGTCACTCGTCACTGTTCTATGTTGTTTCGCTTCTCCGACGTTTATAAATCTTACGGCTCGCAGGACGTGCTGCGCGGCCTATCGCTCCAGATCAATCCGGGCGAACACGTCGGCCTCGTCGGTCGAAACGGCGCGGGCAAGACCACGCTGTTCCGTCTGATCGCGGGCGAGGAGACGCCCGACGACGGCGACGTGGTGCGCGCGCGCGGCCTCAATCTCGGCCTGCTCGAACAGCACGTAGATTTCGAGGCGGGCATGACCGTGCACGAGTCCGCGCTCGCGGCCTTCGGTCGGCTCCAACAGATCGAGCACGAGATGCACGAACTCGAACACCGCATGGCCGAGGCGACGGACGACCTCGACGCAGTGCTCGAACGCTACAGCGACCTCCAACACGAATTCGAGCGCGAGGGCGGCTTCGAGTATGCCGCGCGCGCCGAGGCGATTTTGTTCGGTCTCGGCTTCGAGCGCGAGATGTGGCAGTTGGACGTGGAGAAACTTTCGGGCGGGCAGAAGAACCGGCTCGGCATGGCTCGCTTATTACTTGCGGAACCCGACGTTTTGCTGCTCGACGAGCCGACGAACCATTTGGACGTGGCCGGAGTGGAATGGCTCGAAGAGTTTCTGTCGTCTTACGCGTCGGCCTACGTCATCATCTCGCACGACCGCTACTTCCTCGACCGCTCGTGCCGCCGCATCGTCGAAGTCGAAAACGGCAAGGCCGTCAGTTACAACGGTAACTACTCCGCGTTTCTCATCGAGCGCGAGGAGCGGCGCGAGGCGCAGCGGCGCGCTTACGAAAACCAGCAGCACCTCATCGCCAAGACCGAAGAGTTCATACGCCGCAACCTCGCGGGGCAGAAGACGAAGCAGGCCAAGTCGCGCCGCACGATGCTGCAAAAGATGGAACGCGTCGAGGCGGTGCGCGCGGACCAGTCGCAAGGCAATTTCCAGTTGAAGGGCGTCGAGCGCACGGGCAACCAGACGCTTATCGTCAAAGACCTCGCGGTCGGCTACCCCGGCAAGGTGCTCGCCACCGACATCACGTTCACGCTCACGCGCGGCGAAGCGCTCGGCATCATCGGGCCGAACGGTTCGGGCAAGACGACCTTCATCAAGACGCTCCTCAATAAACTCCCGTCGCTCGCGGGCGAAGCGCGCTGGGGAACGAAAGTCCAGATCGGTTATTACTCGCAACAACTCGACGACCTCGACGAGCGCAACGAGATCATCATGGAACTGCGTCGCGTCGCCCCTTCGACCGTCACGTCGGGCGAACTGCGCGGCTTCCTCGCGAAGTTCCTCTTCGTCGGCGACGACGTTTACAAGCATGTCCGCGATCTGTCGGGCGGCGAGAAGGGCAGGCTCGCGCTCGCCAAGTTGATCTATTCGCGCGTCAACGTGCTCGTCCTCGACGAGCCGACGAACCACCTCGACATACCCTCGCGCGAAGCCCTCGAAGAAGCCCTCGACGCCTACGAAGGCACGATCATCACCATCAGCCACGACCGCTACTTCCTCGACCGCATCGCCACGCAGATACTCGCGCTCGACGGCGTCGGCGCTGCCGTACACTACGACGGCGACTACACCGAATACCACGACTGGAAGGCGCTCGCGCGCGCCGAGGCCGCCAGCAGCGCAAAGGCCGCGCAGGAGAGACAGGCGAGCGCGACCAACGCCGCCGCGAAAACTACAGCACGCATCGCCTCCTCGCCCGCGCAGGATGACGGGAACGTTGCGCGCAAAGGTAAATCGTCGGATGGCAAGGGCGGCAAAAAGAAGTCGAACGCTACCGCCGCGCGCACGCCGCAGATGATCGAAAGCGAGATCGCGGAAGTCGAACGGCGGGTCGCCGCGCTCTCCGAAGAACTCTCAAGCCCCCAAGTCGCACGCGACGCCGCCCGCGCCAAGACGCTCAACAACGAATACCAGCAGGCCGACGCGCGCCTGCGCTCGCTCTATGAAGAGTGGGAGCGCGTTGCCGCCGAAGCCACAAGCGCGTGAACGCGAAACATAGCTGCTAATCATCGAATAAAACTTCTCTGTGCCCGCTCCGTGTCCTCTGTGTCTCTGTGGTGAGTGATCTTAAAGAAGCATTCACCACAGAGACACAGAGAGCACAGAGGGAGCACAGAGAACAATCCCATTGGCAAAGAGCTATGATCGTGGAAGTATTTATGAACTTTGGCGTGTGTGAGAAATTCTGTCACTTTTCCAGCGACAGGATTTCGCCTTGCTTGACGCGCATGTCGATCTTCTGCACGTTCATGAAGTCTTGCAGTGGGTCGGCGCTCAGCACGAGAAAACTCGCCTCGTAGCCTTCTCTCAAATGACCTATCCTGCGCTTCGGAAATATCGTCCAGGCGGTCGTTTCACACCACATCTTCAACAGAGTGAGATTGTCGAAGACCTTCAACCTGTGGAGGTTCAGCGCTTCGACCTGAGACGTTTGCCGGTAGCTGTCGCTCCCGATGGCGATGCGGACATTGTGTTTCTTCAACGTCTGAAGGTTGTGAACAAGGATTTCGCGCACGGCGTCGGCGACACCCGCCTCGCCCTCTTTTTTTTCTAAAGCGCGGTCTATCGCGGAGACCAACGTAGTGACGACGACAACGCGTTTTCGCGCCGCGAGCCGCGCGTCCGTTTCGGAAATTTTATATGGGGAGGGAGCTTGATACTTTGCCCAATCGTCCTTTTCGGGTCTGAACCCGGGCGTATGATTTATCTCGTCAACTCCCGCAACCAGCGCGTTATGAAAATCCGTCGCCGTCTCGACGTGAGTTGAGACGCGCAAGCCTGCGCGGTGCGCGCGCCGGACGATGGCGGGTAAAAGCGCCGGATCGAGCGCCCTCCAATCAAAGTATGATTCGTCGTTCTTGCGCTTGGCGTACTCCTCGGAGTATTGAAGATAGGTCTTGATGAAATCGGGTCGTCCGGCTTTGATCGTCTCCCACTTGCGTTCCAAATCCGTCAGGTTATCAATCGTGAAGTAGAACGCGCCTTCGGCGTCCGCTTGAGTCATTCCTCCGCGTTCGAGATTGCGCCGGACGACTCCGAGCGGGTGTCCGCCGGAAGCGGTCAACCCTCCATTGGCGAAGACCACGTCGATGCTTGTGGGAGTATTTATCTTCGCGAGCAGCGGCGCTCTGGCTCTGGGAAGGTTGTTCGGGTTCTTGACGTAGAAGACTCCGGCTTCGAGATACATGCGCCTCGTGCGCGCGAACGCCTCTTCTCCGCGCCACTCGACGTTGTGATTGTGAGCCTCGCCGAAGGGCGGCACGATAAACTTGCCCGCGAGATCGATAACGGAATCAACGCGCGCGGGCTTCCTTGAAGTCAACAGTCCCCCGACCGTGTAAAACTTCCGCGCGACGAACTTCTGCCCGTCGAACCAGCGACCGTTGACGAATTCATAAGTTGTTTGACGGCGGGCGGCGGCCATCAAGGCGACCGGCTGCCCGCACGCCAACATTAACGACAGCACGAGTAGTGCCAGCGGAGGGATGAACGGCTTTCTCAAATTGTCACTTCTCCTTCGTCTCACGCCGCAACTCTATTCCTGCGTGTCTTCGTCGGGCAAGATTTCCGAGAGCGCCCATTTGGCTTTCGCACGGACGCGCGGTTCGGTGTCGTTCAGCGCCGCGTTCAAGGATTCGACGGCCTTCGGGTCTTGAATCTCGCCGAGCGCCCACGCGGCCATCGTGCGCGCCTGCGTCTCTTCGTCTTTCAAAAGCATCGCGCCCAGACTTTGCACCGCGCGCCGCTCCTTCATCTCGCCCAGAGCCCACGCCGCCATCTCGCGCACGCGCGCGCTGCCGTCCGCGAGCGCGTTGATCAAACTCTCGGATGCGCGTTCGTCCCTGATCTCGCCGAGCGCACGCGCCGCCGCCGTACGCACCCACTCGTCGCCGTCGCTCAAAGCCGAGCGCAAAGGCGCTACGGCGCTGTCGCGTTTTATCGTCATGCCGCCCGTGACTTCGCCAAGCACCCATGCGGCGTTTCGTCTGACGCTCGCGTTCGCGTGGCCGAGCGCGGCGACCAGAGGCTCGACGGCGCTTTGTCCCATCGCCGCCAGCGCAATCGCTGCCTCTTCGCCGGGCGATGCCTGCTTGAAGGTCGCGAGCGCCGGAGTCCAGGTGCTGTTCTCACCCCAGCACTTCGAAGGCTCTATGGCCGCATCGTCGCCGAGCATCTGTATGAGCGACGGTATCGCTTCCGACGCGCCACTGCGACCGAGCGCACAGGCCGCCGCCGCGCGCGTGGGCGCATCTGCGGAGCCAAGCGCCGTCAGCTTTTCCGCCGCGTCCGCTTGCGACTGCGGCGTCCGTTGTCGCTCCTGCGGCGTCGCGCTCTTATTCTCGCCGGAACGGAAGCCCAGAGAGAAGACCGAAGTTGACAGCGCGGCGGCGAGCAACACAGCGAAGCTCGCGGCCATGACAACTCTTCCGGCGCGCACGCTCAGGCGCGCTCTTTTTTCGATAAGTCTCATTACGCGTTCCTCCAGGATGTCTGCGTCGAACACGCCTAAGCTGTAAGCGTGTTTGGCAGGGGAAGTGAGAGCGCCCGCCACGCGCACGAGCGAACGCGCATAGGCGTCAGCCGCCAGCACGCGCCCGGCCACCAGTTCGTCGCAGGCAAGCTCTCTGGTTCGATTGATCTGTCGCATCGCCAGATGTGCGAGCGGGTGAAACGAAATCGGCAGGCGCAAGACTTCGTAGACGAGGTTGAACAGGAAATCGCGGCGCGCGATGTGCGCCATCTCGTGGCCGAGAACGGAGGCGAGCGTCTCCGCCGTCACACTTGCGTCGAAGAAACTCTCGGGCAAGATGATGACGGGAGCGCGCCACCCGATTGTGACCGGCGCATCCACTTTCGCCGAACACTCTACGCGCACGTTCTTCAAATTGAACAAGTCGCCGCATCGCGCCGTCACGCGTCTCATCTCGTCGGGCATCGCGCGCGCGTGCGCCGAGTGACGAATAACCTGCGTTCGCTGCCACGCGCGCCTGAGCGCGTTCAGACGGTAAAGCAGGAAAAGCGCGTAGGCTATGAGTAGGGCGAACGCGACGGGCGGCATCGCCGGTAGCATCTGCCGGCGCTTGTGCAGGAGCGTTTCAAACGGGAAGACGCTTTGAGTCGAAGCGTCCGGGCTATCTGCGCCGTTTGTTTGTCCTGTCGCCGGAGACACGTCCTCCTGCGCGTCGCCCAAGCGCTGAAGAGTTGCTTGCGCTTGCGCGGACGAAAGCGCCTCGTCGGCGGCGACGCTAAAGTTGACCCCGCTCCACACGGGCAAGGCGATGCAGAGCATGAGCGCCGACACCCAGAGCGCGTGGCGATAGCGCGCGGGCGCGTCGCGCAGGAGGCGCGCACACGCTCGTGCGGCGAGCGTGACGACGGCGATTTGCCAGACGGCGTTGAGCAGAAATGTCAGCGCAAACTCATTTATCCCGTCCATCTTTGGCCTCCCTGTCGATTGCCGCGTTCAGGCGCGCGAGCGTCTCCGGCGTGATGCGGCGCGTCTCCAGCAAACTCATCACCAGACTCTCAGCCGAGCCGCCGAACATGCGGTCAACCAGATCGCCGACCGTCTGCTTCATCACCTGACTGC
>DATHBB010000233.1:0-37121 GCA_035296385.1 Pyrinomonadaceae bacterium | reverse complement strand
GTGTATTTCGCGATGCGACCCTGTTCACCGGCAGCCCAGCCCGCGCTCGACAACGACGCACGCACGAAGCTCGCGGTGTGGAAACCTTCCGCGCCGAAACTCCGCCAGCTTGCGCCATCATCCGTCGAATAGTCCGAGCCGGACGGCCCCGTCGCCACGAGCAGCGTCGGCGAGCGCGCGCCGTAAACGTAGGCGACGCACGATCTGTAACCGGCGGGGCGCGCGCCGCCAATCGCCGTCCAGGTCCTGCCGCCGTCGCGCGTGATGGCCGCGTTGTTCGCGGACTCGCGCTCTTTGGTGTAATCGCCGCCGACGATCACGCCGCGCCGCGAGTCGCGGAAAGCTACGGAGAAGACGCCCGCGCTCTTGCCGCTCGCAAGCGGCGTCGTCGCCGCCTTCCATGTACGCCCTCTGTCGCTCGAACGAAACACGCGCGCGCCCGACGTGCCGCCCGTGCCGAACCAGACGTTCTGCTTGCCTTCGACCGCGATGCAAGTGCCGCTCGCGGCAAACCCTCCTTCACCGTTCAATGCAGGCGGCATCCCTTCCGGTGGCGACTCGCGCCACGTCTGGCCGCCGTCCGAAGTGGTGATGATGAGGAAACGACCGTCAACCGGATCGCTCATGGCGATGCCGTTGTCGCGATCCCAGAAGGCCATCGCGTCGAAGAAGGCAGCCGGGCGGCTGCTCTTGAACTGCATCTTCCACGTCTGGCCGCCGTCCACGGTCTTATAAATTCTGGACTTGTCGCCCTCGCCGATTGAGAGCAGGTAGGCGGTGTTTGCGTCAAACGCGTCAACGTCGCGGAAGTCCAGTTCCGCTGCGTCCGGCACTTGATTGACTTGCCACGTACGCCCGCCGTCAATCGTGCGCGCATACGTGCCGCGCTCGCCGCTCGCCCACGCGACCGTAGAATTGACCGCGCTCACGCCGCGAAAACGGATTTTCGTGCCGCTCGACTGCGACTCCCAACGGGGCGACGCGCCCGCCTGCATCAGTAGAAAAACGGCGAGCGCGAGAATTATTGTTTTCAACATACGTGTGTGTGCGCCTTTCGCCTCTCGCGCCTCTTTACCTTTGAGCCGGAGCGGCGGCGGCAGGCGCGACGGGAACATGGAGCGCCTGCGGCATGTCTGCGACCGTGTAGGCCATGACCGCCATCGTCGCGACGCAGAGCGCGAGGTCTTGCGGATCGATCTTATCGAGCGTGTCGGCGTCGGTGTGGTGTATGTCGAAGTAGTGCGTGCCGTCAACGTCGAGGCTCGCGCCGACGACGCCCTCGCGCATGATCGGGCCGATGTCCGCACCGCCGCCGTTCGCCGCGATGCGACCCGCTCGGATGCCGTTCAACAGTTTAGCGATCTCTTCGAGGTCGGCGCGCACTTGCGGCGAAGCTGTGGCGGCGAGGCCGAAGCCTTCGGGGCGATAGACGCCCGAATCCGATTCGATGGCGAGGACGTGTTTCGAGAGTTCGGCGCGGTGCGCGTCGCGGTAGGCCGTGCCGCCGCGCAGGCCGTTCTCTTCATTCGTGTAGAGCACGGCGCGGATCGTGCGTCGCGGTCTCAATCCGAGTTCCTTGAGCAGTCTGATGGTTTCCCAGGCGATGATGCAGCCGCCGCCGTCGTCGTGCGCGCCCTGCCCCACGTCCCACGAATCGAAGTGGCCGCTGACGAGGACTATTTCGTCCGGCTTCTCCGACCCCTTGATCTCCGCGACGACGTTGGCCGACTCGGCATCGGGCAGAAACTTCGCCTCCATCTTGAGCCGCAACGTGGGGCGCTCGCCGCGCTCGTACATGCGCTGCAAAAGCTCCGCGCCTTCAATCGTGATGGCAGCCGTCGGAATCTTCGGTTGATCGGCGGCGTAGTTCATCGCGCCCGTGTGCGGCGTCTGAAGACTGACGGGCGTGACCGAGCGTACGACGGCGGCGACCGCGCCGTGGCGCGCAGCGCGCGACGCGCCCGCGCCGCGATATTGCACCGTCTGGCCGTAGTTCGTGAACGGCACGTTGTAGACGACAATCTTGCCGCGCGCGCGTTCGCCGAGCGCGTCGAGTTCGTCGAAACTGCGTACGACGATTGCTTCCGCCGTGATGCCTTCGGGCGGCGTGCCCACGCTGTTGCCGAGTCCGAGCATCGGGAGTGAGCGCGCGACGGGACTCGTCAACTCAAGGCTCTCCGCGCCGCGCACCCAATGCGGAACCATGACCTTCTCCGCGCGGACGTTATCCAACCCGTCCGCACGCATCTCGGCGAGCGCCCATTCAATCGCGCGCTCTAAATTGTTCGAACCGCTCAGGCGATGGCCGATGCGGTCGGTCAGGTGCGCGAGGCGGCGGTAGGCGCGGTCGCTGGTTAAGGCCGCGCCGATGATGCGCGCTGCGCGCTCACGGTAGTCGGCGATTTTGACGCGGGGCGGCGGGGGCGGCGTTTTCTGCTCGGCGGCGGCGCGCGCTTGCGGCGCGGGCGTTTGCTGCATGAAAGCGGGCTGGCATGCCAGCGTAAAGATGAGTGCGAGCGAGTAGAAAAGACGCACGTTGTGGTCGCCTCCGAAAGTGGCTTTTAGAGATCGCGGTTCACTGACGTTAAAGACCGTCACATCTTAGCCGACTTCACACGACCGCGCCACAATCACGCGAGGCGACGAGTTTCATGGCAAATTATGATTGAGCGTGATAGTAAGACTCACCGCAGAGACGCAGAGAGACGCAGAGGGGGCGCAGAGAGAGTTGAATGATCTTCTCTGCGTGATCTCTGCGCCTCTCTGCGTCTCTGCGGTGAAGGTTTTTGCAGAAACTCTGGCGCGCTCGCCGTCGGGTCGGTTAGAATGCGCGCGCTCTTGTTCGGATGATCGGAGTCAAAACGTTTGCCTGTAACTTCCAACTTCGCCGCCGCGCACGCGAAGCACGATTATAAAATCTGGCAAGTCATCGCCGCCTCCGCTGTGGGCACGATGATCGAGTGGTACGACTTCTACATTTTCGGCAGCCTCGCGGCTGTCATCTCGCCGCTCTTTTACCCGAAGGGCGACGACACCTTCGCACTCATCGCTTATCTTTCGACTTTCGCCGTCGGCTTCGTCGTGCGACCGTTCGGCGCGCTCTTCTTCGGGCGCATCGGCGACCTCGTCGGGCGCAAGTACGCCTTCCTCGTCACATTGCTCATCATGGGCGGCGCGACGGCGCTCATCGGCTTCCTCCCGACTTACGCCACCATCGGCATCGCCGCGCCCATCATCCTTTTGGTCATACGCATCCTGCAAGGACTCGCGCTCGGCGGCGAGTACGGCGGCGCGGCTGTCTACGTCGCCGAACACGTGCCCGACGAGCGGCGCGGCTTCTACACGAGTTTCATACAGATCACCGCGACGCTCGGCCTCTTCGTCTCACTCGCCGTCATACTCCTCGTGCAGAACACGATGTCGCGCGAGGCGTTCTCGTCGTGGGGCTGGCGTCTGCCGTTTATTATCTCGATCTTCCTCGTCGGCGTCTCGCTCTACATACGCCTGCGCATGAAGGAGTCGCCCATCTTCCAGCACATCAAAGGCGCTGGGATGACGAGCGCGCGCCCGCTCAAAGACGCCTTCGCGAAATGGGACAACTTGAAACGCGTGCTCATTTCACTCTTCGGCGCGACCGCCGGGCAGGGCGTCGTCTGGTACACGGGGCAGTTCTACGCGCTCTTTTACCTGCAAACAATTCTCAAAGTTAATCCCACGTCGGCCAACTACGTCGTCGCCATCGCGCTCCTCATCGGCATGCCGTTCTTCGTAGTCTTCGGCGCGCTCTCCGACCGCGTCGGTCGCAAGTGGATCATCATGGCGGGGTGTTTGCTCGCCGCCGTCTCTTACGTTCCCATCTACAAGGCGATGGAGGCTTCGACTGGAACGAACATCGTCACCGCCACCTCGCAACGCAACCCCGTGACCGGCGCGATCAGTCTCACGCCACAAACTCTCACGAACGGCGCGCTCGTGCCCGCGCCCGAAGTCCTGCCTTACACAGACCTCGCGAGCCTGCTCCAGAACCCTGTGGCGTGGAAGTTGATCATGCTCGTCTTCATTCAGGTCATCTGGGTGACGATGGTTTACGGCCCCATCGCCGCATATCTCGTCGAGGCGTTTCCGGCGAAGATTAGATATACGTCTCTGTCTCTGCCTTATCACATCGGCAACGGCGTCTTCGGCGGCTTGCTGCCGCTCATCGGCCTCTCCGTCATCGCGCAGACGGGCAACATCTACGCCGGACTCTACTACCCGATCATCGTCGCCAGCCTCACCTTCATCGTCGGCTCCCTCCTCCTCAAAGAGACGAAGCACATCTTGATCTGGGACGAGGTGGGGACAACCAAACCTGACCGTTGACTTGATAAACGTTGCCCTACGAAACACTTCGTAGTAAGCTGCCCGCGTCGCGTTAATGAGACGCGAACGGGAGGAAAGCGTTTTGGACGTAGGGCGTAAAGTTTCCGTGAGCTTTAGTCGCTCGTTGCGGCTCTTGCTCTGCCTGTTGTGCGTTGCTGCGAGTGTGCATGCCGCTGTTGACGTGTGGCCGCAGTGGGGCGGCGCGCGCAGGGATTTCAAGCCGGACGCGAAAGGGCTCGCCGCGCGCTGGCCTGCGGGCGGGCCGCGCAAACTCTGGGAGCGCCCGCTCGGCGACGGCCATTCCTCAATCGTCTCCGACGGCGCGCGCCTCTACACGATGTATCGCAAAGGCGAACGCGAGTTCGTCGTCGCGCTCGCCTCACAGAGCGGACGCACCGTCTGGGAGCACGCCTACGACGCCCCACTCCTTCCGAAGATGGACGCGACTTACGGCTTCGGCCCGCACTCGACGCCGCTCCTCACGGGCGAACTCGTCTGCTCCGTAGGGATGACCGCGAAGTTGATTTGTTTGAACAGCGCGACCGGCAAACGTGTCTGGGGACACGACCTCTGGAACGACTTCGACGGCTCGCGCATCAACGTCGGTTATTCGAGCAGCCCCATCGCTTATAAGGAGACGATCATCGTGCAGGTCGGCGGCGCGGGGCGCAGCCTGATGGCCTTCGACCGCCGCGACGGGCGCGTGCGCTGGCAGGCGCAGAGTTTTCGCAACTCGTCCTCGTCGCCGATCATCATCAACGTCGAAGGTCAGACGCAACTCGTCGCCTTCATGCACAACGAAGTGGTCGGCCTCGATCCGGACACGGGCGCGCTCTTGTGGCGTCATCCCGTCAGCGCGCAGTGGAACTTTCATTTCAACATCAGCACGCCTGTCTGGAGCAATGATGACAACTTGCTTTTCGTCTCGGCGGCTTACGGCACGGGCGGGCGCGTGCTGCATCTGTCGCGCGCGGGCGGGAAGACGGTAGTGCGCGAACTATGGCAAAGCGAGCGCACGCGCGTGCATAAGGAGAACGCGATCCGCGTGGGCGACGTGGTCTACGCCTCGACGGGACATCTCGGCCCGGCCTTCTTCACGGCGATTGATGTCAAGACCGGACGCGTGCTCTGGCAAGAGCGCGGCTTCTCGCACGCCAGCTTCCTCTACGCCGACGGCAAATTCATCATCCTCGACGAAGACGGCACGCTCGGTCTGGCGACACCCACGCCGACGGGGTTGAACGTGCATGCGCGCGTTGATTTACTCAGCGGCACTTCCTGGACTGTGCCCACGCTCGTCGGCACGACGCTCTACCTGCGCGACCGCAGAAACATCATGGCCTTGCGGCTGAGTTAATCCTCTGTGCCCCCTCTGTGCTCTCTGTGTCTCTGTGGTGAATGGCAATCAAAAGCATTCACCACAGAGACACAGAGGACGCAGAGGGGGCACAGAGAGTTGAGCGCTACGGGTTTTGTGTGTAGATCGAGATGTTGAATCTGACCGTCTCGCCCGCGCCGATTGTCAGCACGTTGCTTTCGACGCCGCGCGCTTGAAGGTTGAAGGCGTCGGTCGGGCAAGAGTTGGGTTCGACGCAGATCGCCTGTCGCGGCGCGGGCGGCGTGTAGACGACGACGTAAGGAAACTGCTCGCGCGAAAATTCAACAATCGTCCGCACGTTTTTCTCCTCATCCTCAAGCATGCAACGCGAGAGTCCGTCCGCTCCTGCTTCGATTGCCGTGTAGATGTCGTCCAGATTCAACTCGTTCACGTCTGCGCGCCCGCGCAGGTCGTAAGCGTCAATCGCGTCGAGCAATTGTCCGGTCGGGAGACTCTCGGCGAGTTCCAATCTTTGCCGCGCGGGCACTGTGAGCGCGCCGCGCGCGGGGCGACGGAAATAAGGGTGAATGCCGAAGCCCGCAGGCATCGCGCGCTTGCCCACGTTGCGAGCCAGCGTCTCGATCTCCAAACGCGCACGCTTGATTCGATAAGTTATTTCGAGCCGGAAGGGGAAGGGAAACTGGCCGAGGATTTGTTCGGGATGATCGGCGGCGTCGAAACTCGAAGTGAGCCATGCGCCTTCCGTGTCCGATGCGCCGCTCGCTTCGACGCGCCACGCCTTGTCTCTGACGAAGCCGTGACGCGGCGGGTTGACGACGTACTCCGCGCCCTCGAAAGAGAATTTGCCTTCGCGTATGCGATTGGGGAACGGGAACAGGATGGGTATGCCGTAGCTTGTCGGCTTCGCGCGAAATTCCGAAAACGCGATTGGCTCAAGGACGTGCTCGCGCGTGCGAAACGCGAAGCAGTTGTTGCCGAGCGCGGGCGCGATTTCGGCAAGGGCGCGATCCGCCTCTCGTAGCGTAAAGACCTCCACGCCTTCTCTGATTTCGGACGTGACGGAGTAAGGATTGGTCATAAGTTTTTTCCAACGTATAAAGCGTGGCTAACTTTCAAACGCCGACGCGCCGAACAAACCCGACGCCTCACACTGTTTTGAAGATGATGCCGCTGGCGCGCAAGTCGTCCGCGTCGGGGATGTCCGCCGCTTCGATTGACGCGAGCACCTTTTTGTCGATCACCGGCAGCGAGACGATGCGGTTGGCCTGTTTGTTGACGGTCGCTTCAAAGAGGTTGCGCGCGAGCCGCGCGTTGCCGAAAGTTTCGTCGCGGGCGGTGGATAGAATCTCAAAAATCTTCGCGAGTTCTTCTTCCGCCCCGCTCGCCAACTCGAAGTCGGCTTTGCGGCAGAAGGTTTGGAAGATGTGCGTTAGTTGCGCCGGATCGTAGTCGTCGAAGTTGAGGTGTTTGCTGAAACGCGAGCGCAGCCCCGGGTTCGAGTCGAGAAACTCCTGCATCTTCTCCGTGTAGCCCGCGACGACCACGACGAGATCGTCGCGGTGGTCTTCCATCATCTTTAACAGAGTCTCGACGGCCTCCTGCCCGAAGTCGTTCGCGCCGCCCGAAGTGAGCGCGTAAGCCTCGTCTATGAACAGCACGCCGCCGAGCGAGCGCGTCACCACTTCTTTCACTTTCAGAGCGGTCTGCCCGACGTAGCCTGCGACCAGACCGGCGCGATCCGTCTCGACGAGGTGGCCGCGACGCAGTATGCCGAGCGCGCGGTAAATTTGCGCGAGCAGGCGCGCGATGGTGGTCTTGCCCGTGCCGGGGTTGCCGTAAAAGACGAGATGCCGCGAAGTGGTCAGCCCGCGCATCCCCTCCGCTTCGCGCATCTTCTGCACCTTCAGAAAATTGATCAGTTGGCGCACGTCCGCTTTCACGCGCTCAAGCCCGACGAGCGCGTCGAGTTCCGCGAGCACGTCTTCGAGCGTGCGCGGCGGGTCTTCTTTTACGGGCGACGCGGACATGGTTTCGTCAATCGTCGTCGCGGAATTTTCGACTCCCGCGCCCGTGCCAGCCGGATAAAGAATTTCTTTGTACTCGGAGAGCGCGCTCTCTTCGGCGGGCGTGATCGTGCCGTCGTATTTGATGACGAGGTTGGCGAATTGGAAGAGTAGATGGCGCGTTTTGTCTGCGTGAGCCGTGCCGTGTCGCGCGTCGTATGCTTCGAGGTAAGAGATGCTGACGGGCGTGCGGTTGAAGTTTTTCGTGACGGACGCTGGTAAGTCGTTTCGGTCCGGGGCGGAGAAGGCGTCGCTCGCGGGGCGCAGGCTGAAGCGGCGGCAAATCTCCTCGTAAAAGTTCTGCTTGTTGGCCGCCGTCGCTTCTCTGACGCGTATGAAATGCTGCGCGGTCAGGAGCAGTTGATGCTCAAGCACCGTGCGCGCGTCGGGCGTGGAACTTTTCTGCCCGCGCCAGACCATTTGAATGCTCTCGGCGAGCGGGACGACTAATTCGTTCACGCCTCTCAGCAAATGCGCGATCAGTTGTTGGTTGTTCTCGGCCAATGATAGTTTCCGGGCGCTTTGCCGCCGCGTGATTTAACCGACCAGTCGGGGCGCGATTATACATGCGACGGGGCTTAAAGGGGATTTACGATTGCGGGCGATTAATAAGACCTTCACCGCAGAGGCGCGAGAGCCAAGCCGCAGAGAACCGCAGAGAGAAACTATTCAACTCTCTGCGCTAACTCCGCGTGAACTCTGCGCCTCTGCGGTGAAGGTCTTATTGCTTACATGCAAACAGAACGCGACTCAGCTTCGTTAAGACTGTCGCTTCCGGTAAAATCGGCGGCAGAGGTGAAACATGAAAAAGTTGCTGGGTTTAGCTTTCGTCCTGACGGCGTGTGTCTTCAGCGCTCCGGCGCAGATCGCTGCGAACACAGCGTCGAGCGGGCAGTTGCCCGCCGGTTACTGGTCGGCGGAAAAGAGC
Organism: Pyrinomonadaceae bacterium; assembly: GCA_035296385.1. Taxonomy (GTDB): domain Bacteria; phylum Acidobacteriota; class Blastocatellia; order Pyrinomonadales; family Pyrinomonadaceae; genus JAIVJZ01. The sequence continues at coordinate 28,429 of DATHBB010000233.1, read as the reverse complement.
GGCGCGATCATCGCCAAGACGCAGACCGTGCGCCTCGCGCCCGACCTCTCGCACCTGAGCGCGGGCGAGCGCACGGCGGTCGCGAAGCTACTTGAAGTTGGTCAAATCTTTCAAGACGTGTACGAACGACAGCGACACGCGAACGCGCTCGACGCGCGCCGCGCGCTCGCCCTGCTCGACCGGCGAAACGGCGGCGCGAACCCTGCGGCGGCTGCGACGCAAAATCTGCTCGCGCTCTATCGTCTCAATCAGGGGCCGATTGCCACGACGCTCGACAACAAGCGCGAGCCGTTCCTGCCCGTAGAGATGACGCCGCCCGGCCACAACGTCTACCCCTGGGGCATCACGAAAGAGGAGGTCGATGCCTTCCTCGCCGCGCACCCCGAACGCAAAGATTCCATACTCGACCTGCGCACCGTCGTCCGCCGCGCCACAGCGCAAAATTTAAGAGAAGACCTTGCGAAGCTACGCCAGTATCCCGTTCTCTCCACGCTGCACCCGGGTCTGCAAAGCGACTTGACGAAACTCTCCGCGCGACCCGACGCCAAGTTTTTGTACGCCGTGCCATATTCCGTCGCGTTCGCCGACGAGATGATCCGCTCGCACGCGCTCCTGAACGAAGCCGCCGACGCCGTCGAGAAGGACGACGAAGAATTCGCGCGTTACCTCCGCAACCGCAGCCGCGATCTGCTCTCCGACGATTACGAGTCGGGCGACGCCGCGTGGATCACGGGTCGCTTCAAAAATCTGAACGCGCAAATCGGCTCTTACGAGGTTTACGACGACGAACTCTACGGCGTCAAAGCCTTCTACGCCTTCAGCCTGCTCGCCACGCGTGGGAAGGAGACGGAGGAGTTGCGCCGCGCGATGAAGGGCTTGCAGGCGCTCGAAGATTCGCTGCCCTATTCGCGCCACAAGAAGGTGCGCGAAGACATCCCCGTCGGCGTCTATGATGTCATCGCTGACTTCGGGCAGTCGCGCGGCGGCAACACCGCGACGATCCTGCCCAACGAAAGCTATCTCGCGCGACGCTACGGGCGCACCATCCTGCTGCGCGCAAACATCATGCGCCACCCCGACATCTTCAAAAGCTCCGGCAACACCTGGGGCGCGGCGGTCGCGCCCGCGCACGCCGGTGAACTGACCTTCGACGGCAGTTTCTACCGCACGCTCTGGCACGAAGTCGGCCACTATCTCGGCGTTGACCGGACGAAAGACGGGCGCGACCTCGACACGGCGTTGGAAGCGAACTCAAGTTTGCTCGAAGAGATGAAGGCCGACCTCGTCTCGCTCTACGTCGCGGAGGCACTCAGCAAACAGGGTTATTACACCGACGCGCAGTTGCGCTCGCTCTACGCGAGCGGCATCCAGCGCGTCCTTCAAAACAACCGCCCGCGCCGCACGCAGCCCTACAACACGATGCAACTCATGCAGTGGAACTTCTTTCTGGAGCGCGGCGTGCTGCGCTTCGACCCGCAAAGCAAGCGGCTCTCGATCAACTACGACAAGTATCACGACGCGGTCGGCGCGCTCTTGAAGCGCGTGCTCGAAGTGCAATCCGAAGGCGACCGCGCGGCGGCGGATCGTTTCATCGAGCAATACACAAATTGGGACGAGAACCTGCACGGCGCGGTGGCACAGAACATACGCGCGCAACAGCAATACCGTTTCCGCATCTTCAAATACGCCGCGCTCGGCGAATGAGCGGCGCGAAACGTGAACGTCATGTGATTGATAATTGAGTGTGGTAATAAAAAGCATTCACCGCAGAGACGCGGAGCCAAGCCGCAGAGAGACGCAGAGGAAAGCATTCAACTCTCTGCGCTAACTCTGCGCTCCCCTCTGCGTCTCTGCGGTGAAAGTTTTAAGTTTCTTCCAATCCGAACGCGAGCGAGAAAAACTATGAAAGCAGTCGCCGTCTTTCCCGAATCGAAGGAAGTCAAACTAGTCGAGCACGAGGAGACGAACATCTCCGCGCCGACCGACGTTAAGCTGCGCGTGCTGGAAGTCGGCATCTGCGGCACGGACAAGGAGATTTGCGCCTTCGAGTACGGCACGCCGCCCAAAGATTCGCCTTACCTCCTGCTCGGCCACGAGTCTCTATCGGAAGTTGTAGAGACGGGCGCGGGCGTCAGCCGCCTCAAGCCGGGCGATCTCGTCGTCGCTTCCGTGCGCCGCCCGTGCCCGCACGAAAGTTGCGTCGCCTGCCGGATGGGACGACAGGACTTCTGCTTCACGGGTGATTTCACGGAGCGCGGCATCAAAGAACAGCACGGCTACCTCACCGAGTTCGTCGTTGACGACGAGCGTTACATGAACGTCGTGCCCGCGCGCCTTCGTGATGTCGGAGTGCTGGTCGAACCGCTGACGATTGCGGAGAAGGCTCTGACGCAGGTGTGGCAGGTGCAACAACGCTTGCCTTGGGAGTGTGTACCGGCGGAGTTGACGAAGGCGCAGACGAACGCGGCGGGGCAGCATCAAGAGAGCGGGGAAGTGCATGCTGTTGATTGCCACCGCGCGCTCGTGCTCGGCGCGGGGCCGGTCGGCTTGCTCGGCGCGATGGCGCTCGTCGTCGCGGGGTTCGACACGTATGTCTATTCGCGCGAAGCGGCGACGAGCGAGCGGGCGCAACTCGTCGCGTCGTTCGGCGCGAAGTACATCTCGGCGGAGACGCACAACGTCGAACAGTTGGCGGAAGAGATCGGCGGAATTGATCTCGTCTACGAGGCGGTCGGGGCGTCGTCTCTTGCGTTCGAGGTGATGAAGTTTCTCGACACGAACGGCGTGTTCGTCTTCACGGGCGTGCCGGGGCACAAAGCGCCCACTGCGGTTGACACGGACTTGCTGATGCGCAATCTGGTGTTGCGTAACCAGTTGGTTCTGGGCACGGTCAACGCCGGACGCGACGCCTTCGAGGCCGCCATACGCGACCTCGAAATCTTCAACACGCGCTGGCCGCAAGTCGTTAACTCGCTCATCACCATGCGCGTCCCCATAGAGCAACACCGCGATCTGCTCATGGGCAAAGCGGGCGGGATCAAAAACGTCATCAAACTATCCTGAGCTTCGCGCGTGAACAGTCGGCGCGCGTCGCGTCGAAGTTCAAGAGTGAAGTTTTAGAGTGAAGTTTTAGAGTGAAGTCCCAGAGCGAAGTTTTCGAGCGCGGAATTTGTTTATACGTTCGAGCGTTTGTGAAGATCATACTTCCAGAATCCGACATGGACTTGTTGCGTGAGTGCGAGGTTGACACGTTTCGCGCGAGCGGCCCCGGCGGCCAACACGTCAACAAGACGGAGAGCGCCGTCCGCCTCACGCATTTGCCTTCGGGCGTGGTCGTCACCTGCCGCGAGGAGCGCAGCCAGCAGCGCAATAAAACGATCTGTCTGCGAAAACTGCGCGAGCGCGTGGAGAAATTGAATCATCGCCCGACGAAGCGCGTGCCGACACGCACGACGCGCGCCGCGAAGGAGCGTACGCTGGAAGAGAAGGCGCGTCGCTCGCGTCTCAAGCGCGAGCGTTCGAGGCGCGCGGACGACGAGTGAACGTATTGTGCGTATGATGCGCGCGTTTGAATGGACGCCGCGCCGCAGTAGTTGTGGAAAGGAGAAGTCGCGTATGGGATGGGACGGCGATGCACTGGCGGGGCAGATGGAGGACGCGTTGGAGCGGCAACAGGCGGCTGCCGAAGCGCGACAACGCAAGAATAGTTCATCACCCGAACAGCGTGCGCGCGAAGCGGAACTCGAATCGCTCCGCCTCTCCAAAGCGCGCATCCAGGATCAACTCGACCGCGCGACGAATCCGGCGCACCGCGCCATGCTCGAACGCGCGCTCAAGTCGCTCGAAGAACAGGCGGGCTAGTGAAGAATGAGACGCGGGAAGAATCGTCGCGTTGATTGAAATAAAGGATGTGGAATGGAACGGGTCGTGCTGGTTGACGAGCAGAATCGGGAGATAGGCGAGGCGGGAAAAACCGAGGCGCACGCTTCGGGGAAACTGCACCGCGCCTTCTCCGTCTTCGTCTTCAACTCCGAGCGGCAACTGCTCTTGCAACGCAGAGCCGTCTCCAAATATCACTCCGGCGGCCTGTGGTCGAACACTGCCTGCGGCCACCCGCGACCGGCGGAGGCGATAGAGGATGCGGCGCGCCGTCGTCTGCGCGAAGAGATGAACTTTGATTGCGAACTGCGCGCCGCCTTCGAGTTTCTCTACCGCGCCGAGTTTGAGAACGACTTGATCGAGCACGAATACGATCACGTTTTCGTGGGCGAGTTCGACGGCGTGCCCGCGCCGGACGCGTCGGAGGTGGAAGGCTGGAAATGGACGGGGCTGGACGAACTGCGTCGTGACCTGCGCGAGCGACCCAATGCTTACACCTACTGGCTACGCGCCGCACTCGACACGGACGGCTGGCGACGCATCGAAGCAACTCTCTCGCAGGCGTAATAAGATCGCGCGGAAAGGAAGATCGCGCAGGGATTTTTAATGTTCACGAATAAGAAGGCGAATGAGGGCGACAGCTTTTTGAGTGCGGAACATTTGGAGGCCGCCGCGAACGGGCGTCTGCTGGCGCGCCCGTCTCGCGCGGTGGAGCAGGCGGAGCGCGCGGGACGGCACACGCTCCGGCTCGACACTCCGCGCGACGGCTTGCTCTACGTGCCCGCAGGATACCGGCACGAACAACCCGCACCGCTCGTCGTGATGCTGCACGGCGCGGGCGGTGAGGCGGAGCAGTCGCTCTCGCTCACGCGGCAGTTCGCGGACGAGTTCGGATGCGTCGTGCTCGCGCCCGACTCGCGCAGGGCGACGTGGGACGTGATCAACGGTCGCTACGGCGCAGATGTCGCTTTCCTCAACCGCGCGCTGGAACAGACCTTTTCGCTCTGCGCCGTCAACCCACAGGCGTGCGCCATCGGCGGCTTCTCCGACGGGGCTTCCTACGCGCTCTCACTCGGCCTGACGAACGGCGATTTATTCACGCACGTCATGGCGTTTTCGCCCGGCTTCATGTCGCCCGCGAGCAGGCAGGGCAACCCGCGACTCTTCATCTCGCACGGCACGCGTGACCGCGTGCTTCCCGTCGAGCGTTGCAGCCGCAGGATCGCTTCACAGGTCGAGAGCGCGGGCTACGAGTTGCGTTACCGCGAATTCGAGGGTGGTCACACAGTCCCGCTGGAGATCGCGCGCGAGGCGTTCGACTGGTTCATCTCCAAGCACGATTGAACCGCGCCCTGACCGTCGAGCACTACAATTTTCCAGGCACTTCTTCCATCCTTAACTCCCCACATACTTCTTCCATCTTTTCGCACACGTCGCACGACGCGGACAGTCAACTCGCCCGCTACATTATTCCGCGAGTGTTTCAAGCGCGCCTCTTGTCACAGTTTCTTGAAATGAAGGTCATCATTCCGTCTCGCGGCGATCTTATGATGGCCGTGAATCATCTGGTTTATGCGGTTCCGATACGGATAAGGGGTGAAAGTTATTCAGGCGGAAATTGAGAGAGACGGCGGCGCGGGCGCGAGGATCGCCCCGCAAAGATTTCGCATACCGACGGCCTTGCGCGCGCTCGGCCACAAAAACTACAGGCTGTTCTACGGCGGTCAACTCATTTCACTCACAGGCACGTGGATGCAGATCGTGGCGCAGTCGTGGCTCGTCTATCGCCTGACGGGTTCGGCGGCGACGCTCGGCCTCGTCGCGTTCGCGGGGCAGATGCCCGGCTTCCTGCTCGCGCCCCTCGGCGGCGCGCTGGCGGACAGTTTCAGCCGCCACCGCATACTCGTCGCGACGCAAACGCTCGCCATGTTGCTCGCCGTCGCGCTCGCCGTGCTGACGCTGACGGGCACGGTTGCCGTCTGGCACGTCTACGTGCTCGCCGCGCTGCTCGGCCTCGTCAACGCCTTCGACATCCCTACGCGGCAGGCGTTCGTCGCAGACCTCGTAAGCCGCGACGATCTCGTCAACGCCATCGCGCTCAACTCTTCCGTCATCAACGGCGCGCGGCTCGTCGGGCCTGCGCTGGCCGGAGTGCTCGTCGCAACCATCGGCGAGGGCTGGTGTTTCTTCGTCAACGCCGTGAGCTACGTCGCCGTCATCGCGGGGCTGTTACGTATGCGCGTGGAGAAGCGGAAGGAACTGAACGGCGGAGAGCGGCGTTCGCCTTTGGGGCGCGTGGCGGAGGGCTTCAGCTTCGTCGGGCGGACGGGGCCGATTCGCGCGCTGATCATTTTGCTCGGCCTCGTGAGTTTGATGGGGATGCCTTACACGGTGCTGATGCCGGTGTTCGCAGACCGCATACTCGGCGTCGGCGCGGGCGGACTGGGCGTGCTGCTGGGCGCGGCGGGCGTGGGCGCGCTGCTGGCGGCGCTCCTGCTGTTGGCGCGGCGCGGGGTGCGCGGCATGGGGCGCTGGGTGGCGTTTTCGTCCGTCGGGTTCGGCGCGGGGCTGATCCTGTTTTCGCAGTTGCACGTCTTCTGGCTGGCCGTCGGCGTGCTGGTCTTCGTAGGGTTTTCGATGATCATGCAAATCTCTTCATCGAACACGCTGGTGCAGGCGATGGTGCCGGACGAATTGCGCGGGCGCGTGATGGCCGTCTATTCGATGATGTTTATGGGCATGGCTCCGGTCGGCGCGCTCGCGGCGGGCTGGCTCGCGGAGCGCGTGGGCGCGGACACAACCGTCGCGCTCGGCGGCGTGGGCTGCATCCTGAGCGCGCTCGTTTTCAGCTTGCGCCTGCCCGCGCTCAGGCGCGAGGCGCGCAAGCTGCTCGTCGCCGGAGAGAGCGGCACGGTTGCGTAATTGAGTCGCTGACGGCAAGATGGTTCTCTCTGTGCCCCCTCTGTGTCCTCTGTGTCTGCGGTGGTGAGTGCTTGATTAACTCACATTCACCACAGAGACACAGAGAGCACAGAGGGGGCACAGAGGAAAGATAAAAATAGATTGAGCGAAGGGCGGAGGGTGAATGAAGCAAAGAGGGTTTCTAGTGCCTGCGGGCGAGAGGGTGCGTCTGAAGAATTACGATCCGGCGTTCACCGGAGAATTTGCGAGCGAGGCGGAAGCGGAGTCGAAGATTCGGCGGGATTGCGAGAGCCTCGCGAAGTATCAGGATAAGCTGTTGGCGGAGGAGCGGCAGTCGCTCCTGTTAATCTTTCAGGCGATGGACGGCGCGGGCAAAGACGGCACGATCAAGCACGTCATGTCGAGCATTGACCCGCAGGGCTGTGTGGTGATGCTCAGCGAGAAGCCGGGCGCGACGGAACTCAAGCACGATTACCTCTGGCGCTTCGTCAGGTATCTGCCCAAGCGCGGGCAGATCGGCATCTTCAACCGCTCCTACTACGAGGAAGTGCTCTCGACGCGCGTACACCCCGAACGGCTCGAAGACCAGCAGTTGCCGCCGCGCATACGCGACGCGAAGAACATCTGGCAACAACGCTTCCAGCAGATCAACAACTTCGAGCAATACCTGACGGAGAACGGCGTCCACGTGATGAAGTTCTTCCTGCACCTCTCGCGCGAGAAGCAGCGCGAGCGTTTGCTCGAACGGCTCGAAGTGCCGGAGAAGAAGTGGAAATTTTCGATGAACGACGTGACGGAGCGCGGGCGTTGGGACGAGTACATGACGGCGTTCGAGGACGCGCTCACGCGCACAAGCACGAAGCGCGCGCCGTGGTACGTCGTCCCCGCAGACCACCGCTGGTTCAGCGCGCTCGTCGTCGCAGACCTCGTGCTCGCCAGGTTGAAGTCTTTGAACTTGCGCTACCCGCCCGTCAGCAGCGACGGCAAAAAGGAGATGGAGAAGGCGCGCAAGTTGCTCACGCGCGAGGGGGCGTGAAGTTGACGGCGGGAGGCCGGACTTCGGAAAATGGGCTTCGATCCGTTTAAGAATGATGTCAGGGAGGACTAAAGCAGATGGCGAACAAGAGTCGTGGGAAAGTGAATCAACCGCCGACGGGCGAAGGCAAGAAGCAGAGCGCGGAGCGCGGCGCGGATAAGAAACTCGGCAAGCGTTCCGAAGTTGTTCAGGCGCAGCACGACCGGGCTGACTTGAATCTTGGAACGGACGCGGACGAGGCGGCGGCTGTGCCCAAGAAGTCCGGCGCGGGCAACCCGAAACGACCAAAGGCCGGACGTTAAAAAAATCGCCTTCGACGCGAAGCAGGCGCGGCTGATTTTTCAACCGCCGTACTCTCCGGCGAGCATCTCGCGCGCACGCGCGACCATTTTGCGCTCGCCCGCGAAAGCCAGCAGCGCCTGCGCCTCGTCTATCTCCACCCAGCGCGCCTCGTTGACTTCCGCGTCGTGATCGCGCACGTCGCCCGCCACGTAGCGCAGCAGATAGAAATAGACGAACTTGTGGAAGCGCACGCGCTGGCCTCTATTCGTCGAGTAGTACCAGTATTCGATCTTGTCAACGGGCGCGACGAGTTCGGTCTCCAGCCCCGTCTCTTCGCGCGCCTCGCGCACGGCTGCCGCTTCCGTCGCCTCTCCCGCGTCAACCAGACCTTTAGGCAACTGCCAGCGATTTTTCTCGCCGACCGAAATCAGCGCCACCTCGACGCGCGAGTCTGCGTCGCGACGGCGAAACACCACTCCGCCCGCGGAGATTTGTGTCCTGGTCGGCGTTGCGCTCACCGTGCTTTTTTTGGCGGACTCTTGCGCCCGTGACGTTTCGCGCCGGGCGTGCCCTCGTCAGCCGCAGCGTTTTCGATCTCGGCGTTGACGCCGCCGCCGATGAGGATCGCGCAGCCCGTCAGATAGAACCAGAGCATGAGGACGATGACCGCGCCGAGCGAGCCGTAGGTCATGCTGTAGTTGTCGAAGTAGCGCAGATAGATGCGGAAGACGAAGGAGACGAGCAGCCAGAGCGCGACGCCTGCGAGCGACCCCGGAGTGATCCAGTACCAGCGCTGATCATGCAGGTCGGGTGCGAAATAGTAGATCAGCGCGAAGGCCAGCAGCACGAACGCCAGCACAATCGGCCACTGCACGACCTTCCACATCAGCGTGAACGCCGTGCTGAACCCTAAACGGTTTGCCAGCGCATCGCCGATCTCGCCGCCGTAGAGCACGAGCATCAAGGCGGTGATGGTCAGTACGGCGATCACGATTGTGAGGCCGATTGAGGTCAGGCGCACCTTCCACCACGAGCGCGATTCCTTGACGCCGTAGGCGGAGTTCAACGTCTCGCTGATCGCGCCCATGCCGTAGGACGCAGCCCACACGGCGGTCAACAATCCGAAAGTGAGTTTGCCGCCGCCCGTGTTTTGTGCGATCTCGTCAACGGTCGTGCGTATGAGAGCGGAGGCCGAACGCGGCATGATGTGTGCGAGGTAGCGCAGGAGGTCGGCGCGCAGTTCCGTGCCCGCGTCGGCGAAGTATCCGAGCATGGCGATGAGGAAGAGGAGCAGTGGAAAGAGCGCGAGCAGAAAATAGTAGGACAAAGCCGCCGCGCGCGTCAGCAAGTCGCCGTCGTAGATTTCACACCAGACGCGCCGTCCCAACTCACGCCACGTCAACCCGCCCCGTTCCCAAACCGATGCCATCTTCGCCCCTCCGGTTCTCTCGGCCCCCCGCAAACGCTAACCGCTCGCCTGCCGTTAATGACTAGAGCATAACAATAGCAAAAAACGGCTCGGAATCTCAGTCCGGCGCGGGCTTTCGCGCAACTCCGGCGCGCGTGCCGCGAGGCCACTCAAAGACACGCGCGGGCATCTAATTTCCGCAACAAAATATAACGACTGACAATTATCGAGGGGTGAAATAAAAGTTATGACGACGTTCAAAAGCAGACTCGCCGCCGTCGCGCTCTTCTTCGCGCTGGCGACTTCGGCTGCGACTGTAAATGCAAATCCGCTCGCGACTGAGCAGGGATTCGAAGGGCAACAAATCTCGAAACGCGTCCGCAAGGAACTCGTCACGCTGCCTTACTACGGCGTGTTCGACAATCTCGCCTACAAGATCGAAGGCGGGACCGTGACGCTCTACGGGCAGGTGGTGCGGCCTTCGACGCGTTCCGACGCCGCGCGCCGCGTGGCGAAGATCAAAGGCGTCGAGCGCGTCGTGAACAACATCGAAGTATTGCCGCTTTCCACCTTCGACGACCGCATACGCACGCAGGCCTATCGCACCATCTTCAACACGAGCAGCCTCTATCGCTACGCGATGGGATCGAATCCGTCGATCCACATCATCGTCAATCGCGGCCACTTGACGCTCGAAGGCGTCGTCGGCAATCGCATGGACAAGCAACTCGCCGAGTTTGCCGCGCGCGGATTGCCCGGCGTCTTCTCCGTGACGAACAACCTGATTGACGAGAGCGCGGAACGCGCACGCCGTTAAGCCGTTCGCTTTCAAAGTAAAGCACAAATGAAAAATAGCCGCGCGGCGTTTACCCCGCGCGGCTTTTTCATTCGATGACAGAGTCGCGTTTGCTTATGTGATTTGTGTAACTAATGTCCTTTTACGCTTCGCGCATCAATGCATTGAATCCCGCCTGCCGGAAATCTTTATCATTTGTGAGCGCATCAACTATGCCGCGCTCACGCATGATGACAAACGATATGCAATCTGTCATGCCCCAAGATTTATCTTTATGAGTTCGATACAACTCGAACGCGCTCTGGAACAACGCACTATCCAGATTTACTATCTCTACTTCGCCGGAAGTGAGGAAATCTTCAATTACCTCCGCCGCCTGTGCCTTAAAACTCCTCGCCAAAGCGTTGCCGACTTCAAGGAGCACAGCATCCGTCGTAATCAGTGGGTATCCATCAAACAAGTCCGCTAGCTCGAAGGCACGAGCACGATGCTGATCTTTTTCGTTAACCAGGGCAACTACGAAGGAAGTATCAATGAAAACCCTATTCAATGGTTTTCTCTCCGCTAAGGTAAAGATCAATGTTCTCGGAGAAATCAGGCGGAGCGCTAATACGGATGCGCCTCAATTTAGACATCAAGGTGGGTTGAGAAGATAATGGTCTCGATTGAGCGAATCTTCTGACGATTTTGTACAACTCGGCCAGACGCTCCTCCGGCACTTTTTCAATCTCAGATTTAATCTCTTCCTTCGTAACCATGCTCTTAACTTTACCTGATTAACTACTCAAATTAAAAGTCTAACGCTCAAATCTGTCCGCGCCGAGCATTGCAAAGCGCTATGTTTTTCGTGAGCACATGCGCCTGATTCACACGCTTCTATCGCTTCAACTTCTCAAGATATTGTTTGCGAAACTTAGAGACTTTCGGCGCGATGACGGCGCGGCAGTAAGGTTGGCTCGCGTTGTTCTGGTAGTACTCCTGATGATACGCCTCCGCCGGGTAGAAGACGGTGAGAGGTTCAAGCTGCGTGACGATGGGCGCGCCCCAGATGCGCGCGGAGTTTGTCTGCTCGATCACTTGCGCGGCAATTTCTTTCTGCTCCGGCGAATGATAGAAGATGGCCGAGCGATACTGCGTGCCGATGTCGCCGCCCTGACGGTTCAATGTCGTCGGGTCGTGGATGGTGAAAAACACTTCGAGCAGTTCTTTGAAGGAGACGACTTCGGGGGCGAAGGTGATCTGCACCACTTCTGCGTGGCCGGTCGCGCCCGTGCAGACGGCCTGGTAAGTCGGGTTCGGCACGTCGCCGCCAGCGTAGCCCGAGACGACGCGCGAGACGCCGCGCAAATCCGCGAACACGGCCTCCAGACACCAGAAACACCCTCCGGCCAAAGTGGCAAGTTCCTCTCGCTGTTCCATAATTGCGCTCCTTTAAGATCGAATGTCGTCCATCATAGTTTATTTCATGTGGAGAAGTCTTCCGCGCCGTCTTGCGCCTGTTGTCAAGCGGGGCGGCGTGGCAAATGGTGCGGGCGAATTAGTCTCTTTTAGACATGTTTGTGTATATTAATGGCGGCAGCGAATTAGATGGTTAAAGGGAATTTTTTTGTCCAAACAACAGACTCACGACCTCGCACTCGAACAGCCGGTAGCAGGCGCACTGTCTCGCATCCACTGGATTCAGAGCATCCTCGTCATAGGCCTGCACGCCTGCGGGCTGCTCGGCCTGTGGTTCGCGCCGCGCGCCGTCGATCTCGCGCTGTTCGTCGGCCTCTATCTCGCCACCACGTTCGCCATCGGCATCGGCTATCATCGCCTGCTCACGCACAGGGGCTTCGTCGCGCCGCGTTGGATGCGCCGCGTGCTCGCGTGGACGGGCGCGGCGGCCTTGCAGGGCGGGCCTGCGCGCTGGGGGCGCATTCACCGGCGTCATCACCAGACGACCGACCGCGCGGGCGACCCGCATTCGCCGCGCGAGGGATTCTTCTACGCGCACGTCGGCTGGATATTGTGCTGGGACGCGGAGGAGGGCAGCGACTACCGCGAGCTGGTGCCCGACATCGCCGGAGATGACAAGTGGATTCGCGTGCTCGATAAGGGCGTGCTGTTCACGATGCCCTGGTTTCTGACGGGAATTTTCTGTTACGCGGTCGCCGGCTGGCGCGGCGTGTTGTGGGGAACGGTGATTCGCACGCTCTGTCTCTGGCATACGACGTGGTGCATCAACAGCGTCTGCCACGTCTGGGGCACGCGCCCGAACGCGACGCGCGACGACAGCCGCAACGTCTGGTGGCTCGGCCTGCTCACGCTCGGCGAAGGCTGGCACAACAACCACCACGCCTACCCGCGCTCCGTCTTGCACGGCTGGCGCTGGTACGAAGTTGACTTCTCCGGCTACGTCATACGCCTCCTCGCCCGCCTCGGCCTCATCTCAAACGTCGTCCGCCCGCCGCGCACCTGAGAAATCCGCAGCGTTTCCGGCGCGGCAATTTAAGTGTTGATTAAAGTAAGCTCGATCAGGTAATCTGGATTCAGGGCGAAACCTCTCGGAAGTTTCGCCCGCGCTCGCGCCCGCCTCACTTTCTCGAAATTCCAACGAGAGCACCCGCCGCCGTTCTTCTTGCCGGGGAGTTTATCCAGCCAACTATGATTGAACCCAATACGCTACTACAGAATCGTTACCGCGTCGTCAAACAGATCGGACAGGGCGGGATGGGCGCGGTTTACATCGCCACAGACGAACGCTTCGGCAGCACCGTCGCCGTCAAGCAGACGTTCTTCGACGACCCGACGCTCCGCAAGGCTTTCGAGCGCGAGGCGCACCTGCTGAACCACCTGCGCCACACCGCGCTCCCCAAAGTCAGCGACCATTTCACGGAGGACGAGGGACAATTCCTCGTCATGGAGTTCATTGAAGGCTCCGATCTCTCCGAGTTGCTGCAACAGCGCGGCGGCGCGTTCCCCATCGCCGAAGTGCTCGCGTGGGCTGACGAGCTTCTCGACGCGCTCGAATACCTGCACACGCAACAGCCGCCGGTCGTGCACCGCGACATCAAGCCGCAGAACATGAAACTGACGACGCGCGGCCACATCGCGCTGCTCGACTTCGGCCTGGCGAAGGGGACACCAGCGCAGACTCGCACCAACGCGACCGCCGCCAGCGTCTTCGGCTACTCGCGCAACTACGCGCCGCTCGAACAAATTCAGGGAACGGGCACAGACACGCGCAGCGACCTCTACAGTTTGAGCGCGACGCTCTACCACTTGCTGACGGGAAAAGCTCCGGTCGATGCGCTGACGCGCGCCAGCGCCATCGTCAACGGCCAGCCCGACCCGCTCCGCCCCGCGCACGTCGTACACGCGCAAGTGCCCGCGCCGGTCGGCGAAATCCTCAAACGCGCGATGTCGCAGAACGCCGCGCACCGTCAAGCTACTGCGGCGGAGATGCGTGCCGCGCTGCGCCGTGCGGCTGCCGCTCTACCCAACACCGCGCGACAGGCCGGAGCCGCCTTCACCAAGCCCTCCACCGACATGGCGACGCTCCTCGAACCGACGACACAAGCCGCATACGGTCAACAGTCGCCCACGGGCACGCGCGCCACCACGCAAGTGCGCCCGCCGAACGCCGCGCTTCTCAGCGAGACCACCATCACCGACGCACAAGCCGCGCGGCGTCCGCGCCCGTCAATGAATTCGTTCGTGCCGCCTTCGTATGACGAACCGCCCGCGCAGAAATCGACGGCGAAGTTGATCGGCGTCGCGCTCGCAGTCGTCGCCGCCTGCGCCCTCATCGCCTTCCCGCTCATGCGCCGCGACAACGCGACGCCCGCCACCGAGTTGAAGATCGAAACGCCGCGCGACGCGCCCGCCGACGCCACGCAATCCGCCGCGCCCGACGCGACGCAGTTCAACGCCGCACGGGAGAATCCGAACACCTCTTCCGCTTCGGATACGACATCCACACAAACTCAGTCGCGCGCCGCGCGCGAAACTCCCGCGACGGCTAATCAATCAACGGCGGGTGATACGGAAACTACGTCTGTCCCGGATGTGAAAGACGGCGGGAGCAGTGCGACGGGCAACGAGTCCGGCAACGCATCGCCGTCGGTCGGCGCGTCCGCGAACAGGTCTCAAGGACTAGTCCTTCAGGGGCCGAACCCGCAGTCCGGCGTGAGAAATACCGCCGCCGCCGAATACGACGCGCAGCGCGCCGAGGAGTTAAAGAGAAGGCAGCAACAGCAGCAACAACGCCCGTCCCACCCACAACCCGACGAAGGGCATTTCGGCCCGCCGCCTCCACATCACGACGGGCGACGCCCGCCCCCGCGCAGACCGCCGCCTTTCCCATGACGCGCGGCACGCGAGAGGTTTATATCTAGTTGCGATTAACTGTAGCTGAAAAACCTTCACCGCAGAGACGCAGAGCAAAGCCGCAGAGACGGACGCAGAGGAAAACTAGGAAGTAGGAACGCGGAACGATGAACTAAAGGCAACTTGCTTTCAGTTCATCGTTCCGCGTTCCGCGTTCCGACTTTCTTTTCTCTGCGCCCCCTCTGCGCTCTCTGCGTCTCTGCGGTGAGTGCTTTATGTTCGGTGAGTTCAATTGCGTGTAAGACGAGCCGCCGTCGTCGCGCAAGAGGCGTGCGCTCAGCCGAGGCTGCCGGTATCCTCACCCTGTTGCCATAAAACTTCGTAAACCTGAACGGGCTGCGCGCGGTTTTTGACCGTCAACGGTTCGTGCTGCTGGACGGGGAAGAGTCCTTCGGGAATCGCCCTGAGCGTCGCCTCGCTCAACAAAATCTGCCCGCCGCGCGTGTTCGATTCCAGACGCGACGCCGTGTTCACCGTGTCGCCGATGGCCGTGTATTCCGTGCGGCGCTCCGAGCCGATGTAGCCGACCGTCGCCTCGCCCGTGTGCAGCCCCGTCCCGATGCTGATCTCCTGCAAGCCTTCGGCACGAAACTCCGCGTTGAGGTGCTTCATACGCCGCTGCATCTGGACGGCCACTGCCACCGCGTTCGCGGCATCCTGCGGCGTCGCAGTGGGCGCGCCGAAAAGCGCCATCAATCCGTCGCCGATATACTTATCGAGTGTGCCGTTGTGAGCGAAGATGATGTCGCTCATCGCGGAGAAATAGCGGTTGAGAAGTTGCACCACCTGTTCCGGCGGCGCATGCTCCGCGAAACTCGTGAAGCCGCGCACGTCCGCAAAAAGCACCGTGATGACTTGATTGACGCCGCCGAGCTTGAACGAGTCGGGGTTTTCGAGCATCTGGCGCACGACGTATTCGGGCATGAAGCGGCCATAGTTGGCGCGCGCCACCTCCTCGCGCGCGAGGCGTCTGTGCGCGCGTACGTTTTCGACGGCCACCGCCGTCTGCGCCGAGATGGCGCAGAGCAGTTCGAGATCGTCGCGCGTGAAGGACGTAAACTCGTCGAGGCGGTCGGCGTAGAGCGCGCCATGCACGCCCGACTCCGCGACGAGCGGCGCGCACATCGTCGAGCGCACGCCCTGCGCGATGATGGAATTAACGCCCGCGAACTGTTCGTCGGCGGCAGCGTCCTGCGACAGCAGGGCGACGCGCTCTCGCATCACCTTGCGCGTGATCGTGCGCCCGATGGTCAGGCTCTTGGCGCGCGTGGCGAGTTTTTCGTCGCGCAGGCGCATCGCCACCGGGCGCAAGCCGCCGTCGTCGTCATCATCTCCGCCCGCCTCTTCATCCTGCTCGTCCGCCAGCAACGCCACCACGCGGTCTGCCGGCGTGACGCGAAAAATAATGTCCGTGGCCTTCTCGAAGATGAGATCGAGATCGAAGACCGAGCCGAGCGTCTGGCTCATCTCGTACAGCAGTGCGAGTATGTCGGCCTTGCGCCGCAACGCTTCGACCTCCTCACGCGTCGAACCCGACACCGCCTTGAGCCGCGTCCCCATCAACTCACCGGCCTCGATCCTCACCTGCGTGTGGCCGAGTCGTTGATCGTCATAATCGAAGCCCGGCGTCTTCGCCGCCGCTGCCTCTTCGTGCAGCGCCTCGAAACCGAGAACGCTCGTCCCGATAGTGATCTGCGCGCCGTCCTTCAGCACGCGCTCCTGAAACGGCTGGCCGTCAACCAAAACCTTGTTGGCGCTGCGTTGAATAGTCGCCCCCGCCCTGCGCCCGTCAACGATGACATATGCCCCGTCAACACACTCGACGTAAGCGTGATAACGAGAAGCGCGCGGGTCGTCCAGCACGACCGAGTTGTCCGGCGCGCGCCCGATGGTGCACACGGCCTGCTCCGAAAGCCTATATTGCCACCGCCGCCCACTCGCGTCCGTGATGTTTAGTAGCGCCATAAATCAGATGTCCGGTTATCCTGAATTTTTGTTGATTGCGCTTACAGCGCACCTTGCATAACGCGACCGCGCCTGCGACGAGGAGACGGGGAGACGAAAGCCTTCCACCCCGACACCGTAGAATAATAACACGACCCGAAACGTCGTCGCCGCACGTTGTGGCCGGACAATTCATTCAAACCCGACATGAATCAGCATCGCTTTCATCCGTCTAAACTGAAGCCTTGATTTGTCTCTATCCGGCAGGTTAATTTTGACGATAAGGTGCTTCCTTGTCTGCCTCGGCAAAGCGTTTCAGGGGAAAGCTGCATGGAAGTTATAGAGCAGACATCAAACAGGCTAATCATCGTCCGCAGGAATAACAGGGAAGGGAGATTGCTCGGTTTGGCGGGCGCGATCTTTTGCCTCGCCGTATGTGTTCTGCTCGTCGCCTTCATGTTTACAGAGAGAGGCAGGGGCATCAACGTCGGTATAATTATCTCATCCGTCATGGTGGCGGGGATGCTTTTCCTCGCCTGCATCTGCCTCAGCACATTTTGGTACAAAGAAACTTACACATTCGATAAAGCAGCCGATTCGTTTATGATCAGCGAACGCTCGTTACGAGGACGAAAGACGACCGGCGGCACCATCAGCGGCATTCTCTCGACAAACCTGAAGATCGACTATTCCCCCACCGATAGCGAGGCAAGCCCCTCCAGCGAAATAATAATTCGATATAACGATGGCACGTCGCCCAAGACAATAACGTGTGGCTCGGGGATTGTGGACGCGGACAGATGCCTGCATCAAACTCTCAAAACATTCCTCAAACGCTAAGGAGAAAAAGTGACAAGTCTTACTTTGAAACCGGGAAGATTGTTCCGGGCGAAGAAAGCTATGTGCCTGATGGCTTATGTATCTTTAACAGCGGCTGGAATTGTGGTATTAGACTGATGCTCGGAATTCCAAGTCTTCGGCTGCCCCGTGCCGCGTCAACCTCACGTCAGACTAACATTGCTTAAGGTTTGCGGCGATGGTTTGTAGCTAAAAGAAACCACCCATTCTTCAAAGGAGAAAGCAAATGGCTAATTGCGAGGACTTTACTATCCGGTTGCAAAACAGCACCGACGGAGAGATCAAGGTCACGAAATTCGAGTATAAAGATGGCTCCAGTTTCAAAACCGAGAACATGTTCGGCATTGACGGTCACCAGAAGATCGAGAAAGACCACACCGTGAGTTTTACACGCAACCTGGGGGGCATAGGGGACGAAAGCACGCAGTTCAGGGTGACTTATAAGCACCACATCGGCGGCACACGGTGGGGCGATGATAATGTCCAACTGACAGAAACGTTCACAGCCCACGACAATGGAAGTAAAACAGTCATCCTCAATCTCAACAATCACTAAAGCGGTAAATGCCCGACGCGGGACTAAAAATTACGGGTAGCCCGCTTGTGGCTACCCGTAATTTTTTGCAAAGATTGATGAGCCGAGCAGGACTCGAACCTGCGACCCAGTGGTTAAAAGCCACTTGCTCTACCAACTGAGCTATCGGCCCGAAGTGAAGTTTTCAAACGTGCGCCGCCTGCGGCGTGTGTGTGCAAAATCGTCGGATGAGTCGCCGCGCGCGGTGTTATTGGTAATGGTCACGCTTCGTCAGTCATTGTACATACGATGTTTGCGGCGGGCAAGCGTGCCGACTGTAATTGCTCTCAAAGCCAGGATTCGAGCGCGGAGCCGTGACAGAGTATGGTCTGATCGCGCTCCGGCCCGGTGGAGACGAGGCCGATTTCCACGTCCATCGCGCGCGAGAGGTATTCGACGTAGGCGCGCGCGTTCGGGGGGAGTTGGTCGAGTTCCGTGATGCCTTCGGTGGATGTGTTCCAGCCCGGCAGGGTTTCGTAGACGGGTTCGGCGCGGCGCAAGTCCTGCGAGACGGCGGGGAAACTTTCGACTTCGCGACCGTCGAGACGGTAGCCGGTGCAGACCTTGATCCGGTCTAGCGCGTCGAGCACGTCGAGCTTGGTCAGGGCGACGGAGGTGAAGCCGTTGATCTCCGCGGCGTAGCGCGTGGCGAAGGCGTCGAACCAACCGCAGCGGCGCGGGCGACCCGTGGACGCGCCGTACTCGCGCCCGCGTTCGCGTATGAGTTGTCCGAGTTCCTCTTCGCCTTCGAGCATCTCCGTGGGGAATGGTCCTTCGCCCACGCGCGTCGTGTAGGTGCGAACGATGCCGAGCACTCCCGTGATGCGGTGCGGCGCGAGTCCCGTGCCGATGCTCGCGCCTCCGGCGGTCGTGCTCGAAGAGGTGACGAAAGGATATGTGCCGTGATCCACGTCGAGGAGTGTGGCCTGCGCGCCTTCGATCAAGATCGAACGACCTTCGCGCGCGGCGCGGTTCATGAAGTGCGTCGTGTCGGCGATGAAGGGCGCGAGGCGTTCGACGAGCCGCGAAGTTTCTGTGAAGACTTCTTCGACGTTGAGCGGCGAGCCGCCGTAAGCTTCAATGATGCGATTGGCGTCTTCCAGATTGCGCTCAATGCGCGCGCGCAGGACTTCGGGCACGAGCGCATCGGCGACGCGTATGCCGCGCCGCCCGGCCTTGTCTTCGTAGGCGGGGCCGATGCCGCGCAAAGTCGTCCCGACGCGTTCATTGCCGAGCCGTTCTTCGCTCGTGTGGTCGAGCGCGCGGTGATAGGGAAGTATGAGGTGCGCGCGCGAACTGACGAGGACGCGTTCGGGCGTCACTTCCAGACCTTGCGCGGCGAGTCGGTCGGCCTCCTCGAAGAAGGCCTTCGGGTCGATGACCATGCCGTTGCCGAGCACGCAGGTCTTGCCCGTGTGAATGATGCCGGAAGGGATCAGGTGCAGGACGAAGGCGCGCTCGCCGACGTAGACGGAATGCCCCGCGTTGTGCCCGCCCTGATAGCGCGCGACGATGTCGAAGCGTTCGGCCAGAAGATCGACGATCTTGCCCTTGCCCTCATCGCCCCACTGCGCGCCGATGACAACGATGACTTTAGACATATGAAATCAGTGACGAGTGACAAGTGACGGGTGACAAGTTGGAACAAGTCTTTGTGATTTAACTTGTCACCTGTCACTTGTCACTCGTCACTGTATTCTTAGCTTGCTCTTTCCAGCTTGATCGGTTTCTCGATGAAGTAGAAGCTACATTGGCCGCGCACTTCGTCTAGGTCGCGGCGCTCGATGGGGAAGAGGCGGCATTGATTGGGGCGGTCTTCGTAGATGCCGCAGGTTGACGTGCCGTCGCCGTGCTTCTTGAGGAAGGGGCACTTTAAGAGTATCTCGCAGCACGCGCCGCAACGGTTGCACTCGCCGCGCCGGAGCGAGAGCGCGTCGATCACTTCCTGCTTGCGGAAATTCGCGCTGACGAAACGGCGCAACTTCCCTTGCGCCTGACGCGCACGAAATCGCGCGTCCTCCACAGCGCGCAGACGCTTGGCCGCCGTCAGTCTGTCTTCGAGCAAACGTCGCTTGTTGCTCTTCGGGGAGCGGGCGGCGCTCTTATTCGCGCGGCTGTTGATGGTTTGTTTCATCGAGCGTCCGGGAGTCGCCCGCCGTCCGGAGGTGCAAACGCCTCATACGGCGAGCGTGAACAATCTTTCAGACTGTTTGACGACTGACGACAGAAAGGGCGCGAGACGCTCGTGTGAACTGCAACCCCGCGCCGCTTCCTGTGACGATAAAACTTAAGCGTTGGCCACGCCGCTGCCCGCGTTGACGTGCTTGTCGATCATGCGCGAGATGGCTTCCTTCGTCGTCGCGCCCACGACGCGCTCCTCTTCCTTGCCGTTCTTGAAGAGAATCAGCGTCGGGATGCCCTTGATGCCGTACTTCTGCGGGACGTTCGGGTTGTCGTCGACATTCAGTTTGACGACGCGCGCGCTCTCCGAATATTTCTCCGCCACCTGCGCCACCGTCGGCGCGATCATGCGGCACGGCGCGCACCAGGCCGCCCAAAAATCCACGAGTACGGGGCGATCCGACTGTAAAACTTCCGCTTCAAAATTGGCGTCGCTGACATCGTTGACAAATTCGCTATCGCTCATTGTTGTAAATCTCCTTCTTTCCTAACTTGTAATGACGCGAGCCGGATACTGCACCGAACGCCCGCGTTTGAATGACCAACTGCTATAAAAATTCCGCGCACTAACTCCCGGCGCTCTACGCCGTCGCCGCCGCTCACATGCGCGCGACGGCGCGGTAAACTTCGACGTACCTGCGCGCGGCGGCGTCCCAGGAATTGTCCTCGCGCATCCCGTTCAACTGAATGCGCCGCCAGGCGTCTCTATCGGCGTAGGCGTACAACGCTTCGTAGATGCTGCCGAGCATTGCCCGCGCCGAATATTCATCGAACTTGAATCCGTTGCCCGTGCCGCGCGCGCGGTTGAAATTCTCAACCGTGTCGTCCAGGCCGCCCGTCGCGCGCACGACCGGAATCGTGCCGTAGCGCATCGAGTACATCTGATTCAGGCCGCAAGGCTCGTAGAGCGAAGGCATGAGAAAGATGTCCGCGCCCGCTTCTATTTGATGTGCCAGAGGCTCGCCCGCGTAGCCTTTGTAAATCCCAACGCGGTGCGGCGCGTGGTCGCGCAGGCTTTGCAAAAAGTCTTCGTACTCCTGAGCGCCCGCGCCGAGTGCGATGAAGAACGCGCCCGTCTCCAGAATGGCGGGGGCGGCCTCGCGAATCAGATCGTAACCCTTCTGCGCGACGAGCCGCGAGATGATCGCGATGATCGGTCGATCCAACTCTTCCGGCAGATGGAAGCGTTTGAGCAGATCACGCTTGCACTCACGCTTGCCCGAAAGATCGTCCGCGCTGAAATGTGCGGCGATGTGCGGGTCGGTCGCCGGATTCCATGCGTCGTAGTCAACGCCGTTCGTCACGCCGACGAGGCGGTCGCGGCGCATGCGCAGCAGCCAGTCGAGGCCGTAGCCTTGCGCGCTCGTCTGTATCTCGTAAGAGTAGCGGCGGCTGACGGTCGAGAGCGCGTCCGAGAGCATCAAGCCTGCTTTTAGCGCAGAGGCCGCGCCCTCCAATAGAAATGCGTCGTGCACGTCGCCCCAGCCGAAGCCGAGATAGCCTAAATCGCCCGGGTCGAACGCGCCCTGATAAGCGAGATTGTGTATGGAAAAGAGCGTGCGCGTCCCTCTGTAAAAATCGTCGTAGGCGCGGCGTGCGCGCAGTTCGGCGGCGGCGAAACCCGAAGGCCAATCGTTGCCGTGCACGACATCGGGCGGCTTGCCCAGATGCTTCAAGAGCGCCAGCGCCGCGCGCGAGAAGAAGGCGAAGCGCAGGTGATCGTCGCGGTAGCCGTAGACGTTCGGTCGCGCGAAATATTCCTGCGATTCGATGAGAAACGCGGGCGCGCTGACGGTCTCTTCGTTCAACCAGACGCGCACGCGCCGGTTGCCGCCCGTCCATTCGACTTCCAGATTGTCAATGAGCAACTTGCCGACGAGTTCGCGCTTGGTCTGTTCGTAGAGCGGGAGGATGAGCGCGGCGTCCACCTCGCCCGTCCGCATGAGAGCCTTCGGGAGCGCGCCCGCCACGTCGCCCAAGCCTCCGGTTTTCGCGAACGGCACAGCCTCCGACGATAAGATCGCGACGCGCAAGACCCCTCACCCGACACTCCCACGCACGCGCGGAAGCGTCCCGACAAACTGAACTGCAAAGCTTAGGCAGCCATTCTACGCAACAGCCGTAAAAAGTGACAAGTGACGAGTGACAGGTGACAAGTTAAAACAGTGACAAGTGACGAGTTGAAAGACAGGTTCAAAGACAGTTTTTCATCTGCTTTAACTTGTCACCTGTCACTTGTCACTTGTCACTGTTCTCTCAGCTTTGCATCGAGGCGAGGAATTCGGCGTTCGACTTGGTTTTGCCAAGCCGTTCCAGCACGACTTCCATCTGCTCGACTGGCGACAGGGGGTTCAGGACGCGGCGCATCACCCAGATGCGCGCGAGGTCTTCCTTGCTGATGAGGAGTTCCTCTTTGCGCGTGCCGGAGCGTTGAATGTCTATGGCGGGGAACAGACGTTTATCTACGAGGCGACGGTCGAGATGGATTTCGCAGTTGCCCGTGCCCTTGAACTCTTCAAAGATCACGTCGTCCATGCGCGAGCCGGTGTCGATCAAAGCGGTGGCGATGATCGTTAAACTTCCGCCCTCTTCGATGTTGCGCGCCGCGCCGAAGAAACGCTTGGGGCGTTGCAGGGCGTTGGCGTCAATACCGCCGGAGAGAATCTTGCCCGAAGGCGGCACGACGGCGTTGTGCGCGCGCGCGAGACGGGTGAGAGAGTCGAGCAGGATGACCACGTCGCGCTTGTGCTCGACGAGTCGTTTGGCCTTCTCGATGACCATGTCGGCAACTTGCACGTGGCGCGTCGGCGGCTCGTCAAAGGTCGAAGAGATGACTTCGCCGTTGACGGAGCGCTGCATGTCCGTGACCTCTTCCGGTCGCTCGTCGATCAGGAGGACGATCAGCGAGACTTCCGGGTGATTCCGAGAGATCGAGTTGGCGATGGTCTGGAGCATCATCGTCTTACCCGTGCGCGGCGGCGCGACGATGAGGCCGCGCTGGCCTTTGCCGATGGGCGTGACGAGATCGATGACGCGCGCGGCGAGCGTCTCCTGCTCGGTCTCCAGCATCAGGCGCTCGTCGGGGTAGAGCGGCGTCAAATTGTCGAAGAAGACCTTGTCGCGCGTCTCGCCGGGGGCTTCAAAATTGATGGCCTCGACCTTGATGAGCGCGAAATAACGTTCGCCCTCTTTCGGCGGGCGAATCTGGCCGGAGACGGTGTCGCCGGTGCGCAGGTCGAACTTCCTGATCTGCGACGGCGAGACATAGATGTCGTCGGGGCCGGGGAGGTAGTTGTATTCGGGGGCACGGAGGAAGCCGAAGCCGTCGGGCAGGGTTTCCAAAACGCCTTCGGAGAAGATGAGGCCGCTCTTTTCGGTCTGCGCCGCGAGGACTTTGAAGATGAGTTCCTGCTTGCGCATGCCGGTCGCGCCGGGCACGTCCATGTCTTTGGCGATCTGCGTCAGCTTGGAGATGGACATCTCCTTGAGCGTCGCCAGATTGAAGGCGTCGCCGCTGCCCTGCGGCATGAAATCCTTGTCCGCGACCTCGTCGGGCGGCGTGTCAACGACGGCGGCAGCGGTGGCGGGGGTGGCACGGTTGCCGTTCTCGCCCGTGTTGCCGTTGGCCGCGTTGCTGCTGCTACTGCTGGTTCGTGTGCGTGGTGTACGTTGTGACATTTCTCTTTTCTCTGTGAGTGCAGCCGTGTGTGTCTGTTAGTTAGCTGCCTGTTCTAAACGAGAGTTGTGTCCAACTCTTGTCGTGTTACTGTCAATGAGATTGAATTGCGTGCGGACTCTATGGCCGCGTATGAAAAAAATCCTTAAATGATGTCGGGAATGATGCCTCAGGTGCGCGAAGGCTTATGGCTCGGCGCAGGAGCGGCGATGTTTCCGGCGGTTATGTTAACGAGGTAATTGGCGACTTCCTGCAAACGTCTCGCATCCCGTAAAAGTTTCAGACGAATTATTATGTGTGGGCAGAGTCTAACTCAAAGTTAGATGCCGTCCCAGCCCACAGTGTCGCCCCACAGCGGCGGCGACGACGATTCGACTTTTCAACTGGGGGATTGTGTGACGGTTAAGGCCTCTTCGATAGCGCGCCAGACGCGTTCGCGCCCGTGTCCCGTGACGGCGGAGTAGGCGATCACGTCGCCGCTCCCTAACGCGCTCAAACTCGCGCGCGCCCGCCCGATGTTCTTGCGCAATTCGTTTTGCGAAAGCTTGTCGGATTTTGTCGCAACGGTGAGGTGCGGCTTCGCGTGAGCCGTTAGCCATTCACGCAGTTGCAAGTCCAATTTAGTGGGTTCGTGGCGCGAATCTACGATTTGAATTAGTAACACAAGCGACGCGCGCTTGGCAAGGTAAGTTGTCACAATTTCGCCCCACGACTCCCGGATGGCGCGCGGCACGCGCGCGTAGCCGTAGCCGGGCAGGTCTACGAAATGGAGGCGGCGGTTGATGAGGAAGAAATTAAGAGCCTGCGTGCGACCGGGCGTGGAAGAGGTGCGCGCCAGTCCTTTGACGCCTAAGAGCGAGTTGATCAGACTCGACTTCCCGACGTTCGAGCGACCGAGGAAGGCCACCTCCGGCAAAGCGTTCCGCGGCCAGTCCTGCTCCGTAAACGCACTCTTGACGAATTCGGCGCTCGTAATTTTCATAAGACAGTGACGAGTGACAAGTGATGAGTGACAAGTTGAAGACAAGGAGATGTGAATCGTGAATAGATGCAAAAGACGTGAATCGTAAATCGTGAATAGAAAAACCCTGCTTTCTTCTATTCACGATTTACGATTCACGATTCACGTCTTTTTAACTTGTCACTCGTCACTCGTCACTTGTCACTGTTATTTCGAGGTCGCGCCGGAGGCGGTTTGCGTCGGTTGCTCGTCGGGTTTGGGTGTGCCCGCCGCGCTGCGCGCCGCGGCGTTCTCCGCCATCTTCTTCTGCATCTCGCGCATCTTGACGAGACGTTCTTTGGCGTTCGGCGCGCGCATCACGAGTTGTTCGAGGTGCGTCCACATTTGCGGGCCGAAGGTCGCACGCATCTCTTCGAGGAACGGCTCGAACTTGGCGTAGTAAAAGAAGTGTTCGCCGTTGGCGTCGTTGAACATCTGCTCGTCAATCGCGCCGTTGTTGACTAGGGACGCGGCCATGTCCCAGTAAGACATGACCATGCGCATGTAGGCGTTGTTCTCGCCGGTGGCGACGGCCATGATGTCCTGCATGCTCTGCGGGTGGAACGTCGCCATAAACGCGCGCGCCTTGCGCATCGTCTCCTCGCGGCGCAGGTCGTAGAGCTTCAAAATCAGGTCCGCGTCTTCGTATTTGCCCATACGGAAATATTCTCCTTAGATTGAGGTGAAACGGAGGGGTCAAAAACGATGAAGTCGGAACGATGAACGATGAAGTAGAACATTTCAATTTCTTGAATGTTTTACTTCATCGTTCATCGTTCCGACTTCATCATTGAATTAGTCTGCCATCGTCGGCGTGCTCTGCGCGGGCGGTTCGGTTGACCAGATGGGCGGTTGCGCCGCCGCGTCGTCCGCGCCGTCCGTGGGGCACGCGTCTTCGAGCGCGAGCACGAGCACTTCGTCAATCGTCTCGACGAAATGGACGCTGATGGCGGCGAGCACCTCTTCGGGCACTTCCGCCAGGTCCTTCTCGTTCTCTTTCGGCAGGATCAGCGTCGTCACGCCGACGCGGTGCGCGGCCAGCATCTTCTCTTTGATGCCGCCGACGGGCAGCACCTTGCCGCGCAGCGTGATCTCGCCCGTCATCGCCACGTCTTTGCGCACGGGCACGCGCGTCAAGGCGGAGGCCATCGCCGTGGCGAGCGTGACGCCCGCCGAGGGGCCGTCCTTCGGGATCGCGCCTTCGGGGATATGCACGTGCAGGTCGCGCTTGCGTATGTGGTCGAGACTGACGCCGATGCGCTCCGAGCGCGCCTTGATGCATGTGAGCGCGGCCTGCGCCGACTCCTGCATGACCTCGCCGAGTTTGCCCGTCAGTTGCACGCCGCCGCGACCGTTCGTGAGCGTCGCCTCGATCTGCAAGACTTCGCCGCCAACCTCCGTCCACGCGAGTCCGAGTGCGAGACCGATCTCGCTTTCAGCCGCAGCCTGCTGCTGTCGGAAGCGTATGGGGCCGAGCATCTCGCGCACGCGCTCCGGCGTGACGACATCTTTGAACTCCTCGCCCTTGTTCTCGCCGACGAGTTTGCGCGCCACCTTGCGGCAGCACGAACCGATCTCGCGTTCGAGATTGCGCACGCCCGCCTCGCGCGTGTAGGAGCGTATGATCTCAAGCAGTCCGTCGTCCGTGAACTCGACCTGTTCGGGCTTCAGCCCGCTCCCTTCGGCCTGTTTGACGACGAGGTGACGCCGCGCGATCTCCAACTTCTCGCGCTCGGTGTAGCCCGACAGACGCAGGATTTCCAGACGGTCTTGCAGCGCGGGCGGGATCGTATGGAGCACGTTGGCCGTCGCGATGAAGAAGACTTTGGAGAGGTCGTACTCGACATCCAGATAATGATCCTGAAACGTGTTGTTCTGTTCGGGGTCTAAGACTTCCAACAAGGCCGAAGACGGGTCGCCGCGAAAATCCGCGCCGAGCTTGTCAACTTCGTCCAGGAGGATGCACGGGTTGGTCGCGCCCGCCTTCTTCATCATCTGTATGATCTGGCCGGGTAGCGCGCCGATGTAGGTGCGGCGGTGGCCGCGTATCTCAGCTTCGTCGCGCACGCCGCCGAGAGAGAGACGCACAAACTTTCTGCCGGTCGCGCGCGCGATGGATTTGCCGAGACTCGTTTTGCCGACTCCGGGCGGGCCGACGAAACAGAGGATCGAGCCTTTCGGGTTCTTGACGAGTTGGCGTACGGCGAGATGTTCGAGTATGCGATCCTTGATCTTCTCAAGGCCGTAGTGGTCGTCGTTCAAAACCTCTTCGGCTTTCGTGAGGTCTTTGATCTCCTTCGACTTCTGTTTCCAGGGCACGCTCAAGAGCCAGTCGATGTAGGTGCGCGAGACCGTGCCTTCGGCGGACATCGGCGGCATCGCTTCGAGGCGGTGGAGCTCCTGCAAGGCTTTCTCCTTCGCCTCCTCCGTCATCCCCGCTTCTTCGATCTTCTTGCGCAGGTCTTCCACTTCGGCCTTCTCGTCCTTGCGCCCGAGTTCCTTGTGGATGGCCTTGATCTGCTCGTTCAGGTAATACTCTTTCTGCGCCTTCTCCATCTGCCGTTTGACGCGCGCCTGAATCGTGCGGTCGAGTTGCCGCTTGTCAACTTCGGCTTCGAGGATTTCGATGAGCCGTTGCATGCGACCATGCACGGAGAAGATTTCGAGTAACCCCTGCTTGTCTTCGACCGAGATGCGCAGTTGCGAGGCGAGCGCGTCGGTCAGGTGCGAGGGGTCCTGGTTGCGCATGGCCTGTTGGAGCGCGTCCGTTTGCGCTTCGGGCGCGAGGCGCAGGTGCTGCTCTATGAGTTGGTGTATGCGTTGCGTTAAGGCTTCGATGCGCTGGCCGGATTCGAGCGCGGAGGGCGCGCGGCGCACGGTGGCGGTAAACGCGCCGTTGTCGTTATCGACGCGAATGGTCGTGGCGCGTTCGCGCCCCTCGACGACCACTTTCGTCTGCCCGTTCTCCAACTTCTGCGCTTGCAGGATGCGCGCGATTGTCCCTACGCCGTAAATCTCTGTGGGCGCGGGTTCGTCAATCGAGGCGTCGTGCTGCGTGGAGAGGAAGATCGTGCGGTCGGCGGCGAGCGCCTGTTCGAGCGCGCGAATGGAACCGGGACGCCCGATCTTGAAAGCGACTTTCGTGAACGGGAAGATCACGACATCGCGTATGGGAACCATCGGAAAGCTCACGATGTCCGAAGGAGTGCGGTCTGAATATTCTTCCATAAAACTGCAACTTCTTTCGCCGGGAAACTGCGTAAACGTGAAGGGCGAGCCGCCTGTCGCTGCGCTCGCCCCGTGTCGCGAACCAAATTGAATTGTAAAACATTTCCCGCAGCCGCGCCACCGGCCAAATTTTCGGGGAGTGACTAAACAGCAGTAGTTGGGTTATAAGGCTCGGATGAGTCAATGTACCTACTGCCAATCAACACACCAACAGATTAAGAGCGGCCTCAATGCCTCCGGCAGCCAACGGTTTCGCTGCCGCCTGTGTGACCGC